>NZ_JBHXRG010000046.1:0-16651 GCF_042716995.1 Nocardia sp. NPDC058640
ACCCGGAAGCTAAGGCCACCTGCGCCGATGGTACTGCACTCGACAGGGTGTGGGAGAGTAGGACACTGCCGGAACATCATTGCGAAAGGCCCCCAACCATTGGTTGGGGGCCTTTTTGCGTTCCCACCACGGTCGCCTACAGTGCTTTGGGTGCGCCTTGTCATTGCTCGTTGCCAGGTCGATTATGTCGGCCGACTGACCGCCCACCTTCCGATGGCTCGTCGGCTGTTGCTGATCAAGGCCGACGGTTCGGTGCTCGTGCACTCCGACGGTGGCTCGTACAAGCCCCTGAACTGGATGAGCCCGCCGTGCTGGCTGGTGGAGCAGGAAGTGCCCGACGCCGCGCCCGCGGAGCTGCCCGACGGTGTCACACCGTTGCGCGAGGGGCAGGTGCCGGAGCCGGTGACCGCGAAGGCGCTGTGGGTGGTGACCAACAAGGCCGGCGAGGAACTGCGCATCACCATCGAGGACATCGAGCACGATTCCTCGTATGACCTCGGTGTCGACCCCGGCCTGATCAAGGACGGCGTCGAAGCGCATCTGCAGGAACTGCTGGCCGAGCACGTGACGAAGCTCGGGGAGGGGTACACCCTGGTGCGGCGCGAGTTCATGACCGCGATCGGCCCGGTGGACCTGCTGTGCCGCGATGCCGACGGCGCCACGGTGGCCGTGGAGATCAAGCGTCGCGGTGACATCGACGGTGTCGAGCAGCTCACCCGCTACCTCGAACTGCTCAACCGTGATCCGCTGCTCGCGCCGGTGTCCGGGGTGTTCGCGGCGCAGCTGATCAGGCCGCAGGCGAAGACGCTGGCGGAGTACCGTGGAATCCGCTGCCTCACGCTCGATTACGACGAGCTGCGTGGCACGGAGAGCAACGTTTTCCGCCTGTTCTAGGAGACAGTGGGATGCCGCGACGTAAACCACGCACGGGACGCCCCGCGGGGCCCGCGCCCCTCGGTGATGTCTACGGCCGCACCGAGGACGGTCCCGGCGACGAAACCTATATCGTGCGAACGGTTCCCGGTGCCCGCGCGGTGAAGACCTATCGGTGTCCCGGTTGCGATCACGAGATCGCGGTCGGTGTCGCGCATGTCGTTGCGTGGGCGGTAGACGGTGGCGAGGACGACCGCAGGCACTGGCATCAGGGCTGCTGGAACGGCAGGCGCACCCGGGGTATCACCCGCCGCTGGTCTTGACCAAAGACAGACGAAAACCGAAGGCCGCCTCGATGATTCGAGGCGGCCTTCGGTTCTTTCGTGGTGAATGTCGTAACGAGTCCGACAGGCGTACTAGTTGACGTCGGCGCTCTCGCGGTCCTCGTCGACGATGTCCTCGTCGGCGACTTCCTGGATGGCCTTGTTCTGGCGCGAGCCCGACACGGACTTGTTGTTGCCGTTGTTGCTGATCGACTTGCGCTCCGGGGTGCCGTCGAGCAGTTCGCTCTCCCGGTTGACCGCGGCGAGCATGGCGGGCACCGAGTCGAGCTGACCGCGGATACCGAGCAGCTGGGCCAGCACGCGGCCGCGCAGCACGCGCATCTCCTCGGCCAGTTCCTTGGCGTGCGCGATCTTGCGCTCGGAGGTCTGGGTGGCGGAGCTGATCAGGCGGTTGGACTCGTCGGTCGCGTCCTTGATCCGCTGGGCGGCCTCGGCGCGACTGGTGGCCTCGAGCTCCTCCATGGCACGGGTCAGCTTGGTGCGCCGATCGTTCATGGTGGCCTCGAAGTCCTGCTGGGTGGCCTTGCGCTTGGCTTCGGCCTCCTTGCCCAGACGTTCGACATCGGCCTGGGCGGCTTCGATGATCTTGGCGGACTCGGTGCGCGCGTTGGCGAGGGTCTGCTCGAACTCGATCTCGAGCGCCTCGCGCTTCTCCTTGGTCTCCGCGAGCAGCGACTCGTACTTGCCACGCATCTCGGTGGCCTGCTGCTCGGCGATCGACACCATCTCGGCGGCCTCGGCCTGCGCAAGCGCGCGAACCTCGGACGCTTCGTCCGAGGCCAGGCGCAACATGCGCGAGATGCGGTCGGACATGCCTTCGGCGGTGGTCGGCGGCACGGAAAGCCGGTCGACCTCCTTGCGGAGCTCGTCGATCTCGTCACGCGCGTCTTCCAGCTGGCTGGCGAGATTGCGGGCCTGCGCGGCGGCAGCGTCCCGGTCGGTGGCGGTGACGCGAAGCTCCGCGTCGAAGCGGTCGAAGTAGTTGCGCACCTCGTCTTGCGCATAACCCTTGCGCACAACGGTGAAGGGCAGTGCAACGAAGCGATTGCGATCGGACTCAGGTGACGACATGGCACACAAAATACAGCCTCGAGCCAGGCTATGGAGACTCGACCGTGAATGTGATCTCGCCGAGATGAACCGACCGTACCGGCGTACTAGTGCGTAACATCCGGGTTCGGCTCCACGAGCTCGACCAGCACACCGCCAGCATCCTTCGGATGGATGAAATTGATGCGGGAATCCGCGGTTCCGTGACGGGGTGCTTCGTACAGCAAACGCACGCCACGCCCGCGCAGGAAGTCCGAGACCGCCTCGATATCGGTGACCCGGTAGGCCAGCTGCTGCAGTCCGGGGCCGCTGCGGTCGATGAACTTGGCGATGGTGGACTCCGGCGACAGCGGGGCCAGCAACTGCAGAGCGGCCGCGCGGTCGGCGGCGGCGGGGCACGACAGCATGGCCTCGATGACGCCCTGGGCCTCGTTGACCTCGCGGTGGGTCTCGACCATGCCCAGGTTGTCGGTGTACCAGGCCACGGCGACGTCGAGGTCGGGCACGGCGATGCCGACGTGGTCGATGGCGATGACGTAATCGGCGGGGATGAAGTTCTCGTTGGTCACCCTGTCAAGCTAGCGCGGACCTGCGTGCCGGGCGCGAGCCGATACCGGTTACCGTGGAGGGCAACTCCTGAACGCGTGTGGCGGTGCCGTCTGCGTCCGGCGAGGTTCGACTCAATGAATGCGAGGCTTTCGTGACCACTTCTGTCATCGTGTCCGGTGCGCGTACCCCGGTCGGTCGGCTGCTCGGCGGCCTCAAGGGCTTCAAGGCCTCGGATCTCGCCGGTGTGGCCATCAAGGCCGCGCTGGAAAAGGGTGGCGTCGCCCCCGAACAGGTCGACTACGTGATCCTGGGTCAGGTGCTGCAGGCCGGTGCCGGGCAGCTGCCCGCGCGTCAGGCCGCCATCGCCGGTGGCATCCCGATGGATGTGCCGTCGATCCTGATCAACAAGGTGTGCCTGTCGGGCATCAACGCGATCGCGTTGGCCGATCAGCTGATTCGCGCCGGTGAGCACGAGATCATCGTGGCCGGTGGCATGGAATCCATGAGCCAGACCCCGCACCTGCTGCCCAAGAGCCGCGAGGGCTTCAAGTACGGCGACACCACGCTGGTCGACCACATGGCCTACGACGGCCTGCACGACGTGATCACCGACCAGGCGATGGGCCTGCTGACCGAGGACCGCAACGACCTGGACAAGGTCAGCCGCGAGGAGCAGGACGCGCTGGCCGCGGCCTCGCACCAGCGCGCTGCCGCCGCGTGGAAGAACGGGCTGTTCGAAGACGAGGTCGTGCCGGTCGCCGTGCCGCAGCGCAAGGGTGACCCGGTTTACGTGACCGAGGACGAGGGCATTCGCGCCGACACCACGACCGAGTCGCTGGGCAAGCTGCGTCCGGCCTTCCGCAAGGACGGCACGGTCACCGCCGGCACCGCGTCGCAGATTTCCGACGGTGCGGCCGCGGTGGTCGTGATGAGCAAGGCCAAGGCCGAAGAGCTGGGGCTGGAGTGGATCGCTGAGATCGGCGCTTCGGGTCAGGTCGCCGGGCCGGATTCGACCCTGCAGGACCAGCCGGCCAACGCCATTCTCGCCGCGTGCGCGAAGGAGGGCATTACGCCCGCCGATCTGGACCTGATCGAGATCAACGAGGCGTTCGCGGCCGTGGGTGTGGCTTCGACGCGCAAGCTCGGGTATGACCCGGAGAAGGTCAATGTCAACGGTGGGGCGATCGCTATCGGACATCCGCTGGGGATGTCGGGGGCGCGGATTCTGCTGCATCTGGCGCTGGAGTTGAAGCGTCGCGGTGGTGGGGTCGGTGCTGCGGCGCTGTGTGGTGGTGGTGGTCAGGGTGACGCGCTGATCATTCGCGTGCCTGCCTGATTCTGTTCGACCGACGGCCCCGGTGTTCTCGCGAATGCCGGGGCCGTCATTGTGAGCCATCCAACTACGTTGTGTCGTAGGTCATGCTGCACAATGGCTGTTATGGGTGAATTCTTCGATGTCAGGACGCCGGCGAAGCGGTTTCGACTGTTCGCGATCGCCGAGGCGATCTCGTGGATCGGACTGCTGATCGGGATGGCGTTCAAATGGATTCCGTTCTTCCTGGACAAGCTGGGCGTGCTGACCGATCCGCAATGGGTTGTCGGCGTCAAGATCTTCGGGCCGGTGCACGGCACGATTTTCGTCGGCTATCTGATCGTGACGCTGGTTGTGTCGCGGGAGCTGGAGTGGACGCGGCGCACGCTGCTGCTCGCGCTGGGCGCCAGCGTTCCGCCGCTGGCCACGGTGTGGTTCGAGCGCTGGGCCGAGCGCACCGGGCAGCTGGGTGAGCTCAGTGTCGACGCGGGCAAGGGCGCCGCGGCTGCTTCCTCGAACGCTTCGTGACAAACTGAAACCGTGACTCGACCCGCTGCCCGTCGTCCTTCGCCCGTCGCTGCCGCCGCCATGTCCGGTGCGGTGGATCTGTCCGCGCTGAAGCAGCCGCCCGCCGCACCCGGTGGGCCTGCGGCTGCCGCTGCCTCGGGGAACCACACAGTCACCGAGGCGGATTTCGAAGCCAAGGTGATCCGGCGGTCGACGCAGGTGCCCGTGGTGGTCGCGCTGTACTCGCAGCGTAGCCAGGGCAGCGTCGACCTGGTTCGCACGCTGGAACGGTTCAATGTCGAGGACCGTGGTGCGTGGGATCTGGCCGTGATCGAGGCCGAGCCGAATATGAACATCGTCCAGGCGCTGCGGGTGCAGGGCATTCCGACGGTGATCGCGGTGGCGGCCGGGCAGCCGTTGGCCGATTTCGAAGGCGCGCAGCCGGATCCGCAGGTGCGGCAGTGGCTGGACGCGGTGATGGACGCGACCGCGGGCAAGCTCGAGGGTGATCCGGGCGCGGCCGCCGCCGAACCCGAACCCGAGGACCCGCGGTTCGTCGACGCGGAGGACAAGCTGTCCGAAGGTGACTTCGCCGGGGCCGAGGCGGCCTACGAGGCGATCATCGCCGAGGAGCCGGGCAACGAGGAAGCCAAGGCGGCGCTGCGGCAGCTGCGGTTCCTGACCAGGGCGCAGCAGCTGGATCCGGCCGTGGTGGCCGCCGCGGATGCCGATCCGTCGAATCTGGACGCGGCACTGGACGCGGCCGATGTCGAGATGTTCGAGCAGCGTGCGGAGGCGGCGTTCGATCGGATCATCGCGATCGTCAAGCGCACCGCGGGCGACGACCGGACGAAGGCTCGCACGCGGTTGCTCGAGCTGTTCGAGCTGTTCGACCCGGCGGAGCCGTTCGTGATCGCGGCTCGTCGCAAGCTCGCTGCCGCGCTGTACTGATCCGTGCTTCGAAGCCGCCCCGGATGACCATCGCCCGGGCGGCTTCGTCGTACCTGTGGGCGTCAGGGTTTCGAGGACAACCAGAGAGCGCTGTGGGGTGCCAGCGTGACGGTGGCCGAGGCGGGGTGGCCGTGGCTGGGGGTGTCGTCGGCGGTGACGGCGCCGAGGTTGCCGATGCCGGAACCCGCGTATTCGGCGGCGTCGGTGTTGAGGATCTCGTGCCAGGAACCGGTGTGCGGCAAGCCGATTCGGTAGTTCTCGCGGGTGGAGCCGGAGAAGTTGAACACGCACGCCACCGCGGTGCCGTCGCTGCCCCAGCGCAGGAACGCGAAGACATTGGCGGCACTGTCGTCGGCTTCGATCCAGGAGTGGCCGCCGGGGGTGGTGTCCTGGGCCCACAGGGCAGGGTGGGCGCGGTAGGTGCGGTTCAGATCCGCGACCATCGTGGAAATGCCTTGGTGCAGTGGGTTTTCCAGTTCCTGCCAGTCCAGGCCGCGATCGTTGTCCCATTCGCGGAACTGACCGAATTCCTGGCCCATGAACAGCAGTTTCTTGCCGGGGTGCGACCACATGTAGGCCAGCAGGGCGCGTACACCGCCGGCCTTGGCGAAGTCGTCGCCGGGCATCCGCGTCCACAGGGTGCCTTTGCCGTGCACGACCTCGTCGTGGCTGATCGGCAGCACGTAGGCCTCGCTCCACGCGTAGACCAGCGAGAACGTCATCTCGTTGTGGTGCCAGCTGCGGTGGATCGGGTCGCGGCCCAGGTAACCCAGGGTGTCGTGCATCCAGCCCATGTTCCACTTCATGGTGAAACCCAGGCCGCCGACGTCGGTGCCGCGGGTGACGCCGGGCCAGGTGGTGGACTCCTCGGCGATGGTCAGCACGCCGGGGTGGGCGCCGTGCACGGTGTCGTTGAGTTCCTGCAGGAAGTCGACGGCTTCCAGGTTCTCGCGCCCGCCGTAGATATTGGGTTCCCAGCCGCCGTCGGGGCGGGAGTAGTCCAGGTACAGCATCGACGCGACGGCGTCCACGCGCAGGCCGTCGATGTGGAATTCCTCGATCCAGAACGAGGCGTTTGCGACAAGGAAGTTGCGGACTTCGTTGCGACCGAAGTCGAAAACATAAGTGCCCCAGTCCAATTGCTCGCCGCGGCGCGGGTCGGGGTGTTCGTAGAGCGGGGTGCCGTCGAAACGGGCCAGCGCCCATTCGTCGCGCGGGAAGTGGGCGGGGACCCAGTCCAGCAGCACGCCGATGCCGGCGTTGTGCAGGTGGTCGACGAAGTAGCGGAAGTCGTCGGGACTGCCGAAACGGGAGGTCGGGGCGTAGTAGGAGGTGACCTGGTAGCCCCACGAACCGCCGAACGGGTGCTCGGCCACGGGCAGCAGCTCCACATGCGTGAATCCGGTCGCGAGGATGTAATCGGCCAGCTGGTGGGCCAATTCGCGGTAGTCCAGACCCGGTCGCCAGGAGGCCAGGTGGATTTCGTAGGCGCTGAGGGGGGAGCTGGTGGCCTCGGTGTTCGCGCGGCGGTCCAGCCAGGCGCTGTCGGTCCAGACGTGGTCGGCGCGCGTGACCACCGACGCGGTCGCGGGCGGGATCTCGGTCGAAAAGGCCAGGGGGTCAGCGTGATCGATGACGCGGCCGTCGGCGCCGTGGATCCGGTACTTGTAGCGGGTGCCCGGCCCGACGCCGGGGACGAAGACCTCCCACACCCCGGAACTGCCCAGTGCGCGCATCGGGGCCGAGGTGCCGCTCCAACTGTCGAAATCGCCGAAGACGGTGACACCGCGCGCATTTGGTGCCCAGACCGCGAAAGAGGTGCCGTCGACGTCGCCGTCGAGGGTGGTGTAGTGCAGGGGGTGTGCGCCCAGTACTTCCCACAGGCGCGTGTGGCGGCCCTCGCCGATGAGGTGCAGGTCGAACTCGCCGACTGTGGGCAGGAAGTGGTAGCCGTCGGCGCTGACCACGGTCTGGCCGCCGGGGTACTCGGTGCGGATGCGGTAGTCGTCGATCCGCGGATAGGGCAGCACCGACTCGAAGATGCCGTGGCCCAACGACTTCAGACGATGTTCGGTCCCGCCGACGAGCACGGTCACGGTGTCGGCGTGCGGGCGCAGGACACTGACCGCGGTGCCGTCGGCGTGCGCGTGAGCGCCCAGCACGGTGTGCGGGTCGGGGTGGGTGCCCGCGGCCAGCAGCAGCAGATCGCGACGTTTCATCAGAATGTCTCGCGGTAGGCCAGCGGTGCGCGGGCGGCGGCGGGCACGGTCGGCAGCGACAGGATGTGCGCGACCGCGCGGGTGGGGTCAAGGCGCACGAAATTGTGTTGGCCCCAGTGGTATTCCTCGCCGCTGACCTCGTCGAAGACGGTCAGGTGGTCGTGCCACTGGTGACCGATCGCGGGCATGTCCAGCGAAATGTGGCCCTGCTCAGCGGAATACGGGTTCAGGTTGATGACCACCAGCACCGCGTCGCCGGTGGCGGGATCGACCTTGGAGTACGCGATCAGCGCGTCGTTGTCGACGTGGTGGAAGTGGATGCACCGCAACTGTTGCAGCGCAGGGTGATTGCGGCGCACCTCGTTGAGGCGGGTCAGCCACGGCTCCAATGATTCGCCGCGTTCCAGAGCCCCGGCGAAATCGCGGGGGCGCAGTTCGTACTTCTCCGAGTCGAGGTATTCCTCGCTACCCTCGCGCACGGCCTCGTGCTCGAACAGCTCGAAACCGGAGTAGACACCCCAGGTGGGGGACAGGGTGGCCGCCAGGGCCGCGCGGATGGCGAACATGCCGGGGCCGCCGTACTGCAGGCTTTCGTGCAGGATATCGGGGGTGTTCACGAACAGATTGGGCCTGGCCTCGTCGGCCTTGGCGGCGATCTCGTAGCCGAACTCGGTGAGCTCCCACTTGTGCACGCGCCAGGTGAAGTACGTGTACGACTGGCTGAATCCGCGACGGGCCAGACCGTACAGGCGGGCGGGGCGGGTGAAGGCCTCGGACAGGAACATCACGTCGGGGTCGGTGCGCCGCAGTTGCGCGATCAACCACTCCCAGAAATCGGCGGGCTTGGTGTGCGGGTTGTCCACGCGGAAGATGGTGACGCCCAACGAGATCCAGTGCCGAACCACGCGCAGGATCTCGGCGTAGAGACCGTCGGGGTCGTTGTCGAAGTTGACCGGATAGATGTCCTGATACTTCTTCGGCGGGTTCTCGGCGAAGGCGATGGTGCCGTCGGGCAGGGTGGTGAACCACTCCGGGTGGGCGGCGACCCAGGGATGGTCGGGCGCGCACTGCAAGGCCAGGTCGATGGCGACGTCGAGACCCAGAGCTGTTGCCTGCGAAACGAATTCGACGAAATCCTGTTCGGTGCCCAGCAGCGGGTTGATCGCGTCGTGGCCGCCGTCCGCCGAGCCGATCGCCCACGGGGAACCGACATCGCCGGGCTCGGTGGTGAGAGTGTTGTTGCGGCCCTTGCGATTCACCTCGCCGACCGGGTGGATCGGGGGCAGGTAGACCACGTCGAAGCCCATGCCCGCGATGCGCGGCAGCTCGCGCGCGGCGGTAGCGAAGGTGCCGTGGACGGGGTTGCCGTCGGCGTCGCGGCCGCCGGTGGAGCGGGGGAAGAACTCGTACCAGGAGCCGACCAGGGCGCGGCGGCGCTCGACCAGCACCGAGAACTGGGGGCCGCGGGTGACCATCTCGCGCAGCGGGGTGGCGCGCAGGATGTCGGCGACCTCCTCGGAGAACGCCCCGGCCACCCGCGCCGGGAGCTGCTCGTCGCTGCGCAGGGCGGTGGCGGCGGCGCGCAGGCGTTCGAACTGCTTCTTCGGCACGGCCTGGGCGGCACGGTCGAACAGAATCGCGCCGGTCTCGAGATCGTTGGCCAGGTCGGCGGCGGTTTGGCCCACCGACAGCTTCGCCTCGACCGCGGAACGCCAGGTCGCGATCGGATCGCTCCAGCCTTCGACACGGTAGGTCCACAGGCCCGTGGTGTCGGGGGTGAACACGGCGTTGAACACGTCGGGCTGGTAGTCGGGGGACATCCGAATACGGGTGGTGCGGGAAGAGCCGGGGGCGCGCACCGCAAGCGTCGCAGCTACCGCGTCGTGGCCTTCGCGCCAGACGACGGCGCGTACGGGAAATACCTCGCCGACTGCGGCTTTGGCCGGGCGGCCGCCGGGGATGGACGGGGCAATGTCATCGATGGCTATCCGGCCGGTCACGTAGTCAACGTACTGCATTTCGCCCAGCCAGGAAGGCAGCGTGATCCGAGTGCCGCAACCCACTGATCACGCAAGACGGGGGTAACTGCCCAGCCCCTCGGCGCAAACGCGAGTTCGACTGCCGACAGTCGGGCCACCGGACGGCCCGCTGAAGTCCCGGGGAGGCCGAACAGCCGGTACGGTTCCAGGGGTGAAGGCACTTCGTCGGTTCACTGTCCGCGCTCATCTGCCGGAGCGGCTCGCCGCGCTGGGGGAGTTGTCCACCAACCTGCGCTGGTCCTGGCACGGGCCGACCCAGGATCTGTTCGCCGACCTGGATCCGCGGCTGTGGCGCGAGGTCGGGCAGGACCCGGTGCGGATGCTGGGCGAGGTGCCCGCGCAGCGGCTCGATGAGCTCGCGGCCGATCCCGAATACCTCGCGCGCGTCGATGCGGCCGCCGCCGGCCTGCAGGACTACCTCACGCGTCCGCGCTGGTTCCAGGAGCAGTCGGGCACCGAGGTCGCGGGGATCGCGTACTTCTCGATGGAGTTCGGTGTCACCGAGGTGCTGCCGAACTACTCCGGTGGCCTGGGCATTCTCGCCGGCGACCACCTCAAGGCCGCCTCGGATCTGGGTCTGCCGTTGATCGGTGTCGGGCTGCTGTACCGCTCCGGCTACTTCCGGCAGTCGCTGTCCGCGGACGGCTGGCAGATGGAGCACTATCCGGCGCTGGACCCGCAGGGTCTGCCGTTGCGGCTGCTCACCAGCGACGGTTCGCCGGTGCTCATCCACGTCGGGATGCCCGAAGGGCGCGTCCTGCGCGCCAGGGTGTGGATCGCGCAGGTGGGCCGAATTCCGTTGCTGCTGTTGGATTCCGACATCGCCGAGAACGATCCCGAGCTGCGCGCCGTCACCGACCGGCTCTACGGCGGCGACCAGGATCATCGGATCAAGCAGGAGATCCTGGCCGGGATCGGCGGTGTGCGTGCGGTGCGCGCCTACACCCGCGCCAACGGGCTGCCCGACCCCGACGTCTTCCACATGAACGAGGGGCACGCCGGGTTCCTCGGCGTGGAGCGCATTCGCGAATTCATCGCGGGCGGACTGGATTTCGACACCGCGCTGGCCGCCGTGCGCGCGGGCACCGTGTTCACCACACACACGCCCGTGCCCGCCGGCATCGACCGGTTCCCGATGCCGTTGGTGCGCAGGTACTTCGGTGGATCGCACGGTGAAGCCGAATCCGCTTTGCTGCCGGGGCTTTCCGTGGATCGCGTGCTCGCATTCGGTCGGGAAGGTGACCCGTCGGTGTTCAATATGGCGCACATGGGTTTGCGAATGGCCCAGCGCGCCAACGGTGTATCGAAACTGCACGGCGAAGTCAGCCGGGACATGTTCGCGGGGCTGTGGCCGGGGTTCGACGCCTCGGAGGTGCCGATCGGTTCGGTCACCAACGGTGTGCACGCGCCCACCTGGGCCGCGCGCGAATGGATCGACAAGGCACGCGAACTGGTCGGGCCGGAGCTGGTCGAGGAGGCGCGGGGCTGGGAGAAGCTCAGCGATGTCGACCTGGGACAGCTGTGGTCCACGCGAAACACGTTGCGCGGCATCCTGATCGAGGAAGTGCGGCGCAGGCTGCGCGATTCCTGGCGGCAGCGCGGTGCCGCCGACGCCGAATTGGGATGGATCGACGACGTCTTCGATCCGAACGTGCTCACCATCGGCTTCGCCCGCCGCGTGCCCACCTACAAACGGCTCACGCTCATGCTGCGCGACCCCGAACGCCTGCGCGCGATGCTGCTGGACCCCGAACGCCCGGTGCAGCTGGTGGTCGCGGGCAAGAGTCACCCCGCCGACGACGGCGGCAAGGCGCTGATCCAGCAGGTCGTGCGGTTCGCCGACGACCCGCAGGTGCGGCATCGCATCGTGTTCCTGCCCGACTACGACATGTCGATGGCCCGCTACCTGTACTGGGGTTGCGATGTGTGGCTGAACAATCCGCTGCGCCCGCTCGAGGCCTGCGGCACGTCGGGGATGAAGTCCGCGCTCAACGGCGGGCTGAACCTGTCGATTCGCGACGGCTGGTGGGACGAGATGTTCGACGGCGAGAACGGCTGGGCCATCCCCACCGCCGACGGCATCCGCGACGACACCCGCCGCGACGACCTCGAGGCCAACGCACTGTACGAACTGGTCGAACGCACCGTGGCACCCCGCTTCTACGACCGCGACGCCGACGACGTGCCGGTGCGCTGGACCGAGATGGTGCGCCACACCCTGCAGACCACCAGCCCGAAGGTGCTGGCCTCGCGCATGGTGCGCGACTACGCGCAGCAGTACTACGGACCCGCGGCCGCGGCGTTCGGTCGCGCCGCCGCCGACGATTTCGCCGGCGCCGCGCAGGTCGCGCAATATCGCAAGCGCATCGACGCCGCCTGGCCGTCGGTGCGGATCGCGCAGGTCGACAGTTCCGGGCTGCCCGATACCCCGGTGATCGGCGCCGAACTGTCGCTGCACGCCCGCGTGGATCTGGGCGGCCTCGCGCCGTCGGACGTGGTGGTGCAGGCGGTGTTGGGCCGAGTCTCGCCCACCGACGACCTGTCCGACACGACCACTTTCGAGATGTCGCACACAGGCACCGACCACGGCCTCGAGCTGTATTCGATCCAGGCGCCGGTGCCGCTTTCCGGCGCTGTCGGCTACACGGTGCGGGTCCTGCCGCACAACGCGCTGCTGGCCTCCGACGCCGAACTGGGCTTGGTGGCCGTCGCGGGCGCGTAACGGTACCCGGTGACACGAGTGCCGGGTTATTCGATTGAGTGAACTTTCCGCTACCGTTCCGGGGCAATCTTTGTTTTGAGCCTTCTTTTGAGAACCCGGACTGGAGAGTCATGGCCAGCGATGTACTGACCCGCGCCCGAGGGCGCATCGACGGATATTTCGGTGTCTCGTCGAGTGGGTCAACCTTCAAGCGCGAGGCGATGGCGGGGACGGTCACGTTCCTGGCGATGTCCTACGTGCTCGCGGTGAACCCGTCGATCCTCGGTGACGAGGGCGCCCTCGGCGACAAGGGCATCCCCATGCAGGCGGTTTTCACCGCCACCGCCGTCGCCGCGATCTTCGGCACCCTGGTCATGGGCATCTGGGCGAAGTACCCGATCGCGCTGGCGCCGGGCATGGGCCTGAACGCGTTCTTCGCGTACACCGTGGTGTTGAGCATGGGTATTCCGTGGCAGGTGGCGCTGTCGGGCACGCTGCTGTCGGGCATCATCTTCTTCATTCTGGCGATCACGAAAGTCCGGGAACGCATTCTCAACGCGATCCCGCTGCAGTTGAAGTTCGCGGTCGGCGCGGGCATCGGTCTGTTCGTGGCGTTCCTGGGGTTGAAGAACGCGGGCATCGTGGTCAACAGCGAAGCGACGTTGGTCACGCTGGGCGACTTCCACAAGGGCACCACACTGCTGGCGCTGTTCGGTCTGATCGTGACCGTGATCTTCCTGGTGATCGGCTGGCACGGCGCGGTGCTCTACGGCATCGTCGCGACCACCATCCTGGGCATGGTCACGGGCCTGGTCGGCCTGCCCGACGGCATCGCGGAAATGCCGAAGGGCCTGGATCAGACCTTCGGCCAGGCGATCATCCACCTGCCCGACGCCTTCACCGGACAGATGATCGTGGTCGTGCTGACCATGCTGTTCGTGGACTTCTTCGATGCCTCCGGCACGCTGATCGGCGTCGCGAACCAGGCCGGTCTGCTGAACAAGGACGGCACGCTGCCCCGCGCCGCCAGCGCCATGGCCGCGGACTCGGTCGGCACGACCGCGGGCGCGATCATCGGTACCTCCACCACCACCGCCTATGTCGAATCGACCGCCGGTGTGTCAGCGGGTGGTCGAACCGGACTCACGGCGGTGACCACGGCGGGCTGGTTCCTGATCGCGATGTTCTGCTATCCGATCTTCGCGGTGGTCGCCGGATCCGCCGAGATCACCTCGTCCGCGCTGATCGTGGTGGGCGTGCTGATGGCGCGTTCGCTGGGTGACATCGACTGGCGGCACCTCGAGTACTCGGTGCCCGCGTTCATCACCGTGATCATGATGCCGCTGACCTACTCGATCGCCAACGGCCTGGCCATGGGCATGATCTTCTACCCCATCGTGATGGTGGCCAAGGGTCGGTACAAGGAAGTGCACCCGGCCATGTGGGCGCTGATGGTGCTGTTCCTGGCGTACTTCTTCTTCCTCGTCGAGTAGGTGTTCTCGACAGAGGTATGCCTATACTGAGCCTAGGCTTGCCTAACTTGAAGGAGATCTACCCATGAAGCGTTCGCTTTTCGCCGCGTCGATGGCCGTTGCCGCCCTCTTCGCACCGGTCACCGCCGCCGTCGTCGCCACCGCGCCCGCCGCGATCGCCGCCCCGGCCACCCCGTCGGCCGGTGAGCTGTACGGCAAGCTGCAGGCCGCGATGAACGGTTCGGCTGCCGAGCTCGAGTCCGGCGATGCCAGCGGCCTGGCGGTCGTGAACCAGACCGTCAACCGGATCCCCGGTTACAGCTGGGACGTGTCGGGCCCGGTCACCGTGGACGGCGACACGCTGTCGGCCACGCTGAACAGCCGACTGGGTGACTACACCTTCCCGATCCCGGTGACCTGGGTGAACGTCGACGAGACCTGGAAGCTGTCGCAGGAGTCGGAGAGCACGCTGGTCGGCTACGCCACCATGGCTTGGTGATCTGAAGTTTTTCTCGAACAGGGCCGTCCCGGTGGGGCGGCCCTTTTCGTTTGCCTGTGACAGGGGTCACGGAATTGTGGGGAGCGGCGTGAAATAGTTGCCGCGGACCCGAGGTTGTGTTCGGAGAATGCAATCGGACTGCGGTCCGGTTGTGGCGACGTGCTGAATCGAGACGAGGACACGATGACCGACACCGCTACCCGCATCACCGCTACCGCCACCACCATCGACGACCAGACCACCGCCACCGGCATCGGCCTGCTGGTGCTGCGCATCGGCTTCGGCGGACTCATGGCCGCCTACGGAGCCCAGAAACTGTTCGGCTGGTTCAACGGACCGGGCTGGCGCGCCAACGCCGACGGCTTCACCGCCATGGGCTACAACCCCGGCGAACTGTTCGGCACGCTGGCCGGGCTCAGCGAACTGGTCGGCGGGCTGCTGCTGGTGTTCGGGCTGTTCACGCCGTTGGCCGCGGCGATCGTGCTCGGGACGATGATCAACGCGATCAACGCGCTGTGGAGTGGTGGGCTGTTCCCCGCCGATCCGTCGGTGATGGGGTTCTCCACGCCGCTGCTGTTCGCGCTGGTCGCGGTGACGGTGGCGTTCACCGGGGCGGGGCGGTTCTCGCTGGATGCCGGGCGGCCGTGGGAGCGCAATGGCCTGAAGTGGGGTGTCGGTGCGGTGGTGCTGGCCGTGGTCGCCGGTGTGGTGACGTTGATTTTCAAGGCTGTGCTCTGAGGTAGTTCTTCTGCGGCGGTGCGGTGACCGGATTCGGTTGCCGCACCGCCTTTTTCGTGCGGCCAGGTGGGGATTGGTCACTGGTTGGACGGGTGGAGTGTGCGTAGCTGTCGGTGGCAGCGATTACGCTCGTGGCGGCGCAGGCTCGCGGTGGCGCCGGCATTGTCCGCGCATGGAAGAGGAGAGCTGCGATGAAGGCGTACGACCTGGGTTTCGGGGACTCGGCGGACAAACTGGCCGAGACACCCGGCGGTGAACCGCTCACGCTCGACGCACCGGTGCACGCCGGCTGGGTGGGCAGCGCCGGACCCGCCATCGACCCCGCCCTGTGGCCGCGCGGACCCGTCACCGGGCTGCCGATGATGCACGCGTTCACGCTGCGCCTGCCCGCCGACTACCAGCGCCGCGGCCCCGGCTTCCCCGCGATCGCGTTCTTCCAGGGTGAAGGCCAGTTCGCCGGTAGCGACGCGGTCGAAGCCGGCGCGTCCTCGGACGACCCGCTGGCCCGCGACCTGGCAGGCGCCCGCCCGCACCCGAAACTGCAGGTGCTCAACGACGAGATCGGCGGCACCTTCGCCCTGATCTGGCTCACCGAGAAAGAATTCGCCGACGGCCCGGTTGCCCCACCGGCCGACGTCCGCGCCCCCGGTTCCCCCGCCGCAAGCGACGAAGGCTGCAACGCCTGGGACAACGTCGAACCCACCACCGGCATCTGGCTCGCCGAACGCACCGCCGACCCCAACGTCGGCATCCCACCCGTCGAATACGAGCCCGACACCAAATACCAGGACCCGCTCACCGAAGATTCCGGCTGGATCCCCTGGGCCGAACCTCTTTTCGGCCGCTCCCACCTCGGCGGCACCGCGTTCCCCGTCCAAGCCCTGCCCGAAGGCCTGACCCCGTACTACCTGGAAATCGAAGAGATCGCCGGCATGAACTTCGGCGGCGGCAACGCCCAACTCGACCTGGAGTCGGGAATCTTCGACTGGTCCTGCGGGTAATCGGTCGCGGGGCTGACACTGTGCGGGGGCGGCGTCATTCGAGCTCCCGTACTGCACCTTCACATAGGTCTGCCCAGTATGTGAGGCCGTGTTCTCGATAGATCGCGCCTGCCTCGACATATGCCGTCGTTGCCACGTCGTTCCGCCCTTGCTTGGCCGCCATTCGCGCTCTGCCGAGAAAGACATTTGCGGTGCCGAGTCGGTGGCCGAGTTCGCGGTAGAGGGTGAGGGCTTGGTCGTAGCGGGTGGTGGCGGTGCTGTAGTCGCCGCGCATGCGGGCGGTGTCGGCTTGACCGTTGATGGTCTGTGCGGTGCCGAGTCGGTCGCCGAGTTCGCGGTAGAGGGTGAGGGCTTGGTCGTAGCGGGTGGTGGCGGTGCTGTAGTCGCTGCGCATGA
>NZ_JBHXRG010000046.1:16750-32248 GCF_042716995.1 Nocardia sp. NPDC058640
GGGTCTGTGCGGTGCCGAGTCGGTCGCCGAGTTCGCGGTAGAGGGTGAGGGCTTGGTCGTAGCGGGTGGTGGCGGTGCTGTAGTCGCTGCGCATGAGGGCGGTGTCGGCTTGACCTTTGAGGGTTTGTGCGGTGCCGAGTCCGTGGCCGAGTTCGCGGTAGAGGGTGAGGGCTTGGTCGTAGCGGGTGGTGGCGGTGCTGTAGTCGCCGCGCATGCGGGCGATCTCGGCTTGACGCTCGATGTTTCGAGCGTGCGACGACGGATTTTCCGACCTCAGCGACTGGCGCGCGGAAACTTCGTACAGGTCGGACGCGGATCCGAACTGGCCATCCATCGTGAACCACCAGCCGAGAGCGGACGTGAGTAGCGGCACCGACGCGTTGTCGGTTTGCAGGGCGAGATCGGTCGCTCGGGCGAGCTCGTATGTTGCTGAGGTCAGCCAGATTCGGGCTGACGCGGCGTCACGGAATGCTGGATGAATGAGGGTGCTCAGGTCGGCGTCTACATCGGTGATGGCGGATGTGGCGATTTGTGTCGTTGTTGCCAGATAGGTGAACAGCTTGTCGAGGCGGGATGCGATTTCGTTCGATGGCAGGTGTGTTTCGGCGCGAACGCGGGCGAATCCGAGGAACAAATCGTGGAAGGTGAAGCGGCCGTCGGCTGTGGTTGTCAGCATGCTGTGGGTGGACAGCTCGATCAGGCCCAAGTGGACTCGCGCCGACTTTTGATCGGTGAGGGCGGCGATGGAGCATGCGTCGAAGTTCGGGCCGGGATGGATTGCGCAGGCGTGCAGCAGGATTCGGGCCGACTCTGGCAGCGCGTCGTACGAGACGGTGAAGGCGGCGGATACCGCTCGCTCTAGGTCGGGGACATCCGCGTAGGGGCGTTCCGCAGTCTTCATCAGGTCGAGTAGGTCGTGTGCGGGCATTCCGTGGCGGAGGAGGTCGCCGATCGGATGCAGTGCCAAGGGCAGGTGTCCGCACAGGCGTGCGAGTTCGACGAGAACGGGTGTCGGTGAGGCTGTGACGTCCTCGGCGACTTGTTGGAGCAGGGCGACCGCTTCATCGGCGGGTAGTACGTCGAGCGCGATCTTGGTGGTGTTCGGGAGGTTGTCGAGTGGGTGGCGGCTCGTGATCAGCGTCAAGCAGCGGGCTGTTGACGCCGGGAGCAAAGGCGCTACTTGGTCGGCGTCGCGGGCATTGTCGAGGAGTAGTAGCACGCGGCGCTCTGCTAGCCAGGCGCGCCAGCGGGTCGTTCGGCCCTGGAGTGAGTCGGGGAGTGATGCGCCGTCGAATCCGACATCGAGGAGCACTTCACCCAGCACTTCGCGTGGATCGCGCGGTTCGGTTCCTGGCGTGAAACCGTGGAGTTCGATCTCCAAGCAGGCGTCCGGGTAGTCCTCCATCAACTCGGCTGCGGCGGCTCGGGCAAACGCTGTCTTGCCGACGCCGCCCATGCCGCGAACTGTCGTTACGAGGAAGGCGCGGCTCGTGGATCGTGCGAGTCGGGCCTGAGTCAACAAGCCATCGAGTTCCCTTGTCCGACCGACCAATTCGGGCGGTGGGAGGATGGTAGACAAGCGGGTCGATGGCTGGGGATTGCCGTAGTTGTTGACGGTGAGTGAGCCTTGGCCGAGATTGTTCTGCTGCGAATTTCCGCTTGCCTCGGCGTTGACAGCGCCCTGTGGACTATCGCTCGGGTCGGGCACTGTTAGTCACTTGAAAGATGCCCTGGCCCTGGTTGTTCTGTTGGGAGTTGCCGTAGGACTGGGCGTTGACCTGGCCCTGGCCGCTCGCGATCTGCCCGGCCTGATGAACCATCGTCTGCACTTCGGTGGCCAGTTCGGGGTCGGCCTCGAGCAGTTGGCCGATCCGGCCACGCAGCGATTCGACAGCTTCCTGATCGCTGAGGTCGGCGGCGGCCCTGTCGATCGCAGCTGGCGGGGATTCGTCGGCTGGGCGCGTTCCGAAGACACGCTGCAGGATCTGTCGACCCCAGTCTGCGGTGCCTTCAGCGGCTTGGTCCTGAACCCGAGTCAGCACGTTGGCACCATAGGCCCCCAGCGCCGCGGTCACGAACGGCCACGCTTGGTCTACCAGTTCAGCAGTCATGTCACCCTCCCGCTCGGGCCGGACCGGCCCCGCACCTGATGGAAACCAATGTAGTCGGGTTGTTCCCCAGTCGGCAGGACGATTCACGCAGAAAGCATTCGCCTGCTACGTATTTCGTGCTGAAGGCGGGTTCCGTGCCGGTTTGACACCCATGTCAACCCTAGGCTTGTCTTGCATGGCAAGGGTAAGATAGAACATACTGATGACGAAGCGGAGCGACCTCATCAAAAAGATCGCCGACGCCGCGAAGGTCGGCGAGGTCAGTTGGGAGCTAGCTCGCGAAGGCGGCAACCACACCGTCTTCAAACTCGGTGGGAAACAGATACCCATCGGGCGTCATGCCGAGATCGACGACCGCCTCGCCGTTACGATCTTCAAGCAGTGCGAGGAAGTGCTCGGGAAAGGGTGGTGGCGCAAGTGAATTACACTGCGCGCGTCGAACGGGGCGAGCGGTATTGGCTCGTCCACATCCTCGAAATCGATCAGTGGACTCAGGCCCGCAACCTGCAGGAGGTCGAGCCGATGGCACGCGATCTCATCGGGATCATGCAGGAAGTGCCCACGGATTCGTTCGATCTTCGGGTCCAGGTGAATCTCCCGGAGCCCGTTCGGGAGAAGTGGGAGCGATCCAAGCGGCTGCTCGGCCAAATCGACGAACTGAAGGCGGCTGCGGCCGCTGCTGCGGCCGCTGCTGCGCAAACTCTCGCGGAGGCGGGGCTTTCTCAGCGTGAGATCGGGCTCGCGCTCGGGGTTTCGCACCAGCGGGCCGGTCAACTCGTCAATCGCAAAGCGTCGTAGCGTGGTCAGTCCACCATGGCCGGGCGGTCGTCGTCGGGGGCGGCGGCTGCTCGGGGGGTGGGGGAGAGTTGTTGGGGGGCAACGGGATTGATGATCGGTTCGATCGGGGCGGGTGGGAGGGTGCGTTTGCGGACGTGTATCGCGACGCAGGTCAGGGTGATGAGGTAGACGATCACGTAGATGTTCATCAGGACCTGGTGCAGCGGCCACCATGGGGGCAGTAGGAAGGTTCCTACGCTGACCCAGGTGGGGGTGTAGGTGTAGGTCCAGGCGGCGGTGGACAGGTAGAGGGCGGCCGCGGCCAGCCACCAGGGGGCGCGGGTTTGGGCTCGGTGGATGAGGTAGACCAGCAGTGGGACGAACCAGACCCAGTGGTGGCCCCACGAATACGGGGAGATCGCGCAGGCGGTGAGGCCGCCCAGCGTCACCGACAGCAGGGGTTCGCCGCGGCGGGCCAGGATCGCGGCCAGCCACAGGGCGGCCAGGGCGATCGGGATCACGAGCAGCAGCCACAACCACACGGGGGCAGGGCCGTGGGTGAGGTGGGCGATGGCACCGCGCAGGGACTGGTTGGCGGGGTGGACGTCGGGGGCGATGCGGCCGGAATGGAAGAACGTCGACGTCCAGTACTGGTAGGAATCGCTGGGCAACACCAGTGCGGTCGCGCCGATCGTCGCGAGGAACGTGAGGGTGCCGGTCGCGGCGGCTCGCCACTGCCGTTGGAACAGGTATTGGGCGATGAAATACAGCGGGGTCAGCTTGATCCCCGCCGCGAGACCGACGCCGAGACCGTGCAACTTGCTGTTCGGCCCGCGGGAGAAATCCCACAGCACCACCAGCATCAGCACCAGGTTGATCTGCCCGTAGTACAGCGTGGTGCGCACCGGTTCGGAGAACGTGCAGGTCAGCGTCAGCAGGGCGCTGGCGGCGGTCAGTGCGGGGGTGACCCGGTAGCCCAGCATCCGAAAGCTTTGCAGCACAACGCCGAACAGCACCAGCAGGTTGAACACCAACCACGTGGTGGTCACGTGCGCCCACGGCACCAACAGCAGCGGCAGGAACGCCAGGGCCGAGAACGGGGTGTAGGTGTAGAGCAGGCCGTAGTGCGTGGGCTCGATGTACAGGGCGCGTTCGTGCAGCGCCCGCCAGCCGCCGTCGCGGTAGATGTGCACGTCCAGGCCGCCGACGAGAATGCCGCCGCTGTCCATTCGCGGATCCATGGTGGTGAACAGCAGCGTCACGCCTGCGACGGCGGTTCCGAGTAGCAGAAGGAGCGTCAGGGTCGTACGCGGCAGTGCCACGCCTCGAGATCTCTCCGCCACGGCCGTGCTACCGGCCGGTCCGCATCGTATGCACGACTAAGAACGTACCGCGCCGGGTCGACGGTGTTCTTGGGCGGTATGACTTCGGTAGGAAAACGACATCATTGCGGGTCCGACACGTTGCGAACCGTTCTCGAGGTTATGCGGCGGGTGCCCTGCGCTCGACAGCCGCGCACATCAGTCCGCCTGGCGCAGGGTCAGCATGGTGTCGGCACCGTGGTGGAACTCGTATCCGGTTGTGCGCAGCGCGGTTTCGATGCCTTTGTCGTGCAGTTCGGTGCGTAAGTGGTCGACCAGATCGTGCAGGGGTGCGCCGGTGTAGTCCAGCAGGGGGTAGACGCGGGCTTCGGTGGGGGCCACGCGGGCCAGTTCGAGCAGGGCGGCCAGATGGAAGTCGGCGTCGAGACGGTCGGCGTAGCTGAACAGCAGGTGCGAACTCAGGGCCAGGTCGAACGAGTCGTCGGCGCAGGGCAGCGACGGCAGCGAACCGGCGAGGTAGCGGTGGGGCGCGGCGGGCAGGTCCTGTGCGAAGCGGGCGGCGGCGGCGCGGCGGATGGTGGCGTGCCGCGCGGTGGAGCCGTACCAGTCCCAGCGGTAGCGGTCGGCGTGGGCGTGCGCCCAGGCCACCGCGCGTTCGGTTTCGGGGGTCGCGCGCGCGGCCAGCTCCAGTGGTGCGGTGGCATAGATCGGATCGATCGCGGTGACCTGCGCGCCCAGCTCAGCCGCCTCGGCCGCGAAACTGGCTGCGCCACCGGGACAATCGAGGATTCTGCGACCTGATAGCTCATCGTCGGACAGCTGAAACATCGCGCGGTACTCGGCCAAAGATCGTGCGCTGACCAGAAATTCGCCGAGTACCTCGCCATCGGCGTGGTGCATCATCAGCACACGTTCTCACGAGTTGCGTTCGCACGCTTGGCGAATCACGAGTGTGGTCAGTGCGATTGCAAGACTCGCCGTGCAAGCATCGGGCGGTCTATCGTGCGGCTCGGGCAGGCCTCACGCGGTGTCGGTGAGCCGGCGCAATGCCTTCGCTACCACCTCTGGATCAGAGGTTTCCCAATACGGCGGCAGCGAAGCGCGCAGGTAACTGCCGTAGCGCGCGGTGGCGAGGCGGGAGTCGAGAATGGCGACCACGCCGCGATCGTCCACACTGCGCAGCAGTCGTCCGGTGCCCTGGGCCAGCAGTAGTGCGGCGTGATTGGCGGCCACGGTCATGAAGCCGTTGCCGCCGCGCGACTCCACCGCCCGCTGACGTGCGGTGAGCAGCGGATCGTCGGGGCGCGGGAACGGAATGCGGTCCAGGATAACCAGACTCAGCGACGGACCGGGCACGTCGACACCTTGCCAGAGGGTCAATGTGCCGAACAGGGACGTGGCCGGGTCGTCGGCGAATTTGCGGACCAGCGCGCCCATCGAATCGTCGCCCTGACACAGGACCGGGGTGTCGAGGCGTTCGCGCAGCGCCTCGGTGGCGGCCTTGGCGGCGCGCATCGAGGAGAACAGGCCCAGTGTGCGTCCGCCCGCGGCGGTGATGAGCTGCTCGATCTCGTCGAGGTAGGCGGGGGCGAGGCCGTCGCGGCCGGGGGCGGGCAGGTGTTTGGCGACGTACAGGATGCCGGACTTGGCGTGGTCGAAGGGGGAACCGACGTCGAGGGCGTTCCAGCGCACCGACTCGAGGTCGCTGGGGGCGGTGGCGCCGTTGGCCATCGCCGGATCGACCTTGCCGCCGGACTGCGACGGCAGGCCCCAGGTGATCGCCAGACTGTCGAACGAGCCGCCGATCTGCAAGGTGGCCGAGGTGAGCACGACGGTCGCGGTGCCGAACAGTCTGCTGCGCAGCAGGCCGCCGACCGACAGCGGCGCCATCCGCAGAGTGCGTCGGGTGACGCCGCGGATCTCGTCGGCGGACAACCAGATCACGTCGCGGCGGGCGGCGGGATCGGCCTCCTCGAACGCGGTCAGGGCGCGGACCGCGGCATCGTGCACGTCGTCGATGGCGGCCACGGCCATCGTGCGGGCGGCGGCGTTGTCGGGATCGTCCTGGGTTTTGACGCTGCCGGTGGGCGCGATGGCGGTGCGGGCGTTCCAGGCCGCGTCGCGGACCAGCGCGAGCACGGGCGCGATGCCGTCGGGCAGCTGATCCCAGCGGCCGGGTGGCATTTCCTCCAGCGCTTCGTGGAAGGCCTCGGCGGCGCCTTCGAGGCGATCGACCTCGCGTTCGTCGATCAGTTTCGTGCAGCGACGCGCGGCCGCGGTGATCGCGGTGGCGGCCAGTTCGGCGGTGGCTACGCCGGTGACGCGGTCGACCAGTTCGTGGGCCTCGTCGATGACGACCACATCGTGTTCGGGCAGCACCTGGATGCCGCTGATGGCATCGATGGCCAGCAAGGCGTGGTTGGTGACCACCACGTCGGCCTGCGCCGATTCCGCGCGGGCCTTCTCGGCGAAGCAGTCCTGGCCGAACTGGCAGCGGGACTTGCCGAGGCATTCGCGCGAGCCGACGCTGACCTGACGCCAGGCGCGGTCGGTGACGCCGGGGGCGAGTTCGTCGCGGTCACCGGTTTCGGTGTCGGAGGCCCACTCGTTGAGACGCTGGACTTCACGGCCCAGGCGAGAGATGGCGAAGGCGTCGAACAGTTCGGCCTCGCCGCCGGTGTCTTCGGGGATGACGCTGTTGATCTTGTTCAGGCACAGATAGTTGTTGCGGCCCTTGAGGATCGCGAACTGGGGCGCCCGGCCCAGTGGTTTGGTGAGCGCCTCGGCCAGGCGGGGGAGATCGCGGTCCACGAGCTGACGTTGCAGGGCGATCGTCGCGGTGGACACGACCACGGTGCGGCCGGTGCGCACGGCGTGACGCAGGCTCGGGATCAGGTAGGCCAGCGACTTCCCGGTGCCGGTACCCGCCTGGACCGCCAGGTGCTCCTTGGTGTCGATCGCATGGTCGACGGCGGTGGCCATGGTGGTTTGCCCGGTGCGCTCTTTGCCGCCGAGGGCACGCACGGCGGTGACGAGCAGGTCGGCGACGGGAGGAAGTTCGGGCACGCTGGCAGCTTATCCGTGCGGTCCGACAGGTTCGCTCGCCCTGCGGCGAGCCAGGTCAGGACTCGCGGACGAAGTCGTCGAGGTGGTCTCGGACGTAGTCCATGACTCGTTGTTCGAAGTCTTCGGGTTCGTTGATGTCGTAGATCTCGTCGGGGTCTTCGGCGCGGTCGCCGGTGGGGCGGCGGATCTGGTCGGGGTTGGCCAGGACTTGGTGTTCGTCTTCCCAGAAGCGGTCCAGGTCGTCGTTGGGGGAGCTGACCGAGGCGTCGCGGGCGGCGAGGATGGCGGCCGCGGCCAGCTGAGGCATGCCCGCGGCGCGCAAACCCCTTGTGGCCCAGGGGAGTTCGCTGCGCCGGGTTTTGAGGTAGCTGGAGAAGCCTGCGTCCAGGACGCTGGTGTGCAGGCTCGACAGGGCCAGCAGGTGGGAGAAGGCCGGGGGGAGTTTGCCGAAGGCGCCGATGCCGAGGCGCTGGAGGTCGTCGGTGGTGGGGTTGGACCAGAAGACGATGTCGGCGGCGTCGTGGATGCTGTCGGTCTCGGCCAGCGCCTTGGTCAGGGCGGCACGGGTGTGGGCCGGGAATCGATAGTCCATCTGTGCAGATTAGTCGCGTTCGAGGGTGCGATCGGCCGGGTGCGGGTCAGGCGGGCAGGGCGCCGGTCAGTGCGACGCCCGCTTCGCGCAGGCGGGTCAGCGTCGGCTCGATCGTCGCGGGCGAGACCGCGGCGGTGAGGTCGAGTAGGACCGTGGTGCCGAAACCGGCTTCGGCGGCATCGAGCGCGGTGGCCCGCACACAGTGGTCGGTGGCGATGCCGACGATGTCCACGGCGTCGATACCGCGGGCCCGCAGCCACGTGGTCAGCGTGGTGCCGTCGGCAGCCGCCCCTTCGAACCCGGAGTAGGCGGCGGTGTACTCGCCCTTGGCGAAGGTTTCCTGGATGGCGGTGGTGTCGAGCGCCGGGTGGAAATCGGCGCCGGGCGTTCCCACTCGACAGTGCGGCGGCCAGGAATCGACGTAATCGGGTTCGGCGGAGAAGTGCGCACCAGGATCGATGTGCCAATCGCGGGTGGCCACGATCGCGTCGTAATGCTGATCGGCGACGAACTCGGTGATCGCCGCCGCGACAGCCGCACCGCCCGCCACCGCGAGCGAACCGCCTTCACAGAAGTCGTTCTGCACATCCACGATGATCAGTCCGCGTGCCATGTCGTCCTCCAGCTCGATCGCGCCCGTCAGCCCAAGTATGTAGTGGGCACGGCCGGTTCGCCCGCGGACAGTTTCAGCCCCTCCCACGGCAGGCTGACCAACCCGCGCGCGACCAGTTCGCGACTGTCCGCCAAGGTCGCCACCCCGTCGACCACTGTCCCGCCTCGAACCAGCGGCACCTGCAGCTCCCGCATCTGAAAACCGTTGGCGGACGGCGTTTCTCCGCCGCGCGGATACACGATCTCCTCGACGATCGTGCCCGTGTCGCGAGCCAACCGCACCGCCTTCTTGGTCCCGCCGCGCGACTCCTTGTGACTGGACCGTTTCGCCACCGGCACCCCGTCGACCTCGACGAGCTTGTAGACCATGCCCGCCGTCGGAGCGCCCGACCCGGTCACCACCGAGGTGCCGACGCCGTACACATCGACTGGTTCCGCGCGCAACGCCGCGATCGCGTACTCGTCGAGATCGCCCGACACCACGATGCGTGTGCCGGTCGCGCCCAGCTCGTCGAGCTGATGCCGAACTTGCCTGGCCAGCACGCCCAGATCACCGGAATCGATACGCACCCCGCCCAGTTCCGGCCCGGCCACCTCGATCGCGGTGGCCACGCCCCGGGTGATGTCGAAGGTGTCCACCAGCAGTGTCGTGCCGATGCCGAGCGTGTCGACCTGACTGCGGAAGGCCGCGGCCTCGTGTTCGCCGTCGGCGCCGCTGTGCAGCAGCGTGAAGGCGTGCGCGCTGGTGCCGGCGCCCGGCACGCCGAAGCTGCGCACCGCCTCGAGGTTGGAGGTGGCGTCGAATCCGGCCAGGTAGGCGGCGCGCGAGCTCGACGGCGCGGCCAGTTCGTGGGTGCGCCGCGACCCCATTTCGATCATCCGACGTCCCGCGGCCGCGCTGACCATGCGGGCGGCCGCCGACGCGATGGCGCTGTCGTGATTGAAGATCGACAGCGCGAGGGTTTCCAGGACCACGCATTCGGCGAAAGTGCCGCGCACGGTCAGAATCGGCGAACCGGGGAAATACAGCTCACCTTCGGCATAACCGTCGATATCACCGGTGAAGCGATAGTCGCGCAACCAGTCGACCGTGGCGGGGTCGAGAAATTGCGCGACCACGGCCAGCTCGTCGGGGCCGAAACGGAAGTGGGTCAGCGCGTCGAGCAGACGGCCGGTACCGGCGACGACACCGTAGCGGCGCCCGTGCGGCAACCGTCTGGCGAACACCTCGAACGTGCACTGTCTGCGCGCGGAACCGTCGGCCAGTGCCGCGGCCAACATGGTCAGTTCGTATTGGTCGGTCAGCAACGCGGTGCTGGCGAACTCGTCACGGATGCGCACACCAGAAACTCTAGTCACCGCGGGTGTTGAATCTGCTGGGCCGCGTCGTACCCTGGTTTTCATGGCCGTGTGCAATACCGTTCGGGCCGGCGCCGTCACCGACGCCGCACTCTCGGCACCGCAGGCGACGCCGGAGACGACCGAATTCTCCGAGATCCTGGAGGCGGAGGACCGCCCCTGGGTCACCGTCGTCTGGGACGATCCGGTGAACCTGATGCACTACGTCACCTACATCTTCCAGAAGCTTTTCGGCTACAGCAAAGCCAAGGCGACCGAATTGATGATGCAGGTGCACAACGAGGGCAAAGCGGTGGTGTCGTCGGGTTCGCGCGACAAGATGGAACAGGACGTGCGCCGACTGCACGCCGCCGGGCTCTGGGCGACCATGCAGCGCGACTGAGTAGCCTTGGCCTGTGCGCAAGTGGAGCAGGAAGAACTCACTGAGTGGCCTCAAGCTTCGATCCGAAATGGACGAGCACGAGGCCACCGTCCTGCGCTCGCTGATCGGCGCGGTGTCGGGCCTGTTGCGTGATCGCGCCGACGAAACCCCCGAGGACGAACTGGCCGCGCTCACGGGCCTGCGCACCGGCAATTCCACCCCGCCCGACGACCCGCAACTGCTGCGCCTGCTGCCCGATTTCCACCGCGCCGAGCCCAGTTCCCCCGACGCCAAGCGCGCTGATCTCAACAGTGCGCTGCGCAGCTTGCACGAGCCCGAGATCATCGACGCGAAACTGGCCGCGGGGCGCGTGGTGCTGGACAGTTGCCCCGAATCCGGCGGCAAGATCGTGCTCACGCCCGAGCAGGCCGACGCATGGCTGGCCGCGCTGACCGACGTGCGCCTCGCGCTGGGCACGCTGCTCGAGATCGACGACGACACGCCCGACCATTTCGATCCCGAAGATCCGCGCGCCCCGCATCTGGACGTCTACCACTGGTTGACGTGGATGCAGGATTCGCTGCTGCAAGCGCTCGCGCCCTGATCCGAAGGACGAGACGATGCACAGCGCTCCCGGAGTACGAAACTCCATCACCGATGTCGCCGGGGTATTGGTCGGCCACCACCAAGCCTTGGACCCCGACGCGACCCTGGGCTCCGGTGCCGCGACCGGCTGCACCGTCGTGCGCATCCCCGGCGGCGCGACCGCATCGGTCGACGTGCGCGGCGGCGGTCCGGGCACCAGGGAAACCGACCTGCTCGACCCGGCCAATACTGTCCGCCAGCTCAACGCGGTGCTGCTCACCGGTGGCAGCGCCTACGGACTCGCCGCCGCCGACGGCGTGATGCGCTGGTGCGAGGAACACGGCGAAGGCATCCCGATGGACCCCGCCGACCCCAGCCGCGTGGTGCCGATCGTGCCCGCCGCGGTGATCTTCGACCTGCCCGTGGGGGACTGGGGCATCCGACCCGACGCGGATTTCGGCTATCGCGCGGCCGCGGCGGCATCGACGGAATTTGCCCGAGGGACAGCGGGTGCCGGTGTGGGTGCGCGAGCGGGCGCGCTCAAAGGCGGAATCGGTTCTGCGAGTGTGGTTCTCGGCGATGGGCCCGGTGCGGGCGTCACCGTCGGTGCGGTGATCGTTGCCAATCCGGTCGGCTCCGTCGTGGACCCGCGCACCGGGTTGCCCTGGGGCGTGGGCACCGACGGACCCGACTGGTTCGGTTTGCGACCCGGCACGCCCGCCGAGATCGCCGAACTCGGCGCGTTGCCCGCCAAGACCATCGTGCTCAACACCACCATCGGCGTGATCGCCACCGACGCCGCCCTCGACCCGGCGGGCTGCAAGCGCATGGCCACCACCGCGCACGACGGCCTGGCCCGCGCGATCCGGCCCGTGCACTCACCGCTGGACGGCGACACCCTGTTCGCGGTGTCCACCGGCACGATCGAGGTCCCGCCTCTGACGCTGCCCGCCGCCTTCCCGCCGGACCTGCTGCTGCTGGACCAGTTGTGTACCGCGGCCGCGGTGGTCGTGGAACGCGCCGTCGTCGATGCGGTGCTGGCCGCCACGTCGATCGCGGGCATTCCCGCCTACCGTGATTTGTTTCCCCCACGCTGAGCGCCCACAACTCGACGTTTCGGTAGAAATTCGCACCGATCGGCCCGACATTGTCCGCTCAGCGTGGGCATCACGGGCCCGGCCTCGACCCCCCGTGGAATACCCGAATAGGGTGAGTCGTTGTCGAGGAAGGTGCTCGACAGCACGCTCGCAGGATGTGGAAAGGGTCGATGAAGTGCTGGTGATCAGGGCGGATCTCGTAGACGCGATGCTGGCACACGCCCGCGCCGACCACCCGGATGAAGCCTGCGGCATCATCGCCGGGCCCGAAGGCACCGACCGGCCCGAACGGTTCGTCGCGATGCTCAACGCCGAACGTTCGCCCACCTTCTACCGGTTCGACTCCGGTGAACAACTGCGCGTGTGGCGCGCGATGGACGACGCCGACGAAGTGCCGGTGGTGATCTACCACTCGCACACCGCCACCGAGGCATACCCCAGCCGCACCGATATCTCCTTCGCCGCCGAACCGGACGCGCACTACGTGCTGGTTTCCACTCGCGACCCGCTGGAGCACGAACTGCGCAGCTACCGCATCGTCGACGGCGAGGTCACCGAAGAACCGGTGCGCGTCGTCGATTCCTACTGAATTCCCCCGAATACATCACCACCCCGAGGAGTCCCCGTGCCGGTAACCGTGTCCATTCCGACCATCATGCGTGGTATCACCGGAGGTGAGAAGCGAGTGCAGGGCGAGGGTTCGACGCTGTCCGCACTCATCGCCGACCTCGACGCGAATCACCCTGGGCTGTCCGACAAATTGCTGTCCGACGGCAAGCTCAACCGCTACGTGAACATCTACGTCGACGACGAGGACGTGCGATTCTCGGGTGGCCTGGACGCCGAAGTGCCCGCGGGCGCGTCGGTCACCATTCTGCCCGCCGTGGCCGGCGGCGCCTGACACCGTGGCCCGCTACGAATCGCTGATCGCGACGCTGGGAAATACGCCACTGGTCGGCTTGCAGACACTGTCCCCGCAATGGGACGGCGACAATCACGTGCGGCTGTGGGCCAAGCTCGAGGACCGCAATCCCACCGGGTCGATCAAGGATCGCCCCGCGCTGCGGATGATCGAACAGGCCGAGGCCGACGGGCTGCTCACACCCGGCTGCACCATTCTCGAGCCGACCAGCGGCAATACCGGAATCTCGCTGGCCATGGCGGCCAAGCTCAAGGGTTACCGGATCGTGTGCGTGATGCCGGAGAACACGTCGGTGGAGCGCCGCCAATTGCTGACCATGTTCGGTGCGGAAATCATCGATTCGCCCGCCGCGGGTGGTTCCAATCAAGCCGTGGCCAAGGCCAAGCAGATCGCGGCGGAAAATCCGGACTGGGTCATGCTGTACCAGTACGGCAATCCGGCCAACGCGCTCGCGCATTACGAGGGCACCGGACCGGAATTGCTCGCCGATCTGCCCGAGATCACCCATTTCGTAGCGGGTCTCGGCACCACGGGAACCCTGATGGGCACGGGCCGATACCTGCGCGAACATGTGCCCGGTATCGAAATCGTGGCCGCCGAACCGCGCTATGGCGAACTGGTTTATGGGCTGCGCAATATCGACGAGGGATTCATTCCCGAGCTCTACGACGAGAAGGTGCTGACCACCCGTTTCTCGGTCGGCCCGTACGACGCGGTGAAACGCACACGCGAACTGGTCGGTGAGGAGGGCATCTTCGCCGGGATTTCCACCGGCGCGATCCTGCACGCCGCGCTCGGCATCGCCAAGAAGGCGCAGAAGGCGGGCACGCGGGCCGATATCGCGTTCGTGGTGGCCGACGGTGGTTGGAAGTACCTGTCTACCGGGGCATACGACGGCACGCTGGACGAAGCCGAGGAGAAACTGGACGGCCAGCTCTGGGCCTGACCACATGTCACCGGGGTTCGGTAGGCTCGGAGCAACGGGCCTTCGACGGTCCTTGCCGGAGCGGAGGCGATGTCGGTGAGCGGTGGGGTGGGTGCCTCGTTCGATCCTGAACGGATCGCGGGGTTGCAGGGCAGCTCGTCCGGGGCGCCCGCGCGGCGCGGTGGGTCGTGGCTTCGCGCCGCGATCGTGATCCTCGGATTCGTCGCGTCGCTGTACGTGATCGAAGCGGTCGACATGGTGCTGTCGCACGACCGGCCGCCGGGCGCGAACAACCAGCTCGACGGCGCGGGCATCGAGCCGCGCGACGTCGGCGGACTCGACGGCATCCTGTGGGCGCCGCTGCTGCACGGCGGCTGGGACCACCTCGTCGCCAACACCCTGCCGCTGCTGGTGCTCGGATTCCTGGTGCTGTTGTCGGGCATCGGACGCGGGATCGCGGCCACGGCCATCATCTGGGTGATCGCGGGCGTTGGCACCTGGCTCACCGGCTCGTCCGGGAGCCTGCACCTCGGTGCGTCATCGATCGTGTTCGGCTGGTTGACGTATCTGATCTGTCGTGGCTGGTTCGCGCGCAATGTCGGCCAGATCGTGGTGGGTCTGGTGATCCTGGTGTTCTACGGCTCGATGCTGTGGGGCGTGCTGCCCAGCGACCCCCGAATTTCTTGGCAGGGGCATCTTTTCGGGGCGGTGGGTGGAGTGGTCGCGGGCTGGGTACTCTCGTCAGATGAACGTCGACGCCGCCGTGGAGCATCGGTGCGCCGCGCAGTACCAACGCGGTAACCGGGGATCCGGTTCGGAATTTGGGGGGATCCCGCAGTGAGTACCAGCACGTCGTGGCAGCATGGGGGCATGCGCCTTACCGTCCTCGGGTGCTCGGGCAGCGTGTCCGGCCCGGATTCTCCAGCCTCGGGCTACCTGCTGACGGGCCCTGATATGCGCCCGACTGTCATCGACTTCGGTCCCGGCATCTTCGGTGCGCTGCAGAAGCACATGAACCCCGCCGACGTGGACATCTTCCTCACCCACCTGCACGCGGACCACTGCCTGGACCTGCCCGCACTGCTGGTCTGGCGGCGCTACCACCCCAACCCGCCCACCGGAAAAGCCCTGGTCCGCGGGCCGTCGGACGCCCCGCTGCGGATCGGCAACGCCTCCGCGGAAATCGGCGGCGAAACCGACGACTGGTCCGACGTGATCGACTCGCAGACCTGGGTCGAGAACACGCCGATCCCGTTCGGCCCCGGCCACACGGTCGAAGCCCGACGCATGTTCCACCCGCCCGAGTCCTACGGTCTGCGCATCACCGCCGCGGACGGCCGCGTGTTCGTCTACACCGGCGACACCGCGATGTGCGACGCGGTGGTCGACTTGGCGCAGGGCGCGGATGTGCTCATGGCCGAGGCGTCATGGACACACGATCCGGCGAATCGTCCGCCGGGCATTCACCTTTCGGGCACCGAGGCGGGCGAGATCGCCACCCGCGCCGGGGCCAAAGAGCTGCTGCTCACGCATATCCCGCCGTGGACTTCGCGCGAAGATGTGATCGCGGAAGCCAAGGCGGCGTTCTCAGGTCCGGTGCACGCGGTGTCGCCGGGGGAGACCTTCGACCTGTAGGTGGGATCCGGTGTTCGGTGGTCCCAGGGGGTTTGAGGCTGTGTTTTTGGAGCGCTGGCGCGCTCGAGCGCGGCCCCTGAGGGGCCGCGAGTTAGCCACCGTTGCTGGAGGCTTCGCCTCGGACGCAACGGCGG
>NZ_JBHXRG010000047.1:0-32207 GCF_042716995.1 Nocardia sp. NPDC058640
GGTACGGAGAAGTTGGAACCAATAAAAAATTATTGGCACTGACATTCATCGACACACTATTGAGTTCTCAAAGAACACACGCACACACTTCTACCGGCAACTTGTTGTTGGGGTTTCGGTGAGGCAAGAGTTCAAACTTAGCTCAGGAACCGGCCTGGAAGCAAGTCCCAGTCGGTGTAACCCTGAACACATGATCAGTCAGGCGCTCAACGTACTACCTCGTGTCTGCAACCGCTTGGCGGCTGAGTCGGTGTCCGTGTCGCTCTGACTCGAATAAAGTTACGGGGCGGCCAACGGGAAGTCAAATCGCCAGGACAATCCGGCGTTTCCCCAGGTCGCAGCCCCCACACTAGGGCGGATTCGGCGTCGGCGCACCCCGGCGAACTTCGCGATCGAAGGCCGGGGATCGGCGGCGACCACTCGGCAACTGATCATCAGTCCAGGCGGCAGCTGACCCTCAACAACGCACCCACCTGCTGACATGACGTGACAACCGTGGACAGGTCGACCCATTCGATATACAGTTCGCCGACATTCAGCAATTTCATAGCTAATCTTCGGGCGGAAGGTAGGTCGAGGTGACGGAGGATCTCGACTCGGTCGAGCGTCGCGCCTGGAGCGCGGTGGTCACCCTCTCGATGCGCGTCCCCAGCGCGCTGGACTCCCGGCTACAGCGCGAGTTCGGCGTGACCCATTTCGAGTACCGGGTCCTGCTGTTACTGCACGAGGCCCCGGACCGGCGGATGCGGTTGAGCCTGCTGGCCGCGCGCGGACACGGGTCCATTTCCCGTCTGTCCCATGTGGTTTCGAAGCTCGAGCGGGTGGGCTGGGCGCGGCGCGAAGCCGCGGAGTGCGGGCGCGGGATCGACGCGGTGCTCACCGAGACCGGGCGGGCCAAGGTGGTGGAGGCGACCCCGGAGTATCTGATCGCGGTGCGCAAGTTGGTGCTCGACGGGCTCGACACTGTGCAGAAGGCCGAGCTCGCGGTGCTGGGTGAGCGGCTGTCCCGGCACCTGGTCGACACGCTCGGCGACGCGGATGCCGGGCAGACCGCCCCGGACTGTTGAGCGAAGGTCAGGAGTTGTGCGGACGCCAGGTGGCTACCGCCCAGATCACCACGATGTCGATGGCGATGATCAGGATCGACCACCACGGGTAGTACGGCAGCCACAGGAAGTTGGCCACGATCGACAGCGCCGCGATCACCATCGCCGACACCCGACCCCAGGTCTGGCCCGCGAGCAGGCCGATCGCCACGATCACCGCGATCGCGCCGAGGATGATGTGCCACCAACCCCAGCTGGTGAGGTCGAACTGGTAGGTGTACTCCGGCCCGACCACGATCAGGTCGTCGTTGGCCACCGCGGAGATTCCCTCGAAGATCTGCAGGACACCGACGACCGCGAGCAGAATGCCGGCGCCGATCGAAGTTCCCGCCGCGATCCCCTCGCGCACAGGGTGCTGGTTGGTGTTCGTCATCGCAGGGCCTTCCCGTCAGGTCGATGCCACGTGCCACCACGGCACGGGTCAACGGTAGGAAGGCCTCCGGCTCGGCACCTCACCCGTTGCGGGTGAACTCCGCTATCCGGCGCGGCACCGGGCGCAGCGTTTTGCCCAGGTCGGTGCGCAGGGTGATCAGCGCGTCGAGCAGGTAGTTCTGCCGCACGCGCCACGGGTGCCGGTCGCCTTGGCGCGGGAATGTGGCGATCGAGCGCAGGACGTACCCGGCATTCAGGTCAAGCAGGGGGCGTTCGGTGAGCGAGCCGTTGGGTTCGGGGACGACCGCGGGGCTACCGGTGCGGTCGAGGTGGGACAGGACTTTGCAGACCAGGCGGGAGGTGAGATCGGCGCGCAGGGTCCACGACGCGTTCGTGTAGCCCACACAGATGGCGAAGTTGGGCAAGCCGGTGAGCATGGCGCCCTGCCAGACGAACTGGTCGGCCAGCACTACCGGGACGCCGTCGACCGAGGGCGCGATGCCGCCGAACGCGAGCAGGCGCAGGCCGGTCGCGGTCACGACGATGTCGGCGGGCAGGGTCTCCCCCGACACCAAGCGGATGCCTTCGGGCACGAAAGTGTCGATGTGGTCGGTGACCACGGTGGCCTTGCCCTTCTTCATCGCCTTGAAGAAATCGGCGTCGGGGGCGGCGCACAGGCGTTGATCCCACGGGTCGTACTCGGGGGTGAAGTGCTGGGCCACGAGCTTGTCGTCTTTGAGGATGCGCGTGTTCAGGTCGGTCAGCAGTTTGCGCGCGGCGGCGGGGCGGCGACGGCAGAACTGGTAGAAGCCGATGTTGAACAGGATGTTCTTGGTGCGGATCAGGCGGTGGGCCAGGTTCGCGGGCAGGAGTTTGCGGATCTTGTCGGCCTGCTTGTCGCGGCCGGGCACGGGGCTGATCCAGGTGGGGCTGCGCTGCAGCATGGTGACGTGGGCGGCGTCGGCGGCGAGGTTGGGCACCAGGGTGACCGCGGTCGCGCCGCTGCCGATCACCACGATGCGCTTGTCGCGGGTGTCGAGGTCGGTGGGCCAGAACTGTGGGTGCACCACGGTGCCCGCGAAGTCGTCGCGGCCGGGAAACTGCGGGTCGTGCGGTTGGCCGTAGTCGTAGTAGCCGGCGCAGGTGTACAGGAATCCGCAGGTCAGGGTGCTCAGTTCCGGGCCGTCGGGGCCCTCGTGGGCGATGGTGAGCTGCCAGTGCGCGTGCTGCGACGACCAGTCCGCGCCGATCACCCGGGAACCGAAACGGATGTGCCGGTCGATGCCGTTCTCCTGCGCGGTCTCGCGGATGTAGTCCAGGATCGCGGCGCCGTCGGCGATCGAGCGGGCCGCGCGCCACGGCTTGAACGGATAACCCAGAGTGAACATGTCCGAATCGGAGCGAATGCCGGGGTAACGGAACAGGTCCCAGGTGCCGCCGAGATCGGCGCGGGCCTCGAGCACGGCATAGCTGCGGTGCGGGTGTTCGGCTTGCAGCCGGTAGGCGGCCCCGATGCCGGACAACCCGGCGCCGACGATGACGACGTCGAGGTGTTCGGGGGCAGCGGCGGTGTCGGTCATGGCTCCAGTGTGCCCGGACACACCGCGCGGCACGAGAGCGGATTTCGGTAGGTTGGTGGGGTGTCGTTGTTTCGACGTGCGGGATGGTTGCTCGTCGGCGCACTGGTCTCCGTGCTCGCCGCCGCCGTGGCGGGGTTGCCGGTTTTCGTGTATCCGCAGGTCGACCCGTTGCGGCCCGCCGACGCGATCGTGGTGCTGGGCGGCACCCCGTATGAACGATTCGATCTCGGAATCCAGTTGGGCGAGCGGGGATTGGCGCCCGAGGTGCTGATCTCGCAGTCCACCGGTGCCGACGATCCGATGATGGACAAGTACTGCGGCGGCCGATTCGCCTTCCGGGTCTCGTGTTTCGTGCCAGACCCGTGGACCACCGACGGCGAGGCGCGCGAAATCGTGCGGCGCGCAGAGATTTACGGGTGGAAGCACATCATCGTGGTGACCTTCACCCCGCACGTGTCGCGCGCTCGGTACATCGTGGGCAAGTGCTACGACGGCGAGCTCACCATGGTCGCGAGCCCCTCGGATTCGGGGTTCGAATTCTGGTCGTGGATGTATGTGCGCCAATCCGGCGGCTACATCAGGGCTTTCGTGAATCAGCATTGCGAGACGGCCTGACATAGGCCGGTCTGTGCTCCTAGAGTGAGACCCAGCGCGGCGGGGGCTCGCGCAGGTGAGAGGACCGCCGATGCTTGTCGAGGATCTGCGCACCGTCGGCGACGACGGGTTGCGCGCCCAGGTGTGTGTGATCGGGTCGGGGCCCGCGGGGTTGACCGTGGCCACCGAACTCGCCGCCGTGGGCCTGCGGGTGCTCGTGCTGGAAAGCGGCGGCGATGAGATCACCTGGGACGAACCGGCTTTCGCCTCTATCGACAATATCGGGGCGCCGCGCGCGGAACATCATCGGATCGCGGGCAACCGGGTGCTGGGCGGCAGTTCGCACACCTGGTCCGGGCGCTGCGGGGTGCTCGACGAGCTCGACTTCGCCACGCGGCCGTGGGTCACGCAGTCCGGCTGGCCGATCGACGCGGGTGCGCTGCGGCCCTACGCCGAACGCGCGGCCGAGCACGCCGGGCTCGGGCACGGGACCGGCTTCACCGAGGACGAGTTCTGGCCGTTGTCCGGGCGGCAGGCACCGGCCGACGCCCTCGACCCGGCCGCGTTCCGCCCCTACTTCTGGCAGATCAGCCGCGACCCCGGCAACCGGTTCGATTGCAAACGGTGGGGTGCGCACGTGCGCGATACCGTCGCGCCGACCGCGCGGGTGCTGGTGAACGCGACCGTCACGCATATCGACACCGATCCCACTGGTGCACATGTGAACTCGGTCGAGGTGACCGGTGCGGGTGGGCGGGTGCGGACCGTGTGGGCGCAGGTGTTCGTGCTGGCGGCGGGTGGGATCGATACGCCACGGCTGCTGCTGGCCTCGCGCCGCGCGGTGGCGGGCGGGATCGGGAACCGATACGACCAGGTCGGGCGGTATCTGATGGACCATCGCTGCGGGGCGGTCGCCACGCTGGCACCCGCGGCGGCCGGGCCCGCGCTGGATCGGTTCGGAAAGTACGTGGTCAAGAGCGCGCGGGGCAAGCACACCTACCTGCACGGGATCGCGTTGTCGCCGGAGCTGCAACGGCGCGAATCGCTGGTGAACTGTGCGCTGTGGTTGCAGGAGGTTCCCGCCGAGGACGACCCGTGGGACTCGGTGAAGCGGCTGCTGCGGGGGCGCGCGCGGTGGCAGGACGTGCGAATCATGCTGTCGGACACCGGACTTCTGCTCAACGGTGCGCGGCGCAGGCTGCTCGACGGTGTCGGGTTGCCGCATCGGCTGGCCGCAGTGGAGGTGCGGGCGATGGTGGAGCAGACGCCCGACGCGCACAGTCGGGTGCGGCTTTCCACGCGGACCGATCCGCTGGGAATGCCTTTGCCGCAAGTCGATTGGCGCACCAGCGAGCAGGAGGACCGGACGGTGCGGCGGGCTACGGCCATGCTGGTCGACGAGTTCGCGCGATTGGGATTGCCTGCACCGCAGGTGGTTCCGGCGGCACTGCCCGGCAGTACCGATCCCCTGCCGCTCACCGACTGGGCGCATCCCAGTGGCACCACGCGGATGTCGGCCGATCCACGGCACGGGGTGGTGGACCAGCACTGTCGGGTGCACGGGGTGGACAACCTGTACATCGCGGGCAGTTCGGTGTTTCCGACCAACGGGCACGTGAACCCGACGCTGACCGTGATCGCGCTGGCGGTGCGGCTGGCCGACACTCTGCGCGCCGGGCTGCGCGTGGACACCGATTCCGCGGGGGCCCGTTTAGGCTGAGCGGATGCCTGACTCGTCTGCGGGAAACGGTGGATCCAGCGGGACCGAGGAGTCGGGACACCCGCACGAGCCGCACAGTGGCAATCTCGGCTCGCGGCTGAACTGGCTGCGCGCGGGGGTGCTCGGTGCCAACGACGGCATCGTGTCCACCGCCGGGCTGGTCGTCGGTGTGGCCGCCTCGACGAACAACTCGCACACGATCCTCACCGCGGGACTGTCGGGGCTGGTCGCGGGCGCGCTGTCGATGGCGGCGGGCGAGTACATCTCGGTGAGCACGCAGCGGGATTCGGAGAAGGCGCTGCTGGCCAAGGAACGCCGTGAGCTGGCCGACGAACCCGACTTCGAACTGGCCGAACTGGCCGGGATCTACGAGAAGAAGGGCCTGAGCCCGGCCACCGCGCGCACTGTGGCCGCCGAGCTCACCGCGCACGACGCGTTCACCGCGCACGCGGAAGCCGAACTCGGCATCGACCCGCACGACCTGACCAATCCGTGGGCCGCCGCGCTGTCCTCGGCGATCTCGTACACCTGCGGTGCGCTGCTGCCCTTGCTGGCGATCATGTTGCCGCCCACCCACTGGAAGGTGCCGGTGACCTTCGCGGCGGTGCTGTTCGCGCTGGCGGTGACCGGCACGATCAGTGCGCGTCTGGGCGGCAGCAGTGTGCAGCGGGCGGTGCTGCGGGTGATGATCGGTGGTGCGCTGGCGATGGCGGTGACGTATGGGATCGGGATGTTCACCGACTCGATGAGCGGCAGCTGACCCGATTCGGCGGGGGCCTGGCAAAGGCTGCGCGCGGCTGAGTTTCGGGTAGCCGAGCTCGGCTAGGCGCACCCCGGCCAGCGGAGGCCATCCTTCGAGCGGGGCGAATCAGTGCATGGGTCCCAGGTCGAGGCGGCGGGTTACTCGGTCGACGACGTCCGGGGGCATGCCGGGTTCGCGGCGGGCGGCTTGGGCTTCGCGGCGGCCGGCTTCGGTGACCGCGGCGCGGACCGCGCGCATCTGGGAGGCGAACTTGCGTTCTTTGTCCAGCGCGGCCTTGGCATCGGCGTCGGCCAGTTCGGGGTCGGCCTTGGCGGACAGGTGGCGCAGGGTGTCCTTGATTTCGGTGTAGAGGTCCTCGGGGAGGTCGTCGCGGGCGGCGATGGCTTTGAGTTCGGTGAGTTCGGCGTTCACCACGCGGGTCCACAGGGCCTGTTCGACGGCGCGTTCCTGGCGGGTGTCTATCTGGACGCCGGTGAGGCGGACCACCAGCGGCAGGGTCGGGCCCTGGACCAGCAGGGTGAACAGCACGACCGCGAACGCGATGAACAGGATCTCCGAGCGGGCCGGGAAGTCGGCGCCGGTGTCGAGGGTGAACGGCACGGCCAGGGCCAGGGCGACCGTGGCGACGCCGCGCATCCCCGCCCACCAGGTGACGATCACCTCCTGCCAGGTGAACGGCGCGTCGGTGTTGGGCAGTTTGCTGGTGACCGCCCAGATGCCGAGCAGCCAGGCCAGTCGCAAACCCACCACCACCGCGAGCACCGCGACGGTGACCCCTGCCAGCGACGGCCAGTTGTGGCCGGTGGTCTCGATGACCACCCGCAGTTCCAGGCCGATCAGCGCGAAGGCGAAACCGGTGATGAGCATTTCGGTGATGTCCCAGACCGAGTCCGCGACCAGGCGGTAGTCGCGGTCGCCGATCTCGGTGACCGCGTCGGTGAGATACAGCGCGCAGACCAGCACCGCGAGCACGGCCGAGCCGCCGCCGTGTTCGGCGATGCCGTAGGCGGCGAAGGGCAGCAGCAGGCTCAGGGCGACCTGGCCGGTGGCGGTGTTCAGGTGCTTGGTGAGCTTGCTGCCCAACCAACCAAGCAGCAGGCCGACCACGAGGCCGACGATGGCGGCGACCGCGAAATCACCGAGCGCGTGCAACGGCGAGAACAGGCCGGTGACCACGGCCTGGATACCGACGGTGTAGATGACGATCGCGGTGACGTCGTTGAACAGGCCTTCGCCGCCCAGGGTGACGATCAGGCGGCGCGGTAGGCCGAGGCGGCCCGCCATCGAGGTGGCCGCGACCGGGTCGGGCGGGGCGACCAGCGCGCCGAGCACGACACCCGCGGCGATGGCGGCGGCCGGATTCCAGGCGTGGAACACCGCCGCGACCGCGATCGCGGTGACGATGACGAGGCCGACCGCGCGCAACGCGATGATCTGCCAGTTCTCCGCGAATTGACGCCAGGAGGTGCGGCGGGCGGCGGCGTACAGCAGCGGCGGCAAGACCAGCGGCAGGATCAACTCGGGGTTGATCTCCAGGCTGGGGACGGCGGGGATCAGGGCCAGCAGGCAGCCGAACAGGGTCATCAGGATCGACGGCGCGAGACCGATGCGCTCGCCCAGCGGTTCGGCGAGCACGGTCGCGAGCAGGATCACCAGGATGAGCACCAACTGGTCCATAGCTGACCAGTGTCATCGAGATCGGTGGTGCGCGGGGACCGACCCGCCGCCGGTCAGGGGTCGGATGCCGCGACCGGCTCTTCGATCGGCGGGGTTACGGGCGGACGGCGACCGCGGGGGGTAGCAGGATCGGGGGCAGCGGGAACGGGAGTTGGAGGACCGGCGGCGGGGGTGGTGGAGGTGGGGCCGGTTCGGGCTCGTAGACCGGGGGTGGGGGTTCCGGTGCGGGCTCGGGTTCGTAGGCCGGGGGCTCGTAGACCGGCGGGGGTGGCGGCGGTTCGTAGGCCGGGGGCGGCGGGGGTGCTTCGACCGGGGCCGGTTCCGGGACGAACTCGGGAGCGGGCGGCGGTGGAGGTGGGGGCGGCGCGGGCGGAAGGGCGTCGGGGGTGGTGACCGTGCACTGCCATTGGCCGTCGTCGTGGACGCGCCAGTGGGCGACGATGCCGCCTGCCGAGCAGTTTCCGCCGACGCGACGGGCGGGCCACGGCGGAGCGAACTGCGCTTCGGTGTCGGCGGCCTCCTGATCGGCACCGGCCACCGGCAGGCCGTTGGCGTCGGCACCCAACGGGTTCACCGAGGGATCGTCGGCGCCCTGATCGGCGCGCAACACCAGTCCCAGCGCGACCACCAGCGCGAGCAACGCGGCCAGCACAGCCGCTATCGCGATCATTCGTGTACTGCTACCGGTCCGCTCTTCGGGACCGTCGCTGCTGCGAGCCATCGCACCGCCTTCGCCGCGGATCAGGTCTGCACCTCATCCAGCACGCTACCGCACGGTTGCTCAGCCACCACCCGCCTCGACCGGACAAGCACTGGCCAGGGCAAATACCTATATGCGATGGTTGCCCGATGTTTACTTGATCGCGACCCGCACCTTCACCGCGTCGGCGTCGGTGTTGTGCAATGCCTGTGCGATCAACGCGCTCAGGTCCAGTTGCGGGCCCGCCGCGGTCACCGATTCGGTGAGCGGACGCAAGCCCGGCAGCAGAGCCGACAATTCCGGGCCGAGCTCGTTCAGCTTCGCGGTGAGTTCTTCCAGGAACGGCACGAGACCGTCTTCGCGTAGGTACATCTGTGGATCGCCCTCGGTGGCCCGGCCGACCGATTCCACGAACTGGTCGATCACCTGACTCAAGCGGACGAACGCGGGCGCGGCCGCGGCGGTGGCGGGGCCGGCCCACGCGATATCACCGGAGACGTATTCGAAGTTGTTCTGCAGTTCGCCGATCGCGGGCGCGCGGCTCATCAGTGCCGCGGCGAGCAGGTCGCCCGCGCGTGCCAGCTCGGGAACCACGTTCTCGGTGCCGGCCATCGCGGTACCGAGCGTGTCGACCAGGGAGCCGACCACCGCGGGGTCCAGCTGCTCGACGGTCTTGGTGACCAACCGGGCGACCTCGGGGATCGACATCGGCGTGCGCACGTTCTCGCCCGAAAGTCGTTGTCCGTCAGCCAGATACGGGCCGTCGGCGGAGCGCGGCACGAACTGCACGTACGGCTCACCCAGCGACGACAGGTGTTCGATGGTGACCACGCTGCTCAGGGGCACCTTGTGATCGGCGCCGATCCGGAAACCGACCTGCACCCGCCCGCCGGCGGAGGTGTCGATCTCGGTGACCTTGCCGATCTCGATCCCGGTCAGCAGGATCGGCGAACCCACCGACAGGCCACCGGAATTCGCGATCTCGATCGAGGCGGCGGTGAAGTCGGCCAGCGGATCCACCCGAACCACCCCGAAGGTCAGGTAACCCGCGCCGAGCACGGTGATGGCGGCGATACCGCTCAGCGAAGCCAGGGCACCGGTCTTCATCGCACCATTCCGATCATCCGCAGCGCGGTGACGATCTGCGCCAGCTGGTCTTCTTCGGACACCCGCACGCCGGTGACGTTCACCTTCGGGCCGTTCTCGGCGAAGGGAATGATCTTGTCGCGCAACAGCGCCGTGAGCAGCGCCAAGTTGGTGGCCGAGCGCAGGTCCGCCGATCCGCCGGTGGCCAGCGGCACGAACGCGTTCGCGGCCGCGTCGCCCGAGCGCGCGATCGGGGCCAGCCAGGTCAGCGAGGAACCGACCGGGCCCAGTGCGTCGAAGATCTTCATGGTCTTGGCGATCGAGTCCTGTGTGCCGGTCATCGCGGCCACCGCCTCGGGCGTGAGGATGTTGGTGAGCTCGGGGCCGATGCCGTGCATGACCTCGGCGTTGGCGGCCAGGCCGTTGACCAGCAGGTCGACCTGGTCCAGATTCGCGGCCAGGTTCGCGGCGTCGGCGCCCATCACCGCGGAGATGCGCGCGGTTTCCTTGGGGTCCTGTGGCATCACCGAGTTGATCCGGCCCAGCATTTCCTGCAGCTGGCCGATGGCGCCGCCCTGCACGAACACCGCCATGGTGGCCATCGTGTCTTCCAGTTGCACAGGCGGTTTCGTGCGATCGATCGGAATGGTGTCGCCGTCGCGCAGCAGGTCGCCGAAGCCGTCCTTGGGGGTCGTCAGCGACAGGTGGATGTCGCCGAGGATGGTGTTCTGGCGCAGTTCGGCGATGGACTTTCTCGGCAACTGCACCGTGTCGAGGATGTCGGCCTCGACGATGACGTAACCGCCGCGACCTGCTGGTGCGTCGGCGGGTTGGACCACGCGCACGCCGTCGACGATGCCGATCTCGGCGCCGTTGGCGATCACCTTCGACCGCGACGGCAGGTTCAGCACGCTGCTGAACTCGATCTGCACGCGATAGGTCTCTCCGCTCACCGTCGAACCGGGAACCGGCACGTCGGCGGGGTCGAAACCGCAACCACCGACCGCGAGACCGGTGGCGACCACCAGCGCGATCACGCTGTGTCGCAACATCTTTCGGGTGTTCATCGGGCACCTGCCATTCCGAGCACGACCTGCACGAGATTCACGTCGGCCAGTCCCTGCGCCGGGTCGGGACACTGCCCTGGGATCAGCGCGTTCACCGCGGTGCACACCTGGTCGGCTTCACCGGTGGGCAGTGCGACCTTCGGCGGCGCGTAGGTGATCGCGGTGCCGCCGGCGGGATCGGTGGCGCTGCGAAAGGCCGAGGCCAGCGCGGGCATCTTGGCCACGATCTCCGACAGCGATCCGACGTTGGCGCGCAACAGTTTTACCAGCGGGACGGTGTCGTCCAGGGCGCCGATCAGCGGGTCGCCGAGGATGATGGCGACGTCGTTGAGCATCGGCAATAGGTCGCCGAGTCCTTCGAACAGCGAGGTGGCCGGGCCGAGCAGGTCGTCGGAGGCCTGGTTCAGCAGCGGGGCCAGACGCACCAGCATGGTCTGCAGGTCGCCCCAGTTGGCGGCGACCCGGTTCGACACCGAGGCGAAGGCATCGAAAAGGCCTGCGAGATGGGCGATGTCGGCGTCGGGCTTGTTCATCGCCGTACCGAGTTTGTGGATGAGCTCGTTGACCGTGGGGCCGGTGCCCGCGGTCGCGCGGTCCAGCGAGGACAGGCCGTTGGCCAGTCCGCCCGGCTGACCCGCGGTGCCGCCGGACAGTTCGTCGGACAGGCTCGCCAGTGCGGTCAGTGTTTCGGTAATGCTCTTGGGCGTCAGGGTTTTGGTGATGCAGCCACCCGCGAGCGGGGGTGCGTCCTTGCCGGTGGTGAGCACGGCCAGATTGCGGTCCGCGGCAACCGAATACGCGACGGTGGTCGCGGAAGCATCGGAGCGGACCGGGAATTCGGCGTCCACGGCGAACTCGACGCGCACCTTGGCGCCCTCGTTGCGCACCGCGGTCACCTCGCCGACGTTCATGCCGCGCATGGTGACGTGGTTGCCCGGGTACAGGCCGATCGCGTCGGGCATCATCGCGCAATAGGACTGTGTCTTCTTCAGCGGATCGAAGGCGATGAAATAGCCGCCGGTCACCAACGCGACCAGCACCGCGACACCGGCGATCGACATGAAGGCCTGCGATCCCAGCAGTTTCCTCAACATCAGCACGCCTTCCCTGGCAGCGGTACGCACACGCGGGCGCTGGACTGGTCGACCACCACACCCGCTTCGGGGGTTGCCAGCTGCGACAGCTTGGTCTGCAGCTCGTGCACGGTGCCAAGGACCGGTTCGAGTTGGCCGCCGAGTTCGCCCAGTCGCGGCAGTGCGTCGGCCAGCGCCTGCACCTGCGGTTTCAGGCTGGACTCCCAGGTCGGTGCCAGGCCGGCCAGCCGATTCACCACCGAGGTGAGCAGCCGAAGGGCTTCCGCCAGTTCGGCTTTCTTGCTCAGCAGCAGGTCTTCGAGCAGGTTGACGTTGTTCATCAGCCTGCCCAGATCGGACTTGGCGCCGTCGTACATGGAGATGTACTCGTCGAGGATCGCGATCGACTTCGACACCTGCGAACGCTGCCGGTCGAGCATGTCGACGTACGTGCTCACGGTGTCCAGGGTGGTGCGCAGGGCTTCCGGGGAGGTCTCGATCGCGGAGTTCGCCGCGGCCAGGTTGTTGCGCACGGTGTCGCCGTCGACCGCGGCCAGCGGGGTCGTGGCGTCCTGGAAGGTCTCGATCAGGCTGTAGGGCAGGCGAATTCGATCCGACGGAATGGCCTTGTCCCCCAGCGGCGCGGAGCCGGCCGGGTACAGGGCGACGTAGTGGCCACCGACCACGGTGAGCATCCGGATGTCCAGGGAGCTCTGATCGCCGACGAACACCTCGTCCTTCACGGTGAACCGCATGAGCACCTTGTCGGGCCGCAGTTCCAGCGAGGTGACGCTGCCCACCGAGATGCCGGCCAGGCGCACGTCGTCGCCTTCGCGCACGGACTGCGCTTCGCTGAGTTCGGCGGTGTAGGTGTGTTTGCCCAACGGCACCACGTAGATCACCGCGGCGCCGACGATGAACAGCACCACCAGGCTCAGTCCGAGGATGCCCATGCGCAGTTCGCGGGCGCGTTTGCCCGCTTCGTCGAGGATCGGGCGATCACCGGAGAAGATCTTGGGCAGCTTCAGCGGTTGCATACGGTGACCTTCTGTCCGGCGATCAGCACCTGCAGCGGGGCGGGCACGTCGGCCGCGCCGTTGCCGCAGTGCGGCGTGAAGTCGGCGAAACCGCGCGACAGCGACGAGTCGACCGTGGCCAGCAGCCCGGGCAGCTTGCCGAACACCTCGACGGCTTCGGCCGGGTTCGGGAACAGGGCGCGGATCATCGCGTCGACGTCGGCGCCGCCGCCTTCGACCAGGCCCAGCGAGGCGAGCAACCGGTCCACCGGTGCCAGCACCGAGGGCGCGGTCATCGCGAACTGCGCGACGCCGCCGATATTGCGTTGCATCGCCTCGAAGACGTCGGTGAGCCGGGCCAGCAGCGGCAGAAGTTGGCCCACGCGGCCGCCGTGTCGGTCGGCCATGTCGGACAGGTTGCGGATCAGCGTGCTGATCACCTGCTGACGGTCCTGCGCGTAGCTCGCGAGCTGGTCGATCGCGCCCAACGCGGGGCCCAGACCCGAGCCGTCGCCTTCGATCACGGCGAGCATGCTGGCGGTGAACTGGTTGATCGCTTCGGGCGACAGCGTGGCCAGCACCGGCTTCAGGCCGCTGAACAGGCTCGTCACGTCGAACGACGGGACGGTCATGTTCGCACCGATCCGGGCACCCGCGACGATCTTCGCGCCGGGGTTGGGGGCCTGCTGCAGGTCGATATAGCGCTGGCCGGTGAGGTTCTGGTAGCGGATGGCCAGCTTGGAGTTGTCGTAGATCGGGGTGTCGGTCTTGACCGTGATCGCGATCTTGGCCTTGTCGCCTTCCAGGCCGATCTTCTCGATCTTGCCCACCTGCACGCCGAACATTCGCACGTCGTTGCCGACTTTGAGTCCGTTGGCGTCGGTGAACAGCACGTCGTGGGCGTTGGTGTCACCGGCGACCGGGCGTTGGATCAGGGTGAACACCAGACCCAGTGCGACGATCATGACCAGGGTGAATGCGCCAAGACGCAGTGCGGTTCCGCGAATCTTCATCGCGCACCGGCCTTTCCGAACAGCGGCACCGCGATACCGGGGACACCGCTGAGCTCGACGTCGAGGTTGAGGACCGGACCGTTCGGGCCATCGGGCATGGCGCCGCGCAGGTTCTGCAGCAGGGCGGTGAGGTCGGCGCCGGTGCGACGGGGGTTGGGCGACATCTGGGCCAGTGCCGACAGCATCGGCGCGAGCATGTCGGTGGTCTCGGCGAAGTGCCCGCCCGCGGTGTTCAACGTGGTGGTCAGGGCGGGCAGGATGCTGCCGCCGATCACGCCGACGCCGATGTCGTAGCGGTCCTTGTCGATCTGGGTCACCCGGATCTCGCTGAGCTGGTCGATCACCTGCATGGTGGCACCGGCGAACTGACCGCCGCCGTCGAAGGCGGGGCCGAGCTTGCCGAACAGCTCCGCAGGCATCACGTCCTGGTTGTCGGCGATGGTCCTGGCCACGGTGATCAGCGCCTGCACCAGCGGGGTGAAGGCCTTGAAATCCGCGGCCAGCTGGGAGATGACCGTGGCCATCTGCGGGCTGGTCACGGTCATGCCCACCTGCGACAGGCTGCGCAGGATCGCGCTCATCGTCGCGTCGTAGACCCGGTCGCCGTTGGCGCCGGTGAGATCGAGCACCGCGCCTTCGCGCAGCGGGGAACCGCCTGTGCCACGGCGCAATTCGATCTCCGCGATGCCGAACAGGTTGGTGGGGGCGTAGTCCACGGCGAGGCTGTCGTCGATGCCGACCAGTCGCTCGCCGTCCAGCAGCAGCGCGATCTGCTGGGTGCCGCGTTCGCCGGGGGTCACTTCGGCGACCTCGCCGACGGTGACACCGTCGATGCGGACCTGACTGCCCGCGCTGATGCCGTCACCGAGGTGATCGGTGTGCAGGGCGATGCGCAGGCCGTCAACGGTCCGGAAGTTGTTGTAGCCCACCGTGGCCAGCACGACCACCGCGATCAGACCGAGGATGATTCCGCCGGTCAGGCGCGCGCTGCGTCGGTCGGCCGCGACACCGGGCATTCCGTAGTTAGGCACTAGATCACCCCGTAAAACTGATCGCCGAGTTGAAGCCCCACAGTGCGATCGACAGCACCATGTCGATGGCGATGATGGCCACCGAACTGGCGCGCACCGCACGACCCGAGGCGATGCCGACGCCTTCGGGTCCGCCGGTGGCGAAGAACCCGAAGTAGCTGTGCACCAGGATCACGACCGTGCCGAACACGGCCACCTTGATCACCGCGGCGATCATGTCGAAGCCGGAGATGAACTGGAAGAAGTAGTGGTCGTACACGCCCGCGGACTGTCCGTAGACCATGGTGACCAGGCCGCGGCAGGCCGCGTAGGACAGGATCAGCGCGATCAGGAAGGTCGGCACGATGGCGATGGCGCCCGCGATCACGCGGGTGGTGACCACGAACGGCACCGACCGCAGACCCAGCGCTTCGATCGCGTCGATCTCCTCGGAGATGCGCATGGAACCGATCTCGGCGGTGATCCGGCAGCCCGCCTGCGCGGCGAAACCGATGGCCGCCGCGATAGGGGCCAGCTCGCGGGTGGTGGCGTAGGCGGAGACCACACCGGAGACCGGGCCCATGCCGAGCATGTCGAGGGTGGCGAACGATTCCACGCCCACCGAGGCGCCCATCACCAGGCCGAGCACGATCATCATCGGCACGGTGCCACCGCCGACGATGATCGACCCTCGACCCCAGGTCATGTCGGTGACCGCGCGCAGCGTTTCCTCGCGGTAGCGGCGCAGGGTCAGCGGCACCGAGGACAGCACCTGCCACACGAACACCGCGACGAAGCCCAGCGATTCACCGGCGGAGCCGATGCGCTTGCCGAGGCGGGCGGGACGGCGCAGCCAGTGCGCGGGAATGTAGGAGGAGGCAGCCATCACGCCAACTTCGTCGGGAGGAACATGGCGGTGATCTGGCTGGCCAGCAGGTTCACGATCGCGATCGAGACCACCGACAGCACCACCGCGGCGTTGACCGCGTCGGCGACACCGCGCGGTCCGCCTTTGGCTTCCAGGCCGCGCTGGCAGGCGATGATCACCACGAGGAAGCCGAAGATCAGGGCCTTGAGCAGCGACACCCAGACGTCGGCGGTGGTGGCGAAGGCGCCGAAGGTCGACCAGTAGCTGCCCGGCGTGACGCCCTGGCCGCCCACGGCGACCGCGTAGCCGGCCAGCACGCCGACCAGGATGATCAGCACATTGAGCATGGGCGCCACGATCAGCATCGCGACCATGCGCGGGATGACCAGGCGATGCACCGGGTTGATGCCCATGGTGTTGAGCGCGTCGATCTCTTCGCGGATGGTGCGCGCGCCCAGATCCGCCGCGATGGCCGCCGCACCGGCGCCGCCGAGCAGGAAGCCGGTGGCGATGGGTGCGCCCTGTTTGATCACGCCGAGGCCGCCGGTCGCGCCCAGCAGCGAGTCCGCGCCGAGGCTGTGGATGAGGTTGCCGACCTGGACCGAGACGATCACGCCGAACGGGATCGCCATCAGGATCGCGGGGATCGCGGTGACCGTGATCAGGCGCCAGGCCTGCACGAGGGTCTCACGCCATTGGAACTGTCGGCGGGCGATGTCGGAGACGGTGCCGCCGGTCGATTGCGCGGCGAGGTCGACCGCACGCCCGAAGGTCCGCAGCGACGACACGACGGTGTCGGTGAAGTTCTTGCGGACGATCTGGGTGGCGGACTCGCGCTTCGCGGAGCGCAGATCGGTGGACATCACAGATGTCTCCGTACCGCTCGTGAAGCACGGGGCTTGGTGATTTTCATACCGCACTCTCTGGCTTCGGCGTCGGTGCCAACTCCAGCAAGCTAACCGGTACTCTGCGTCACAACAAAATTTCGGGTGCGTGACCCTCGTCGCTTTTTCGTGGTTTCCACGACAGGTGCGCACCTTGTGTGATGCGCGACACCGGGGCTACGGGCTTGCGGCGAGGAACACAAACGCCGCGAACAACGCCAGGTGAACGCCACCATGCAGCAAGGTTGCGCGGCCGGGAACGATGGTCAACGTGCTCACCACGACGGTCAGCGCGAGCAGCACCATCTGGGTGGGACCCAAGCCAAGTACCAGCGGGCCGCTGAGCCAGATGGTCGCGATCGCGATCACCGGAATGGTCAGGCCGATGCTGGCCATCGCCGACCCCAGCGCCAGGTTCAAGCCGATCTGCACCTGATTGCGGCGCGCGGAGTTCACCGCGGCGATGGTCTCGGGCAGCAGCACCAGCATCGCGATCACCACACCCACCGCCGATTGCGGTAGGCCCGCCGCGGCCACGCCGGCCTCCAGCGCGGGCGAGACCACCTTGGCCAGGCCGACCACGCAGACCAGGGCCAGGCCCAACATGCCGAGACTGATCAGCGCGGCCCGCTTGGACGGCGCGTGCGCGTCACTGTCATCGACGGCGCCACCGTCTTCGACCGGGAGGAAATCGTCGGGGTGACGCACCGTCTGCACCATCACGAACAGTCCGTACAGCAGCAGCGACGCGACCGCGGCGAAGGCCAGCTGCGGCGGCGAGAACTCCGGGCCGGGCGCACTGGTGGTGAAGGTGGGCAGCACCAGACTCAGCGTGGCCAACGTCGCCACGGTGGCCAGCGCCGCGCCGGTGCCCTCGGCGTTGAACACCGCGACCCGCCTGCGCAACGCACCCACCAGCAGTACCAAGCCGAAGATGCCGTTGCAGGTGATCATCACCGCGGCGAACACGGTGTCGCGCGCGAGCGAGGCCGCCTTGTCGCCGCCGGAGATCATCATCGTCACGATCAGCGCCACCTCGATCACGGTCACCGCGACCGCCAGCACCAGCGAACCGTAGGGTTCGCCGACCCGGTGCGCCACGATCTCGGCGTGGTAGACCGCCGCGAGCACCGCGCCGACCAGCGCGATACTGACCACCACCACGACCGGTCCCGGTATCGAACGCCCCCAACTCAGGGCGAGTACCAGCGCGGCGAGGATGGGCACATACATGGTCCATGTGGTCCTCAGCGCGGCAATCATGGCCCCTATTGTTCCAGCTGCGGCCGGGTGCACCGGGTTTCGCCGCTGCGGGAATCCGGCGATGGATTCACTCGCGCTCCCGCGATGGGGAACAATTGCGCGCGTGCGGACCCAGTTCACTCTCGAGCTCGTCGCTTTGGCCAACGATCTCACCCTGATGTCGCGCGTCGCCCATGACGCGACGCAGCGCGTCACCCAGGCGGTGGCCACTGCCGACCTCGCGGCCACCTACGAGGTGTTCGCACTCGACGAGCAGTTGCAGGTGATGTTCGCCGCGTGCGAATCCCGCACGATGGCCCTGCTCGCACTGCAGGCTCCGGTGGCGCGCGATCTGCGCCATGTGGTGACCGCGATTCAGGTGGCCGGGGAGCTGTCGCGGATCGGTCGTCGCACCGAAACCGCTGGGCAGTACGTGTATCGGGCACATCCGCGTACGGTCGCGCCCGCGCCGGTGATCGACGAACTGGTGTCGATGGGCACGCTGGCGTCGACCTGCGTGGCGCGCGTGGGCGCCTCGGTGGCCAGTGGTCGGGTCTGCGCCGACGACGGTGCCGATGCCGTCGCGATGGACACGCTGTGCAAGCAGTTGCGCACCGTGCTCACCGATTCCGGGGTCAGTGTCGAGGCCGCGATCGATATGGCGTTGCTGGGCAGTCAGTTCCAGCGTTGCGTGGACCACGCGGCGCGGATCGCCCGGCTGATTCGCTTCTTGGACACCGGAATTCCGCCCGAAGCGGGATCGCTGCCCGACTGAGAGTATTGTGATGTCGGTCACCTTCGGTTTGCGTACCGGCACAACAGGTCACCTCCGTCGATAGGTGAACGCTATTGCGCCGCAATCGGTTCGTGCCGGCTGTGCTGTGCGCGACCTCATAGCGGACAATCACAGACGACACCCGGTGTGGCCGTTAGGTTGTGCCGGTTCATTTTTCGACGAAGCGTGTGGGTGGTACGGGCATGAAGTGGTCCTCGATCAGTGGCTCTCCTGCGGGAAAGGCCCTGCTCGCCGTGCTCGGCGCGGTGCTCATCGCCGTGGTGGTGACGGTCGCGAATACGTTGTTGGACAAGGTGAGTCCCACCGCGCCCGGTCCCGGTTCGGCGGGTGCGGCGACGGTGTCGGGTAAGGAAGTCGGCGATCTGGTCGGCACGCTGGTGGTCGCGCCCGAAGGTCCGATGGCGGGCTACACGCGCGAGAAGTTCCCGCACTGGGACACCAACAAGCCCGAACACGGCTTCATCGGCGACCTGGCCCAGTACGCCAAATGCACCAGCCGCGAAGTGATGATGCTGCGCGACGCCAACGGCAAGGTGACCCTGGACGCCAAGACCTGTGACCTGAAGGTGGCCGCGGGCGGTGGCTGGCAGGACCACTACGGCTTCATCGACAAGAAGACCGGTGAGCTCGGGCCGTACAAGTTCATCACCGATCCGTCCAAGGTCGACGCCGAACACATTGTGGCCCTTGCCGAAGCGTGGCGTTCCGGTGCCGCCGACCGTGACGAGGACACCCGCCGTCGCATCGCCAACGACGCGCTGAACCTGGTCGCCGCCGACCCGTCGGCCAACCGTTCCAAGGGTGATCAGGATCCCGCGAACTACTTGCCGCCGGGCAACTTTCGGTGCGCCTATGTGGAGCACTACGTCAAGGTGAAGGTAAAATACGCCCTGACCGTCGATTCCGCCGAGCACGCCGCGTTGCGCACCGCAGTCGATGACTGCCTCCGCCGAGGAGAGTTCAAATAAGCGACATCATCGAGATCACCGCCGACAGTTCCGTCATGACCGAAGAGGAAGGGACGGTGTCGGGCGAGCTCGACGTGATGCTCGACGACGCGGGCCAGGGCCTGGTCCGCTATCGCGGCACCGACAGCTGGTACACGATCGGCAACATCGAGTGCGAGCCACCGCGGACGTGGGAATGTGTCGCGGATCTGGTGAAAGCGATCAAGAAGGTCGCGGGCACCCGTGATGTCGCCGGGAACACGGTCGTTTTCGAGGCCTGATTTCCGGAGCTGGCAATCTGGTAGTTATGCCGACTGCCTCTCGCCAATCATCGCCCCACGAGGTCGCCTGGTCCGCGCTGTGCCGCCGGACCCCGCACGTGCTCGCCCTGATCGCGACCGCGGCGGTGCTGATCACGGTCCTCACCTGGGAGGTCACCAGCGGTGTCACCTGGGCGGACACCCGGGTGCTGGACTGGATGATCGCCCATCGTGGCGAACCGCTCACCAGCATCGCCACGGTGATCACCGACCTGGGCGACACGCTGTCGATGGTGATTCTCGCGGCGATCGTCATCAGCTGGTTCGTGCTGCGGCGCGATCTGCCGGTCGCCGCGCTCGTGGCTTTCACATCGCTGGGTGCGGGCGTGCTGGTGTGGGTGATCAAACGGCTCGTCGGCCGGCAGCGTCCGCCCGAAGCGTCCCGGCTGGTCTTCGAACCCAGCCTGTCCTATCCGTCGGGGCACACGCTCGGTTCGACGGTGGTGGTCGGCATCGTGGCGATCGTGCTGGTGCCGCTCATCCAGCGGAGGTGGGCGCGGGTGGCGGTGACCGCGTTCGCGATCGTCTTCCCGGTCGCTGTCGGGTTGTCGCGGATCTATCTGGGCGTGCACTGGACCACCGATGTGCTCGCGGGGTGGATCATCGGGCTGCTGTGGTTGGTGCTGTGTGTCACGGCCTTCACGCGCGTGCGGACCGTGGTCGGACGGTAGCGGCCCCCGTCGCCGAGGGCCGCTGTGGTCAGGCGGCCTGGACCGGCGCGTCCCAGTCGATGCGGTAGCGGCGTTCGGCACCCATGGTCTTCTCCGGGTTCATCACCGTTTTGACCATGAGCGGCATCATCGCGTTCATGATCTTGCGGGCGAACGGGCCCGGTGTCTTGCTGTGATTGATCTTCGCCGCACGGGCCGCGATGCCTTCCACACGGGCCCGGCGCAACCGTTCATAGGTCGCGAAGGCCTCGGTGGGCGCGGCGATATCGCGCAGGCAGCGCGCGAGTTGCACGCCGCTTTCGATCGCCAGTGAGGCGCCCTGACCCGAACTGTTGGACGGCGCGTGCACCGAGTCACCCACCAGCACCAGCCGATCGCGATACCAGTGCGGTACCGGCCCCATGATGTGCAGCGCGCCCGTGATCTCGAGGTTGTCCGCCGTTGTGCGACGGGCGAATTCGGCGCCGGGAGAGTCCGGGGCGTAGGTCTGGCGCAGGATCTTCAGCCAGTGCTCCGCAGGGAGGGCGCGGGCCTCGGTGAGCGAGAAGTATTGCTTGCTGGGCAGATTCGCGCCCCACATCGCGCCGCCGTCGGCGAGTTTCCAGTACAGGTAGTAGGCGTTGGCGCCGAAGGCGAACACCATGGTGTCGTCGGGCAGGTCGAGGTCGCAGTCGACCTGTGCGCCGAAGCCGAGCATGCCGGTGTAGTCGGGTCCGGGTGCATTCGGGTCGATCAAAGTTCTTACGGTGGAACGGATTCCGTCGGCGCCCACGAGGATGTCGGCGGTGGCGGTGGAGCCGTCGGTGAAGTGCGCGGTGACACCGTCGGGGTGTTCGTCGACGTGGGTCAGCCGTTTGTCGTAGCTGAACGGCACGCCCGCGGCGACCGCGTGATCGTGCAGGGTGCGGTGTAGTTCGCCGCGATCGACAGCCTGTAGTGGCGGCTGATCGGCGAGGTCGGGCAGGACGTGTTCGCGGGCGCCGACTCGCAGGCGCATCTGGGCGACGGGCAGCGCGATCGCGCGCACCGCGTCACCGGCGCCGATGAGGTCGAGCGCGGCGAGGCCGTTGGGTGCGAGCGCGAGCCCGGAGCCGATGCCCTCGGACGGACCCGAATAGGCCTCGTAGACGTGGGCATCGATGCCTGCTTTACGCAGGGCGGTAGCGGTAACGGGTCCGGCGATGCCGCCGCCGATTATCAGGGCGGAACGGGTGGTGGACATGGGTGATCTCCAGATCTGCTGTCGGCGTCACCCAGCTATCCTGTGGTAGCCAGCCTCGGGGCCGGGTGCGCCTGGTTTCGGGACGGTTTCTCGGGCTCGGTGGGGTGTTGCCGCACGCCACCGGGTCCGGGGTCTTGCTGCTCGAGCTAGTCGTCGCTCCTCTCGCCGAGTTCGGGAATCTGTTCGGGTGGCATGCCGTCGACATGCCACTGCCGCCAGGACTCGAGACCCTCGAAGGTGCCCGCGGCGAGTTCGTCACGCAGGGACCTGGCCCAGTTCGCTTCGGCTTCCAGCATCGCCAGGCCGTATTCGGATTCGACGACGAACAGCCGCGCCAGCGTGCCCTTCACCTGGTCGAGCTCCGCCCTGGTCGTCGCGATGACCTGCGTCAGCGTCTCGATGCGCATGCCGAGCAGCTCGATCACCTCGTCGGGCGGCAGCACCGCCAGAATCGACAGGCCGGCGGTGAACCGGTGATGTTCGGGCTCGGGTGCGGCGAGCAGTTCACGGGTCCAGTCCGCCATCTCGACGCGGCCGGCGTCGGTGATCCGGTAGATCACCCGCTCGGGGCGGGCGCCGTCGCGTTCACTGCCGATGACCTCGAGAAATCCGGCCTTCTCCATGTTCTGGACGACGGTGTAGAGCGAGCCCCACTTGATGTCCATGTCACGGTCTTTGCCGTGCGCGCGCAGCGTGGCGGCGATCTCGTAGCGGTGCATCGGTCGCTGCACGATCACCGACAGCACGGCGAGCGCCAACAGGTTGTTCACCTTGCGCTTGGTAGCCACCACCGCCTCCTTACTCGTCTACGAATATACGTCTACGAGTATTTCGGCGGCAAGACCTGTCCAGTGCGGTGGACGGCGGGGTTCAGGTTTTCGATACCTCGCTGCTATCAGCGCCCTGGTCCAGTAGTTTGGCGGCGATCTTCGACAGGGCCTCGTCGAGCAGGGCGCGGTCGGTGGGGTCTTCGGAATTCCAGTCGTCGAGGCGGTCACCGAGCCACTTGCGCCAGCCGACGCGCAGCTTGTCGACCTCGGTGGTGCCGTTGTCGGTGAGGGTCAGGGTGCCGCCGTCGTCGTGGAGCAGGCCCGCGTCGGTGGCCTGGCGGAACACCGGGGACAGCACTTCCACCGGCAGTTGGTGGCGGTAGGCGATGGCGTGCACGGTGGCCTGGATGCCCTCCTTGGAGTACAGGTACACCTGGCCCAACGCCCATGCCGCGTCCGGGCTCAGCGTGCTGCCCGAGGCCGCGATGAGTTCGGGGATGATCGGCTTCTCGGCCCTGGCCTTACGCACGGTGGTGGCCACCGAGCGTTCCAGTTGCACCACGCGGTCGTGCGAATCGGGCACCGAGAAGCCCTCGCCGACATCGCCGGCGCCGTGCCGGGAGCTGTCGCGCAGCCGCACCTGCGGCAGGAACCAGGACACGACGAAACCGACCAGGGCCACCGGCACGACCCAGCGGAACACGTGGTCGATCGAGTGCGCGTAGGCGTCGATGATGGGCGCGGCCTGCTCGTGCGGCAGTTCGCGCAGCAGTTTCGGGTTCGCGACGGCCTCGGGTGGGACGCCGTGTGCCTGTTTCAACGCCTGTTCCAGGGCGGGCTTGCTCTCGTTGGTGTACAGCGTGCCGAACACCGCGGTGCCGAAGGCGCTGCCCAGCGTGCGGAAGAACGTGACGCCCGACGTGGCGGTGCCGAGGTCTGCGTAGGGCACGGTGTTCTGCACGACGATGGTGAGCACCTGCATCGATAGGCCCAGACCCGCGCCGAGAATGAGCATGTACAGCGATTCCAGCCACACGCTCGTGTCGTGCCCCATCGTGGACATCAAACCCAGACCCACCGCCATCACCGCCATGCCCACGACCGGGAAATACCGGTACCGGCCGGTCTTGCCCACGACCTGACCGGAGAAGATCGAGGTGATGAACAGGCCGACCACCAGCGGTAACGTGCGCACACCCGAACTCGTGGCCGACTCGCCGTCGACGTACTGCAGGTAGGCAGGCAGGTACGTCATCGAGCCGAGCATCGCGAAACCGACGATGAAACTGAGCACCGACGACACCGTGAACACCCGGCTGCTGAACAACCGCATCGGCAGCATCGGCTCCTTCGCCCGGTTCTCCACCAGCACGAACCCGGTGATCAGCACCGCGGCGAGCACGAACAAACCGATGATCTGCCAAGAGCCCCACGGGAATTCGTTGCCGCCGAACTCCAGGCCCAGGATGAGCGCGGAGACGCCGAGCGCGACCAGACCGATGCCCAGGTAGTCGATCACCGGACGGGCGACCGAGCGCAGATGCGGCAGCGTGCGCGCGGCCATCACCACCATGATGATCGCGATCGGCACGTTCACGTAGAAGCACCAGCGCCAGCTCGCATGGTCGGTGAACAGGCCGCCCAGCGTCGGCCCGACCACGGTGGTCACGCCGAACACCGCGCCCAGCGCACCCTGGTACTTGCCGCGTTCGCGCAGCGGAATCGTGTCGGCGATCAACGCCATCGAGGTCACCATCAGCCCGCCCGCGCCGATGCCCTGGATGCCGCGCGCCACGATCAGCACGAGCATGCTGTTGGCGACACCGGCCAGCGCCGAACCCGCGATGAAGATGACGCCGCTGAGCTGGAACAGCAGTTTGCGGCCGAACAGGTCACCGAGTTTGCCCGCGAGCACGGTCGCGACGGCCTCGGCCAGCAGATACGAGGTCACCACCCAGGCCATGTGCCCGGCGCTGCCCAGATCGGCCACGATCGAGGGCAGCGCGGCCGACACGATGGTCTGGTCGAGCGCGGACATGAGCATGCCCAGCGTCACGGTCGCGAAGACGAGGTTGATCTTCGTCTTGCTCATCGGCTCGACTGGCTTGTCTGCAGCAACACCATCCGGCATTGGCTCAGTATGGGCTTTCCTTGCTGCTGTGGGGTTCCAGTGACACGGCAGCAACCGGACCGATATCTCAACGCACGGCGTAACTTCCCAAGCCCGGCTCTAGCGCGTCGAAGGCTACGCGGGCATCGCGGAACAGCGCGGCGGCGATCGCGTCGTTGGATTCACCGGCGAGAGTGCGACGGGTGACTTCGTCGAACAAGACCCGTTCGACGCCGGCGAGTTGAGCCGCGGCGACCCGGGGGGTGATGTCGTCGGCGCCCGTCTCCGCAGCCAACGTTTTCGCCAATGCCACCTCGCGGTCGTCGTGGAACTCGCGCACGCGTGCGGTGAGCGCGGGGCTGTCGGCGATCATCCTGGCGAACGGTTCTCCGCTGAAACCGATGAGCATGCTGTGCGCCGCGACCGCCGTCAGGTAGGCGTGCCGCAGCGCAGCCAACGCCGACTGGCCCGGCTCGCGTTCCCGCACGACCGCGGCGAGCTGGTCGACGTAGACCTCCCCTAGGTCGAGGGCGAGATCTTCCTTGCGGGGGAAGTAGTTGGTGACGGTCATCTTGGCCACGTCCGCGGCCTGCGCGACCTCGGCGATGGTCACACGGTCGAACCCCCGCGCCAGGAACAGTTCGGTGGCCCGGTCGGAGATGTGTTCCCTGGTCTGCTGCTTCTTCCTGGCGCGAAGCCCCTGTTGCGTGGTCATGTCAGCAGCATATCTGAACTCGTCCCAAAATTGTTCTTGACATATTTTTAGGTTGGTTCTAAGTTTGTGTTCGTCGCCGCCAGCGACACGATCGAAGGAGACAGCGCATGCCGCACGGAACCGATATCGCCGCAAGCCCCCTCAGCACCCGTTCCACCCTCGAAGGAGCAGCCGATATGGCCCGATTCACGCGCAACGCACTCGACAACGTGGTCCGCGAGACCGAACCCCGCCGGTCCCGAGCGGCACGACGCACCGAAGCGCCGTTCCCCGCACAGCGCCGACGCGGCACCGGCTCGGCCATTCGCGGTTCACAGACCCGGTCCTCGGCCGTCCGCCGTCCGATCCGGATTCCCGGCAAGTAGTCACTGCGATTCCCGACCGGTGGGGCGCGCCCTCGCCCCACCGGTCACCACCTCCGGCCGCACTTCGAACGGGAGTTCTCTTGACCACCACCGTGTCCACCGATCCCATTCGCGACTACCTGTCCACCATCGGCCGCACTCCCCTGCTGACCGCCGAGCAGGAGTACGCCCTCGGCACGCGCATCGCCGCCGGTGTTGCCGCACGTGCTGAAATCGACACGGCGGGAGCAGAACTCACACCTTGGCGACGAGAACTGTTGCGCCGCACCGAACTCGACGGCCTGCGTGCGAAAGATCAGATGGTGCGGGCGAATCTGCGGCTGGTCGTGTCGATCGCGCGGCGGTTCCCGACCAATACCGGGATGTCACTGCTGGATCTGATCCAGGAGGGCACGGTCGGGTTGATGCGCGCGGTGGAGAAGTTCGATCACGAGCGCGGGCTCAAGTTGTCCACGTATGCGACGTACTGGATTCGGCAGTCGATCGGGCGCGCGCTCACCGATCAGGGGCGCGCGATTCGGTTGCCCTCGAATGTGGCCGATGTGCTGCACCGGGTGATTCGGGTGCGGCGCGAGTTGGCGCATCAGTTGGGGCGCGCGGCCACCACGGAGGAGCTGGCGGCGGGCGCGGCGCTCACGGTCGCGCAGGTCGAGGCGGTGTTGCGGCACGAAGCCGAGCCGGTGTCGCTGCACGCGCCCATCGGCGAGGACACCGATCTGGGTTCGCTGCTGCCCGACACCGGGCCCGCGCCCGCCGACGTGGTAGCCGAGCAGATGCTCGGCGGCTATGTCGAGGAAGCGCTGAAAGTGCTGACCGAACGCGAATCCGCTGTCATCCGACTGCGTTTCGGCCTAGACCGCGGTGAAGGCCGCACTTTGGAGGAGGTGGGGACGGCGCTGGGCTTCTCGCGTGAGCGGGCGCGGCAGATCGAGGCGAAGGCCATGACCAAACTGCGCAAACCCGCCTGCGCCCGTACGCTGAGCGGATTGCTGGGCTGACCTTACACCCGAACTTACTCCAGAGTAAGATCGGGTGCATGGCATGGAAACCAACTGACATCGCGGACCAGTCCGGGCGCACGTTCGTGATCACCGGGGCCAACGGCGGCCTCGGTGCCGAAACCACCAAGGTGCTGGCCGCCAGGGGTGCGACGGTGATCATGGCCTGCCGCAACGCGAGCAAAGCTCAGCCGATCGCCGACGCCATCGACGGCGACGTGCGCGTGGCCGCGCTCGACCTGGCCGACCTGGCTTCCGTGCGCGAATTCGCCTCACAGCAGGGCGAATTCGATGTGCTGATCAACAACGCGGGTCTGATGAACGTCCCGTTCTCGCGCACCGCCGACGGCTTCGAGACCCAGTTTGGCGTCAACCACCTCGGTCACTTCGCGCTCACCGGGCTGCTGCTGGACCGCGTGCGTGACCGGGTGGTGTCGATCGCCAGCATCGCGCACAAGCAGACGCCCAAACTGTGGATCGACGACCTGAACTACGAAAACCGCCGCTACCAGCGCAATCTCGCCTACGCCCAGGCCAAGCTGGCCAACCTGATGTTCGGCCGCGAACTGCAGCGCAGGCTCACCGAGGCCGGTTCGGCGAAGAAGTCCTACGCTGTGCACCCCGGCGTCTCGGCGACGGATCTGTTCGCCCGCACCGAGACTCCGCTGGACCTGGTCAGCAAGCCGTTCATCAAACTCATCGGCCACGCACCCGCCAAGGCCGCCCACTCCACCCTGTTCGCGGCCACCGAACCCGACGCCGACCCCACCGTGTACTGGGGACCGAACAAGTGGATGCAGTCGCAGGGTCCGGTGGAAGCCTGCCCGTCGACCAAGATCTCGCGCGATCCCGAACTGCTGCGCAGGCTGTGGGAGGAATCCGAGCGGATGACCGGGATCAGCTACAAGTTCTGATTCATGCCACGGTGAGCACGATCTTGCCGCGGGTGCGCTGATTGTCGCTGATCTCGTGGGCCTTGCGCACGAGTTCCAGCGGCAGGACGGTTTCGACGTGGGGTCGCAGCGCACCCGCTTCGACCAACTCTGTGATGGCGCGCAGGCCGCCGTTGTCGGGCTCGACGATCATGAAGCCCGCGCGCACGCCGAGTGGGCCTGCCTCGTCGACCAACGCCGCTTCGGCCGGGGAGGCCAGTGAGACGATGATGCCGCCGGGGCGCAGGGTTCGCAGCGAGCGCGGGCCGTATTCGCCGCCGACGGTGTCGACGACCACGTCGATATCGCGGGCCGCGTCTTCGAAATCTGTAGTGGTGTAGTCGATTACCTCGTCGGCGCCGAGTTCGCGGACGAAGTCGTGGTTGTCGGCGCGTGCCGTGGCGAGCACGTACGCGCCGCGCGCCTTGGCGATCTGCACCGCGACATGGCCGACCCCGCCCGCGGCCGCGTGGATCAGCACCCGCTGGCCCGGCTGCACATCGGCGGTGTCGACGAGTGCTTGCCAGGCGGTGAGCGCGACGAGTGCCAGCGCGCCCGCCTCGATATGGGTGAGGTTCGTCGGCTTATGTGCGAGATGACGGGCCGGTGCGGTGACGTACTCGGCGTAGGTGCCCGCCGCGTACGGCAGGCGCGGCATGCCGAACACCTCGTCGCCGGGAGCGAACAGTGTCACACCGACACCGACCGCCTCGACCACGCCGGACACATCCCAGCCCAGCCGGACCATCTTGCCGAACAGCCCACCGCTGCCGCGATGCCAGGAATCGGTCGGGTTCACCCCGGCCGCGTGGACCCGGACCAGTACTTCCGACGGTCCCGGTGTCGGCTTGTCGACCTCGACCACCCGCAGTACCTCGGGTCCGCCGAAGATGTCCTGACCGATTGCCCGCATGACTCGTTCTCCTTGTGTCGCACGCCGTTTCGAGGGGAACCGGCGATGTGCGGACAACGATGCCCGGCCCGCGAGGCGGCGGCGAGTGGCAAGAAGGCCAATATGTGCAAGAATCTTGCCATGCATCGCGTGGTGGTTCTGGCACTGGACGGGGTCTATCCGTTCGAACTGGGGATTCCGGCCCGGATCTTCGGCACGGCGACCGACTCCGGCGGTGCCGCGCTCTACGACGTGCGCACCTGCAGCCTCGACGGTGCGCCGGTGACGACGAACGCCGACTTCACCATCGCCGTCGGATTCGACAGCAGCGCGCTCGAGGAAGCCGACACCGTGGTGATCCCGCCGTTCTCCGCGTGTGACGCGCCGGAATCGGAGTGGATGCCCGCCGACCTGGCTCGGGCACTGGCCCGCGTGCGGCCCGAGACCCGGATCGTGTCGATCTGCACCGCCGCCTTCGTCCTCGCCGCCCTCGGCCTCCTCGACGACCGCCCCGCCACCACGCACTGGAAGCAGGCCGATCGGTTCCGCAGCCTGTTCCCGCAGGTCAGAATGGACGCCGACGTCCTGTTCGTCGACGAGGGCCGCATCATCACCGCCGCGGGCAGTGCCGCCGGGATCGACGCGTGCCTGCATCTGCTGCGTCGCGATCACGGCAGTGTGGTCGCCAATCGGGTCGCTCGCCTGTGCATCGTGCCGCCGTGGCGCGACGGCGGCCAGGCCCAGTTCATCGACCGTCCGATTCCCGAACCCACCGCCGCGACCACCGCCGCCACTCGGGCCTGGGCGCTGAACCACCTCGACCGCCCGCTCCCGCTCACCGAACTCGCCGCCCACGCGCGGATGAGCGTGCGCACCTTCTGCCGCCGCTTCCGCGAGGAAACCGGCCTGCCACCCGGCCAGTGGCTCACCCAGCAACGCGTCGACCACGCCCGCCACCTGCTCGAAGCCACCGACCTGCCGATCGACCGGGTCGCCGCCGACGCGGGCCTGGGCACCGCCACGTCGCTGCGCCAACACCTCGCCAACACCATCGGCGTCTCCCCCACCGCCTACCGCCAAACCTTCCGGAACGACCCGGCTGTGACGCCCGCCGCTGCGGCCCCCGCCCGCCGCGACCTGGTCCTACGGGCGCTGTAGTAGGCGGGTACCGTGGAGCGCGTGTCCGCTCCACCTCCTCGCCCGGCGCATAATCGTCCGGCCCTGATCGCGCTGGTTGTGCTTGTCGCATCGGGGTGTCTGGCGCTGGCCTGGTGGCAGTGGGAACGGTTCGAATCGGGGACCGGGACGGGGCAGAACCTCGGCTACGCGCTGCAATGGCCGCTGTTCGCCGGGTTCGCGGTGTTCGCCTATGTGCGGTTCGTGCGGTTGGAACGCGAGGCCGAACAGCCTGTCGCTCCCCGCCCCGACAAGGTCGAGGCCGCGCGCGAGATCCCCCCGGGGATTCTGCCCGAACGGCCAAAAGCCGCGCCCGCCGACGACCCGGAAACCGCGGCTTACAACCAGTACCTGGCGCAACTACACGCCAACGACATCGATGCGCAGGTCCGCACCGCCGGCTTGCACTCCCCCGAGAGGAACGCCGGGTGACCACCTCCGAAGACCACACCGCGACCACCGCACCGACACCGCCCGCCGGTGCGGCAGGCCGCGACAAGATCCGCACCGCGCTCACCCGCTACCGGGTGCTGGCCTGGATCACCGGTGTGTGGCTGCTCGTGCTGACCGGTGAACTGATCTACAAGTACCTGATCCTGGACGACAAGAACGAGGCACCGGCCTGGTTCTTCTACATCGGCCAGGCGCACGGCGTGTTCTACATGGTGTACCTGGCGTTGACCATCGACCTCGCGATCAAGGTCCGTTGGCAGCCGAAGCGGACGGTGCTCACGGCGCTGGCCGGCACCATTCCGTTCCTGTCGTTCTACGCCGAACACCTCAATGCCAAGGCTGTGAAGCAGCAGTTCGGGCTGTAGACCCCGACGAAAAGCGCCGCCGCTCCGGATTATTCGGGGCGGCGGCGCTTTCGTTGTGCGGTCACCGTGCTGGACACGCGATCACCAGGCAATCACGCAAACATCGGCCGAGTAGAAATCTGCACCAAAGCCTGGTGATCTTGATTCGATGTCAGCCCAGTGCGGCCAGGGCGGGGATGAGCTGGGTCAGGGCGCGGCCTCGGTGGGAGGCGGCGTCCTTTTCGGCGGGGGTGAGTTCGGCGGCGGAGGTGGTGCCGCCCTCGGGGATGAACAGCGGGTCGTAGCCGAAACCGCCGTCGCCGTGGGGTTCGCGGGCGATGGTGCCCGGCCATTCGCCGCGCACGACCGTGGTGGTGCCGTCGGGCAGGACCAGCGCGCAGGTGGACACGAAGCGGGCGCCGCGACGGTCGTCGGGGACATCGCCGAGTTGGGCCAGCAGCAAGGTGTTGTTCGCCGCGTCGTCGCCGTGGCCGCCTGCCCAGCGGGCCGACAGCACGCCCGGCATGCCGTTGAGTGCGTCGACCTCGACACCGGAATCGTCTGCCACGCAGGGCATTCCGGTGGCGACGGCACCGTCGCGGGCCTTGGCAATCGCGTTCTCCTCGAAGGTGGCGCCGGTTTCGGGGGCCTCCTCGTAGGGCGGCACCTCGTTCAGACTCACCAATTCGATTCCGGCGACGCCGGCTTCGTCGAGGATCCGGCGAAGTTCGTTCAGCTTCTTGGCATTTCGGCTGGCCACCAGCACGCGCACAGCCACGACTACTTCTTCGCCGACGGCTCGGGCAGCACACCCGGGTACGGCAGCGCCAGCGCCGCCTTCTGGATCGCGAACAGCTGGTCCGCACCCAGGAACGCCGAGTCCAGCATTCTGTCCAGGGTCGACCGGGGGAACGTCGCGCCCTCGCCGGTGCCCTGGATCTCGACCAGGGTGCCGGTGTCGGTGGCGACCACGTTCATGTCGACCTCGGCGCGCGAATCCTCCTCGTAGGGCAGGTCCAAGCGCACACGACCGTCGACCACGCCGACGCTGACCGCGGCGATCATGCACGAAATAGGTTGCGGGTCAGCCAGTTTGCCCGCGGCGGCCAGGTACGTCACCGCATCGCACAGGGCCACGTAGGCACCGGTGATCGCGGCGGTGCGGGTGCCACCGTCGGCCTGCAGCACGTCGCAGTCCAGTGCGATGGTGTTCTCGCCCAGCGCGGCCAGGTCGATGCAGGCCCGCAGCGAACGCCCGATCAGCCTGCTGATCTCCTGCGTGCGCCCACCGACCTTGCCCTTCACCGACTCGCGCCCACTGCGGGTGTGCGTGGCGGCGGGCAGCATCGCGTACTCCGCGGTCAACCACCCCAACCCCGAATCCCGGCGCCACGGCGGCACCCCCTCGGTCACGCTCGCGGTACACATCACCCGCGTCTGCCCGAATTCCACCAGTACCGACCCCGCCGGATGCGCAGTGAAACCCCGAGTGATCTTCACGTCGCGGAGTTCGTCATCCGCCCTACCGTCAGCTCGTCTAGACACAGCGCCACACTAGCTGGTTCCTCCCACACCACATCCAGCCACACCGAACACCCCAAATCCACATGCCTGCACACACCCAGCCCACACCTGCGACCCATAGGGAGCAGCGGCCACGCAGTGGCCGTAGCGGCCCGGCCGCGAGTTAGCCGCCGTTGCGTCCGAGGCGAAGCCTCCAGCCTG
>NZ_JBHXRG010000048.1:0-29652 GCF_042716995.1 Nocardia sp. NPDC058640
GCTAACTCGCGGCCGGGCCGCTACCGCCGCTGCGCGGCGGACCCTCCCTATGGGTCGGGTGTGCGGGGCTGGGAGGGTGGGCATGGCGGGTTTTGGGGTTTACGGTGTGGTCGGGGTCGGGGTCGGGGTCGGGGTGGGTTGTTGCGTTGCCACCACGGTGCGGTAGACGATCGCGCCCACTGTGAGGATCACGGCTACCGAGAGGGGGCCTGCCCACAGTTGCCACCAGCTGCCGCCTGCGGGGGTGTAGACCTCGGGGCGGGGCCAGGCGAGGTTGATGACCATGGCGATGCCCCAGGCGACGGCCAGGGCGTTGAGGGGGATGCCCCAGCGGCCCAGGTGGAACAGGGTGGGGTCGTCGAGGGTGGGCATTCCTTTGATGCGGCGGATAAGCAGGGGGATGGTGACCAGCAGGTAGGCCAGGTACAGGCTCACGATGCAGACGCTGGCCAGGGTGGCGAAGATGGCGGGGTTGCCGAGGTTCAGGACCAGCAGGCCGATGCCGAGGGCTCCGATGACCACGGCGGGCCAGACGGGGGTGCCGAAGCGGGGGTGCACGGTGGACAGGGCCTTGGCGAAGGGGAGTTTGCCGTCGCGGGCCATCGAGAACATCAGGCGGGAGCCCGCGGTCTGGATGGCGAGGGTGCAGACGATGACCGCGACGGCTACGCAGCCCAGCAGTACCGATCCCGCGGGGCTGTTCAGTTTCGAGGTGATCACGTAAGCCAGTCCGCCGGAAGACAATTCACCATCGGACAGGCTCGGCGCTGCCATCAGCGCGCCCAACAGCATCAGGCCACCGCCCAGTGCCGACACCGACAGCGCGAGCAGGATGGTGCGGGGCGCTACCCGGCGCGGGTTCTTGGTTTCCTCGGAAAGCTCACCGGCGGAATCGAATCCGACCATCACATACGCGGCCATCAGGCCCGAGACCAGGAACGCCGCCCAGTACGGGCCGGGGGTGGCCTGGTCGGTCTGGAACACCACGTCGGGGCCCCGCTCGGTGTTGACGAAGAACAGCGCGATGATCGCGAGCACGCCGACGATCTCGACGGTGACACCGATGGAATTGATCTTCGACATCAGGTCGATGCCGATCACATTGATCGCGGTGGTGACCACCAGCAGCACGCTGCCCAGCAGCACCGCGTTCATCGCGCCGTCACGGGAGGTCAGGGCGGTGTCGGTGCCGATGAACTGGAATCCGCCCCAGATCGAGGGCAGCACCACCTGCAGGGCGATGGCGGCCGCGGCGGCGGTGACGATCTGGGCGATCACCATCATCCAGCCGGCGAACCAGCCGACCAGCCCGCCCGCCAGTCGACGTGACCACTGATAGATACAGCCCGAGATCGGGTACCGGGCGGCGAGTTCGGCGAAGTTCAGCGCGACCAGGAACTGCCCGGCGAACACCAGCGGCCACGTCCAGAAGAAGGCGGCGCCGCCGAACGAATAGCCGAAGCCGAAGAACTGGAAGATCGTGGTCAGGATCGAGACGAACGAGAAGCCTGCCGCGAACGACGCGTAGCGCCCCAGCTTGCGGTGTAGGACCGGTTCATATCCGAAGGCGGCGAGGTCGGCGCTGTCGCGACCGAGTTCGGGTGGGGCGGCGGGGGATTGCAGCGTTGTGGCCATGTCGGTGTCCTTCAGCGGTTCGGCCAATATCTATCAGTTGATAGTTTTGCGCGCGCGATCGCTGGAACGGTGTCGTGTGTGTATCGACTGCGGGCACCGCGGTAACTTCTGCGTTGCCCGCAGTTTCTATCAAGTGACAGAAATTCGACCGACCGGCATCGTTGCCGGTGAGCGGCCCGCTGCGGCCCAGGTGGGGGCCCGGATGACAGAATCGACCCGTGGCGAATCTTGGTCCCGGGCGTCCCCGGCTGGAACAGCGGCGCAGGCAGGGAACCACGCCGCGGGCGGAGATCCTCGACGCGGCCGCCGAGCTGTTCACGACCAAGGGGTATGCCAACACCTCGACCCGGGCGGTGGCCGACGCCGTCGGGATCCGCCAGGCGTCGCTGTACCACCACTTCGCCGCCAAGGACGACATCCTCGACGCGCTGTTGGCCGAAACTGTCGCGGGGCCAGTGGAATTGGCGCAGAGAATGATGTCCGAAGCCGACAGTGCCGCGGTTCAGCTGTATGCGCTGGCACTGTTCGATGTACGCCAATTGCGCACGGCGCGTTGGAATCTCGGCGCGCTGTACTTGCTCCCCGAATTGCGCACCGAACGTTTCGTCGCGTTCCGTCGTCGCCGCGACGAACTACGCGGGCACTACGAACGCCTGTCCGCCGAATCAGCCACCGCCGCAGGCGAACCCGACGACGCGCGCATCCTGCCGTTCCGGCTGGTGGAGACGGTGATCGCGATCAGATACGACGACGGCGCCGCGGGAGTCGACACCGAGCGCGAGATCCCGGACGCGATCATGCGAATCGTCGGCCACCGCGGTGACATCGCCGCAGTGCGCACCGCAGCCGATGCACTGCTGGCCCGCCTCGGAGAGATCGGCGGCACCGCACCGCAGTGACGCCCGCGAAGCTCAGCGCGTGGTGGGCGGGGCTATCTGCCAGTGCTCGTTGAGTGCGCCTGCGATTTCGGGCAGCACGGTGATCGGAATGCGCTTGGCGCGCAACATCTCTCGGATCTCGCTGACCTGTTCGCGTTTGCGCATGTCGTAGGCGCCTGCCACGGGGCGGATCACCGGGGGGATCGACAGGAGTACGAGTTCGTCGGCGGATTCGCCGGTCAGGTCGAGGGCCAGGGCCCAGCGGGCGTGTTCGTCGAGGGTGAAGCGGCCTGCTACGACGCTGTCCCAGGCGACGGTGGACGAGCGGAAGGGGGTGCGGGTGTAGATCGCGTGCTCGTGTAACTCGATGACGTCGCGCACGAACAGGGCCGCACCCACCGCGATCCCGCCGATCACGCCGACCAGCAACCCGGTGATCACCCGGTTCACCCCGAACATCGCCAGGAACAACCCGACGACGCCCGTGGTGACCAGGACCCCGATAAAGCAGTAGAACAGGCTCCGAACAGCAGGCACCACACCGGCACGCACGACCGACATGCTCACCTCCCTCTCGAACGACTCGTCGCCCACCCTAGCCGCCGGGCTCAGGAGCCCAGCGACACCGCTGCTTCCGACGTCTCGACCAGGAACGTGAAGCTCTCCTGGAAGTACAACTGCACGTTCTCGGCGTCATGGCTGAGGTAACCGATCGACACGTCCTGCCCCAGCGCCAACGCGAAGTCGCCGCCGCGGGTGGTCACCACGAAACCGCCGGAGATCGCGGGCGCCCACACGACACCGTCGACCAGGCGCTCGATGTGGGTGCGGATCGGGTAACCGTGATCGGAGGTCTCGCTGACCTGGGTGTACAGCTCGGCGCTGAGCACCACCGTGTACGGCCCCTGCACGCCGGCCAGGCGCAGGCCCGACAGCGCGTGCGAGATCGCGTCGGGGATGTCGACGACATTGCTGGGGATGGCGACCGGGGCGTTGGAGGCGGCGGCACGGATGCCGGTGATGCCGCCCGCGGCGTAGCCCTCGAAGATCGCGCGGTCCTCGGCGAAGGCGATCTTCTGGGCGGCGGCCTTGAGGTTGTCGAAGTCGGCGTCGTTGGCGCCGCGCTCGATGTCGTCGAGCTCCTCGCGCTTCAACGTGAACGGCACCCGCAGCTCGACCAGCGGCTGCACGATCCGCTGATGGGCCTGCACACCCTTGTCCGGGGAGTCGATCGCGGTGAGCCGGCCGCGGTTGAGCGCGGAGTAGGCGACACCGTGCGGACCCGAGACGTCGACCACGCGGCGGCCCGCGATATTGCGCTTGAACGTGCGGGTGGCCTCCTCCTCGATCTGGGCCCATGCCTCGCCGGTGATCGGCGCGAGTTCGCGGTGCAGGTTGTTCATCGAGTGCTCCTTTTCATCGTGCCGATGGCCAGTGATCCGTCCGAACCCGACGCTGCCGCGTTCGCCTCGATGACCGGTTCGAAATCCGGGACCGGCACGTCCGGGTTCTCGGTGGCCACCACGGCGGGTGCTGCGGGTAGGGCGTCGAAGAAGTCGGCGGAAGGGGTGAAGAACAGGGTGCCGGTCAGGGCGGTGGAGAAGTCGAGAATGCGGTCGTAGGCGGCCTGATCGGTGCCGAGGAACATGCGCTCGAGCATCTTCTCGGTGACCGTGGGGGTGGCCGAGTAGGCGATGTAATAGGTGCCCAGCTGCTGGTCGCCGATGGTGCCGAAGGGCATGTTGGCGCGCACGATGTCGTGCTCGACGCCGTTCTCGTCGGTGATCGTGTTCATCACCACGTGCGAACTGGGCGGCTTCACATCGTCGGGCAGTTCGTAATCGCTGAGTTTGGTGCGGCCGATCACGCGTTCCTGCTCTTCGATCGGCAGCGCGTTCCACCTGTCCAGCGGGTGCAGGTACTTCTGCACGATCACGTAGCTACCGAAGGCGAAGTCGGGATCCTTGTCGCCGACGAACACGCTGGCCTCGGCCGCGGCGCCCTCGGGATTGGCGGTGCCGTCGACGAAGCCGAGCAGATCGCGCTGTTCGAAGTAGCGGAAGCCGTGGGTTTCGTCCACGACGGTGGCGGCCCCGCGCAGCCGGGTGGCGATCGCCATGGCGAGCTCGTAACAGGTGCCCATGTTCTCGGCTCTGATGTGGAACAGTAGATCGCCGGGCGTGGCGGGGGCGGTGTGGACGGGACCGTTGTAGCCCGGAAACTCGTGCAGCTCAGCGGGTTTGGGCCCGGTGAACAGCCGGTCCCAGGCAACGGAACCGATCGAGGTGACGCAGCTCAGGTCTTGGCCTGGCGTGCGGAACCCGACGGACTTCCGTAGATCGTTGACCTCGGTCAACAATGTGCGGACGGCGGCCTCGCCACCCTCGTCGATGGTCGCGACGAGGAACACTGCGGCGGGCGTGAGTGGAACGAGGATCGACTGTGGCTCACCCATGCAGACCACAGTACGGCCCCGCACCGACAGGTTCGATGAGCGGTTTGGCGTGTCAGTGCATTTCGAGCGAACTACCTGCGACTACTTCGCGACGGTGAGCAGGAACGTGACGTCGTCGACGGCTTTGACGCTGTGCCGAGCGCGCGGAACCACGATCAGATCGCCCGCGGAACCCTTCCACTCGTCGGTGCCCGCGATGAGCACCAGCGTGCCCGACAGCACCTGGATGGTGGCATCGCCCGCATTGTCGTGTTCGGCCAGGCTCTGGCCCTCCGCGAGCGCGACGACCGTCTGGCGCAATACGTGCGTGTGGCCGCCGATCAGGGTTTGCGAACTGCGGCCGCTCGTGGAGGTGGCCGCCAGTTTCAACTGTTGGCGGGCCACCGCGGTCAGCGATTTCTTGTCCATGGATCGCGCCTTTCGCGGGCGTTCAGCGGGCAGGTCTTGCGAAGCAGTATGCCCGACTCCGCCCACGCGTTCGGGCGTTTTGCCGTGACCGTTGGCCAGGTGTTGTCAGTGGCGGTCGTAGCGGCGAATGCGGTACCGCAGACCGGTTTTCGAGGTCAGCCACGGTGCGTCGTCCGCATGCCATTCCGGACCGACGGACGGGGCGAACGCGTCGCCGGTCACGGTCGTATCCACCTCGGTGACCAGCAGGGTCGTGGCAAACGGCAGCGCCGCGCGGTAGATCTCGCCGCCGCCCGCGACCCAGGTGTCGACCTCGCCGGTCATGGCCAGCGCGTCGGGCACCGAGCCGGCGCGCTCGGCACCCTCCGCAGCCCAATCGGTCTGGCGGGTGACCACGATATTGCGACGACCGGACAGCGGCCGGAAACTGGCGGGCAGGGAATCCCAGGTGCGTCGGCCCATGATCACCGGATGGCCCATGGTGGTGTCGCGGAAATTGGCCATGTCCTCGGGCACCCGCCACGGAATGGTGTTGTCCACGCCGATCACACCGTTGTTCGCCTGCGCCCAGATCAGGCCGACCTGTCTCACACCGCCACCGGCGCCTTGATGCCCGGATGATGCTTGTAATCCGACAGCTCGAGGTCTTCGAAGGCGTAATCGAACAGGCTCGCCGCCGGGCGCAGATGCAGGGTCGGGAACGGGAAGGGTTCGCGGGTGAGCTGTTCGCGGACCTGGTCGACGTGGTTGTCGTAGATGTGCACGTCGCCGCCGGTCCAGATGAACTCGCCGGGCTCGAGCTCGGTCTGCTGCGCGACCATCAACGTGAGCAGGGCGTAGCTGGCGATATTGAACGGCACACCGAGGAACAGGTCGGCGCTGCGCTGATACAGCTGGCACGACAGTTTGCCGTCGGCGACATAGAACTGGAAGAACGCGTGGCAGGGGGCAAGGGCCATCTTGTCCAGGTCGGCCACGTTCCAGGCCGACACGATCATCCGGCGCGAATCCGGGTCGGTGCGCAGGGTGTGCAGGACCTGGGCGATCTGGTCGATGTGGGTGCCGTCGGGGGTGGGCCAGGAACGCCACTGCACGCCGTAGACCGGGCCCAGTTCGCCCTTGGCGTCGGCCCACTCGTCCCAGATGGTCACGCCGTGCTCGCGCAGCCAGGAGACATTGGAGTCGCCGCGCAGGAACCACAGCAGTTCGTAGGCGATGGACTTCATGTGGACCCGCTTGGTGGTGATCAGCGGGAAGGATTCGGCCAGGTCGTAGCGCAGCTGATGTCCGAAGATGCTGCGGGTTCCGGTCCCGGTGCGATCGGCTTTGGGCGTGCCATTCTCGAGCACGTCGCGGAGGAGATCCTCGTACTGCGTATCAGGGGTGGCCACGTCTGGCGATTCTACGGGGGTCGGCCACGCGAACCGGCACCTGGCAAGCTCTTCGCCTATGCGCGAGCTCTACGTGATCGGCATCGGTGCGGGCGACCCCGACCAAGTGACGATGCAGGCAATCAAGGCCATGCGAAAGGCCGAGGCGTTCTTCGTGATCGGCAAGGGCGCCGAGAAACAGGAACTGGTCGACGTGCGGACCACGATCCTGGCCGAGTACGTGGACACGCCGCATCGGATCATCGAGATCGCCGATCCGCCCCGCGAGCGGACCCCCGACGACTACGCCGGGGTGGTCGTGGACTGGCACGAACGCCGGTCCGAACTCCTGGAAGCCGCGTTCGACCAGGTGGAGGGCATCGGCGCGATTCTCGTGTGGGGTGATCCGGCGCTCTACGACTCCACCCTGCGGATGGTCGAACATGTGCTGGCGCGGGGGCGGACCGTGTTCGATTACGCGGTGATTCCGGGCGTCACCAGCATCGCCGCGCTGGCCGCAAGGCACCGGATGGTGTTGCATCGGATCGGCGAACCCGTCCACGTGACCACCGGCCGCAAGCTGCGCGAAGAAGGCCTCGGACCCGGTTCGACGGTGGTGATGCTGGACGGGGAATGCTCGTTCACGGCGGTGCCGGGCGCCGATATCCATATCTGGTGGGGCGCCTACCTGGGCATGCCCGACGAAACGCTGATCGAAGGCAACCTGCGCGAGGTCGAAGGCGACATCGTGGCCCGTCGAGCGGAGTTACGCGCGGCGAAGGGCTGGATCATGGACGTGTATCTGCTGCGCGCAGGCTGAAGGATCGCGCGCCGATCCCCGCGAGGTCGCTAAACTGGCAGCGTGCCCGAGCTGCCGGAAATCGAGGCGTTGGCGCAGTTCCTTCGGGATCATGCGGTCGGCGCTGTGGTCGGTCGTGTGGACGTGGCGGCGTTGAGCGCGGTGAAGACCTTCGATCCGCCGGTGACCGCGCTGTCGGGTCGTGATGTCACCGGGGCGGGGCGGTGGGGGAAGTTTCTCGGAATGGATTGTGGCGGACTGTGGTTGATCACCCATCTGTCGCGTGGCGGGTGGTTGCGGTGGGTCGACGAGCCCAATCCGTTGCCGCCGCGGCCCGGCGGGAAGAGTCCGCTGGCGTTGCGCGTGCACTTCTTCACACCCGAAGGCGCCACGCCCGCGATCGACCTGACCGAGGCCGGAACCAAGAAGCGGCTGGCGGTGTACATCGTGGAGGATCCGCAGATGGTGCCGGGGATCGCGCGGTTGGGGCCGGATGCGCTGGCGGTGACCGAGGACGAGTTCGCCGCGCTGCTGAAAAGTGTGTCGCAGCGGATCAAGACCGCGATCGTGGATCAGACCTTGCTCGCCGGGATCGGCAACGCCTATTCCGACGAGATCTTGCACACCGCACAGATATCCCCGTTCGCGAACACCAAAACGATGTCGGCGGACAAGGTTTCGCGGTTGTACACCGCGATGCGCACGGTTCTGCTGGACGCGGTGCAGCGTTCGACGGGGCAGGACGCGGCGCGGTTGAAAGGCGAAAAGCGTTCGGGGATGCGGGTTCACGCGCGCACGGGGCAACCGTGCCCGGTGTGTCAGGACACCGTGCGCGAGGTGTCCTACGCGGAGCGGTCGTTCCAGTACTGCGCCACCTGCCAGACCGGCGGCAAAGTGCTCGCCGACCGGCGGATGTCGCGACTGCTCAAATAGACTTGCCGCGCCAGGTTTCCAGCAGGCGCAGCCAGAATTCGCTGACAGTGGGGAAGGCGGGCACCGCGTTCCAGAGGGTGTCGAGGGGGACCTGTCCTACTACCGCGATGGTGGCCGCGTGCAGCTGTTCGCCCATGTCGGGGCCGACGAAGGTGGCTCCGAGAATGCGGTCGGCGGCGGTGTCGATGACCAGTTTCGCGTGACCGTGGAAGTCGTTGCGCGACAGGGCGGAACCCGCGACGGCGATATCGAGTTCGACCGTATCCACGGCATGTCCGGCGGTGCGCGCCTCGTGTTCGGTCAAGCCGACGGACGCGAGTTCCGGTGCGGTGTAGACGACTTGGGGAATCTGTTGGTGGTCGGCGCTGGCGGTGAAGCGCATACCGTCCAGTGGCCTGCCTTCGGCGCGGGCGGCGATGACGTCACCGGCCACCCTGGCCTGGTACTTGCCCATATGTGTCAGTGCCACACGGTGATTCACGTCGCCGACGGCGTAGAGCCAGTGGCCGGGGACGCCGCGCGCGGTGAGTTGATCGTCGACCTCGATGTAGCCCGCGGGCAGGTCGACGGTGTCCAGGCCCAGATCGGCGGTGGCGGGGATGCGGCCGGTGGCCACGACCAGTTCGTCGACCTCTAGTTCGCCGTCGTCGAGGACTAGGGTGACCGGGCCGCCGTGGATGTTGCCGACGCCGGTGTCGGTGGGTTCGCGGCGCGAAACCAGCTTCGGTTCGGTGTGGAACCGCACCTTCACCACGCCCGTATCGCGCAAGCCCTGCAAGATCATTTCCGACGCGAAGGACTCGGCGCGCGGGAGCAGGCGGTCGCCGCGCACCAGCAGCGTGACCTCCTCGGCGCCGAGTTCGGCCAGCCAGGTGGCTGTTTCGCAGGCCACCACACCGCCGCCGATGATGCCGACTCGGCGCGGGACGACGGTGAGATTGGTGGCGTCGCGGGAGGTCCAGGGCAGAGCCTCGGCCACGCCCGGAATGTCGGGAATGGCGGCGGTGGTGCCGGTCGCCAGTACCACCGCGTGCCGGGCGCGTAGAACTTTGGTGCCGTCGTCGGAATCGACCCGGACGAGTTTTTCGCCGATCAGACGGCCCGCGCCGCGAACGGGAACGATGTTTTCGGATTTCGCCCACTCGACCTGGGAACTGTCGTCGTGGTGATGCACGAACGTATCGCGGCGGGCGAACACGTCGGGCACCTGCGGGCCGCTCGCGGTCACCCCCGGCATCGCCCGCGCCAGGTCGAGCACGGCGCCCGGTCGAAGCAGAGCCTTGCTGGGAATACACGCCCAGTAACTGCACTCGCCGCCGAACAGTTCCCGCTCCACCAGGGCGACGGTGCGGTCGCTGCCCGCGATGGCGTACGCGGCGGCGTTCTCACCCGCCGGCCCGCCACCGATGACTATGACGTCGTAGTCGTCGGTCACTGCAGATAGCCCTCGACCTCACGAGGAGAACGCATTTCGGTATCGGCCGGGGATTCACCGGACCCGATGCGAGCGCGCCGCTGCCGCAACAGATCCCACGCCTGATCGAGCATCACTTCCAACTGGGCCAGCTGCTGACGTTCGGCGACCGGGTCGATCTCACCCGCGGTGGCCTTGGCGCGCAGCGCGTGCTCGTCGTCGACCAGCTGGTTGATCTGCGCCAGAATGTCCTGATCATCGGTCATGTGCTCACCCGTTCGATAGTCGGAGGGGTAGTGCAGGGTCCGCAGTCCATGCTACGACCGCGCGGTCCGGCGGGGCAGGGTCCGCGAGCGCGCGCCGGGGTGCAACCCGACGACTACCGGCGCCGGTCAGCTACGGCCTGTGCGAGGCATTCGGCGGCGATCGGCATGGCTCGGGCCAGGTCGGCGCTGGTCAAGGCCGTGTAGCCGATGGCGACGCCGAAATGGTGTGGTTCGGCGAGGTGGTGGCGGGCCAGGCCGTCGAGTAGGACGCCGCGGGTGCGGGCGGTGTCGACGGCGTGGCGTTCGGCGGCCGGGTCGGGGAGTTCGACCACGACGTGGGAGCCCGCGTCGTCGCCGATGACGGGCAGGCCGTGGCGGGCGAGTTCGTCGACGACCAGGGCGCGGCGCGGTGGGACGACCCGGCGCAGGCGACGAAGGTGGCGGGCCAGGTCGCCGTGGCGGGCGAACTCGCTGAGGACGCGTTGGCCGGCCGGGCTGGGGGAGCTGCCGATGTGGGTGCGGTGGGTGAGCACGGCGTCGGTGATGTCGGGGCGGGCGACCAGCCAGCCGACGCCGAGGGTGGTGGCGATGATCTTGCTGGTGGTTCCCAGGTGGACGACGACGTCGGGTGCCATCGATGCCAGCAGGGGTAATGGTGCTGTGTCATAACGTAATTCGCCGTCGTAGTCGTCTTCGATGACGAAAGCGCCGGTTGTTCTGGCGAATTCGATGAGTTCTACTCGCCGGGATGCGGGCATCATCGCGCCGAGCGGAAACTGGTGTGCCGGCGTGCAATACACCGCTCGAACGCTGGCTGGAATCAGGTCGACTCGTAAGCCATCGGCATCGACGGGTATCGGCAGTACCTCTATTCCCGCGGCCCGGAACGCGCCGACGGCACGCAGGTAGCCGGGGTTCTCGATGGCGACCGTATCGCCAGGTCGAAGCAGGGTCGCGGCGAGTTCGGCGACCGCACTGCTGGCGCCCGCGGTGGCCAGGACCACCGAGCCGGGGCCTGCGGCCAGTCCGCGATGGCGCAGCAGGTGATCGGCGACCGCGGCCCGGAAGTCGGGTTCGCCCGCGCGGTTCTTTCGGGTCTCGGGTGCCTGGTCGCCGGCCGCGCGCCAGGCGCGACGCCAGGCGGCGGAGTTGACCGCTTCGGCGCACGGGGCGCCGGGGCTGAGATCGAGCAGGTCCGCGTTCGGGTTCGTGTCGTGGTGGATGGTGGGCGTGGTCGGGGCGGTGGCGGGGGCGGTGCTGAGGTAGGTGCCGGAGCCGTGTTTGCCGGTCAGCCAGCCTTCCGCGTGTAGTTGGTCGTAGGCGGCCGCCACCACGGTTCGGCTGACGCCGAGTCGCTGTGCGAGCGCGCGCGAGGACGGCAGGCGGTCGCCGATGCGCAACACCCGATCGGTCGCTGCCGCGCGTAAGGCATCGGCCACCTGCACCGACAAGGGTTCGGCGGCGGTGCGGTCGAGCGGGATCGGAAGGTCGTCGAGCATCGTCCACCTCGAATTGGCCTGTTGAACTTCGGTCGAATTGGATCTACACGTGGTCCACTTCTTCGGCGAAGCTCATCGTATGAGCACGCACGACGTCAACCGCAGCCCCCTGTCGCCCACCCCACGCACCACGCTGACCCGCGCCAAGGAACGCGGCGCCACCGACCGTGCGGACCTGGACGCGGTGCTCGACGCGGGAATGGTCTGCCACCTCGGCGTGCTGCTGCACGGGTCGCCGGTGGTGCTGCCCACCATCTACGGGCGCGTCGGAGACACGCTCTACCTGCACGGTTCCACCGGCGCGGGCAACCTGCGCGCCGCGATCGACACCGATATCTCGCTCACGGTCACCCACGTCGACGGGCTGATCTACGCCCGCTCGGCCATGCACTTCTCGATGAACTATCGCTGCGCGGTGGTCCGGGGTCGGGCCGTGCTGGTCACCGATGAAGCCGAGCGGGCGAACGCGCTGCGGGTGATCGTCGAGCACTCCGCGCCGGGTGCGTGGGATCGGGTGCGGCCGCCCAACCGCAAGGAGATGGCGGCCACGATGGTGCTCGCGCTCGACCTCACCGAAGCGTCGGTGAAGGTGCGTTCGGGCGGCCCGAAGGACGACGAGGGCGACATCGAGGCCGGTGGGGTGTGGGCCGGTGAGCTGCCGCTGCGGCAGGTGTGGGGCGAGCCGATCCCGGCCGACGACCTGGAACCCGGCGTCGACCTGCCTGCCGACGTTGCGGCTCGGGTGACACCGGTCGATGTGCGCGTGAGCTGAGCCCGTCGGTGGACCTGGCAGCGGAACTAATGCCCGGCTGCGCCGAGTGCGATCAGGTCCTTGGCCGACACCTCGGGCAGGTACGCCTTCGTCAGCGCGATGCCGATGCGGGGCAGGTCCGCCTCGTCTCGGTAGCACAGGTACACCGGCTCGTGGCGGGGCTGGAACTTGGCCTTGAACGAATGCAGTGACCGGAAACCGTAATACGGCTCCATCGCGGCGCCGAGCCCTTCGAGCAGACGGTCGATCGGCTCGGCGTCGTCGGCGTCGGCGCTGCGGGCCAGCGGGGCGCCCGACAGCGAAACGATCTCCGCGCCTTCCTCTTTGAACGCCTGGCACGACGACGCGATCAGGAATTCCACGACCGGGCGGAAACCGTCGGGGCGCCTGCGCATCACGTCCAGGGTCCAGCCGCGGATCTCGTCGCCGGGGCCGTAGACCGGCAGCCACGAGGTGATGCCGTGCACGCTGCCCTGCGCGTCGATCGCCAACCCGACCCGCACGGCCGGATCGAGGGCTTCCTCCACGCCGCCGAGCGTGAAACCCATTTCGGGCAGTCCCTTTTCGCCCACCCACTCCTCGGAGATGGCACGCACCTGGGCGATCACCGCGAACGGCTCGTCGGCCAGTTCGACCAGCCGGAACTCGATGCCCTCCTTGTTCGCCCGGTTGATCGCGGACCGAATGTCCTGCCACGCTTTGCCTTTGAACTCCAATTGCGGCAGGTCCACAATCGTGTCCTCGGCGATCTGCACACTGCGCCAACCGAGTTCGCCCGCGATGTCGGCCACGGCCTGGGTGGTGGAGAACAGGCAGGGGATCAGGCCGTCGGACTCGCAGCGGTCGGTGAAGGTGGCAATGGTGTCGGGCAGCAGGTCGGCGGGGCCGATCGGGTCGGTGAGCGCGATGACGGTGCCCGCGTGCCGCTGGTAGGCCACGCAGCGTTGCCCGTCGGCGGGGAACCAGTATTTGTTCTCGGGCCAGGTCGTCATCCACGACATGGTGCTGCCGCCGTAGCGGGCGAGCAGCTCGCGCACGGCCTCGCCGGGGTCGGTGCCGGTGAGAGCGCCGTCGGAGATCTTGCGCCGCAACGGAACTCGGAACGCGCCGCGTCCGCCGTACAGCAGCGCCACTTCGCCCGCCCACAGCAGGCCCGTGCCCACGGTCACCGCGCCGGTGGTCTCGTAGTCGGTACCGATGGCCACACCGAGCAACACCAGGGTGAGCACCACGTGCAGCAGCCCGTAGGCCAGCGCCACCCACCAGGCCCAGCGCCTGCCCTTGCGCAGCTGGTCCGCGATCACCGCGATCACCAGCACGGTCAGGATCGTGCTCCACAGTGAACCGCGCTCGCTCTCGGTGGGGCCCAGCAGACTGTTGCCGGGGAAGAAATACACCGCCACCGACGACGCGGCGATCACCATGAGCCCGGCGAACGCGAGCATCCGCACCTCGCGTCGAGTGCGCGGCCAGAAGCCGTGTTCGGTTCGGCTGAAAAGCTTTTCGCCCACCGGCAGCCACACGGCCAGCGCGATCAGGTGCATGAGATCGGCGAAGGTCGATTCGAACAGGAACGTGATCGCCACATACGCCACCAGCGCAGCGCGCACCCGCAGTCGCCACGGCGAACGCAAGCTCGCCGACAGCGCGGCCAACGCCGAGATCGCCGCGGTGGTGAAGCCGACATCGCGCACCTCGGAAAGCCGGTCCGCCCAAGCCAAATGGGTGTGCGCCAGCAGGCCGACGGTCACCGACGCGCCGAGAATGCCGATCAGCTGACCGGACACGCAGACCAGCGCGGTGTGCACGGTACCCAGCCGCCACTCCGCCCAACCGACCGCGCCCGCGAAAAGTATTGCCATCATGAGGTATTGGCCAGGCGTGAGCCCGAATATCCAGCCGGACAACGGAGTCCACCACTTGCCCTCGGTCAGCGCGGGCCAGCCGTAGGCGATATCGGGGAACCAGGAGCGCTGGTCCAGTCTGCTCCACAGACCTCCCGTGGCAAGGCCGCCGACCACGACCACGGCCAGGAACCCGATCGTGAACGGCAACCGGCGGATCATGGTGTGCGCCAAGGTCACGCCGCGCGAGGGGGTCGGTTCGACAGCAGCCGCATTGTCTTCCATGAATCCACCCTTTGCTGCGAGTGTGCCGCACCGCCACGGCAACGTCGTCTGTGTACCGTATGTCATCACGGCCGTATCGGGGCCGTGGTGCGGGCGCCGACGGCGGTCGAAGTGGCATCTGTGGAGGTCAGCGATGACGCGAATCACCGATCTGTCGTTGCTCACCGGATGGCTTCCGGTGACGTTGACGGTGCTGGGCGCCGTGGGTGCGCTGTGGTTGCTGTTTCCGCGCGTGCGGCGGTATGTCACCACGATCATGCCGATCGTGGTGTTGTCCGCGGCCGTGATCACTGTGGCGCTGTACCTGTTCGTCGAGGAGGTGTGGCGGCCGTTTCCCGATCCGATCGAGATCTCGGTGTACGCGCTGATCGGGATCGCCGTGGCCGCGTTGCTGCTGGTGGTGCCGCGGATTCTGGTGCGTCGCAGCATCGGGACCGGGGTGCTGACACTGCTGGCGGCGATCCTCGTGCTGGTCGCGGTGGGGGTGCGGATCAATGACGTGTACGCGTCGTATCCGACGGTGGGTTCGGCGTTCGGGGTGGAAGATGTCGAGCGGGTAGACGCCGGTGAGTTGAAGCCGGGGCAGGTGATCAGCGCGCGGCCGCTCGAGCCGGCGTGGCATCCGACCGGTGCGCTCCCGGAGACCGGGAAGGTGCTGACCGCGTCGATCCCGCCCACGGCGTCCGGGTTCACTGCCCGCGAAGCCCAAATCTATTTGCCGCCAGCATATTTCGTCGATCCGCGGCCGCTGCTGCCGGTACTGGTGTTGCTTGCCGGTGAGCCGGGCGCGCCACAGGACTGGTTCGTCGGTGGGGAGTTGGACGAGACCATGGACGCCTTCGCGCGTGAGCACTCCGGGCTCGCGCCGGTGGTCGTGGTCGCCGACGGGACCGGTTCCCAGTTGGCGAATCCGCTGTGCCTGGATTCCAAGCTCGGCAATGTGGCTACCTATCTGGCCGTCGACGTCCCCGCCTGGACCAAGGCGAACCTGCAGGTCGATCCCGATCCGCGCGCGTGGGCCGTGGGCGGGCTGTCCTACGGCGGGACCTGTTCGCTGCAACTGGCCACGAACTATCCCCAGGTCTACCCCACTTTCCTCGATATCTCCGGGCAGGACGAGCCCACGCTGGGCGACCGGCAGCGCACCGTCGACGCCGCGTTCGGCGGGGACACTGCGGCTCTGCTGCGGGTGAACCCGCTGGATCTGCTGCGGTCGCGGACGTACCCGGACTCTGCGGGCGCGTTCGTGGTGGGAGCCGACGACGCGATGTACCGACCGCAGGTGGAACGGATGTACCAGGCGGCCAAGGACGCGGGCATGGATGTGCGGTTACGGATTCTGCCGGGCGGGCACAATTTCGCGCTGTGGTCGGCGGCCTTGCGCGACCAGCTGCCGTGGTTGGCCACCCGGTTGGGTCTGGTGCCCTGACCGCGTCGGAACAGGTCGCGCCGAGCCGCCCGGAGTAGAGTTTCAGGCATGTCCGAGGCGAAAACCCCAGGTACGGACGTTGCTGGCGCGCTGACCGAAAAGCAGGTCGTGGCCGCCGCGCTCGCCATCCTCGACGCGGACGGGGTGGACGCACTCACCATCGACGCGGTCGCGAAACACCTGGGCGTCGACGCGGACGCGGTGCACGCGTGCACCGGCAGCCTGACCGACCTCGAACGCGCGGTGATCGAATACGTGCTGTCGTTCGTGGCGTTGGGGCCGCTCACCGACGACGGCGTGGATTGGACCGCGGCGGTGATCCAGTTCGCGCTCAGCCTGCGCGGGCGGCTGTTCGAACACCCGGCCGTCACGGCGCTGATCATGTCGGGGCCGATGGACAGCCCGTCGGCGGACGGACCGGTGGCACGCGATATCACCGAGTCGCTGTTCGTGTGCCTGGCCCGCGGCGGGCTGCCGACGCCGGTGCGCGCGCACGGGGTCTACGCGGTGTTCGTCTACGTGCTCGGCTCGATCGCGCTCGACATCGCCGAAACCGACGGAAAGCCACCGATGCCCATGGAATCCGATCGGATCGTGGCTCGCCGGAAGGCACTGCAAGACCTGGACCCGACCCGGTGGCCGCGCACCGCTGAACACTTGGAGGAGATCGCGGCGTGGACTTCGGTCGATCAGTTCGTGTGGGGGTTGCGGGTGTTGCTCATCGGGATGACGGCGGCCTGATCACCAGGGGTTCGGCTGTAAACCGGCTGTTGCGCAGGTCTTTTCGATGGCGGCTTGCAGGGTGTCGTTGTCTGCGGCGAGGCTGACCAGGGCGAGGGTGTAGGTGTCGCCTAGGTGGGAGAGGTAGCCCGAGAGTCTGGTGCGGGGGAAGACGGTCAGGCCGGGGTGGATCGCGCGGGCAGCTACTCGGGTGCAGTCGTGGGGGCCGATGGTGCTGATCGCGCCGGGGAGCGTGCCGATATTGGAGCACAGGATATCTCGTTCGCCCGCGCCTTTGCTGAGGGTGTAGGCCAGGCGGTCCGGGATGACCTGGAGGATTTGCTCGGGAAGGCCTGCGGGGCTGGACATTCGGCGTTGGTAGGCGGTGCGGGCCTTGTCGCGGATGGTCGCGGGGGTGTCGGTGTGGGTGATCGTGATTTCGGTCATCGCTAGGTCGTTGTCCACGCGGGGTTCGTCGCGTGTGTCCACGGGGAGGCTGGCGGTGATGATCGGATTTGGGAAACCGGTGTGCCAGAGGATGTTTGCGGTCAGGTAGATGAACAGGCTGTTCGGGGTTCCGTTGGCTGTGGACGCGGTGGTGTTCCAGTGGTGCGCATCGAAAGTTAGTACGGTCGAATGTAATTGGCGTCTGTCGGCATCTGTAAGTACACGCTGCCGGTCAGGCGTTCGCTGTGGGCGCCACCGGCGTGCGGCAGCGGCGGTGCCGGTGACGATGGTGGTCCACTGGGTGCGTGCGTCGGCCCAGTCCGAACTCGGGGGATTGTACGGTGCGCGCCTGGTTTCGAGCGGGTGCGGGGCGGTTCGCGATGTTGATGCGGTGGGATCCGGCGCGAGCGAATCGAGCGCGGCGGTGACGGCGTGAAGTAGGCCTCTGGCATCGGCCAGTGCATGTGAACATGTCAGCGCCACAACGGTTCCGCCGTCATCGAGGCGAGCGGCGGACAGGCGCCAGCCGGGGGAGTCCTGCGGGTCGAGATCGGTGCCGAGAGTGTCGGCCCAGGGCAGGATGTCGGACTCGGCCAGTGGGCCCGTAGTGCTACCGGGTTGACCGTCGCCCCAACGCGGGGCATCGACCTCGGTTATCGGGCCGACGCTGCTACCGGGTAGGCCTTCGGCCGAAGGCGGGATGCCGGACTCGGCCCGTAGGCCGGCGTCGCCACTGGGTGCTGCGATGAATTGAGTTGTGGGCCATTCCATTTCGCTGGAGAACGGCCGGTTCGGCAGGAAGTCGACGGGGTGGGCGCGTGTGTTGGGCACCCATGTGCGGCGCGCACCGGGGACCTTGGCGTCGATCACTCGGCGTCCGAGCTCTCCTTGTCGCAGGCGGTCGTGAATCGCCTGCAGGAGCGCGGGTTCCATCGCATCGGGCGTCCGCCACAGGCCCTGTAGGGCGATCGGGGTGCCCATGCCGCGGTGCGTGCGCAGGAAGATTTCGTCGACGACGGTGAGGCGGTTCATCAGGTGCTGCCGTGCCTGCCCGCGCCCGCGGCGAAGCGGGCGGCGCCGTCGAGTGCGCCGCCGGTCAGGGCGGTCATGCCGTGCCGGAATTCGATGCGCATGGCCTCTTGTTCGGGGTGGCCGTGCTGGTCGTAGAGGGCGGCGCGGTCGGTGCGCAGGCAGGTTTGTGGGAGCGCGGCGAGTTGGGTGGCTAGTTCCTCGGCGGCGCGGCGGGCGTCGCCGGTGGGGACAACGCGGGTGACGAGGCCCATCTGCAGCGCCTCGGGTGCGCTGACGGGTCGGCCGGTGAGGATCATGTCCATCGCCCGACCTTCGCCGACGATGCGCGGCAGACGCACCGTGCCACCGTCGATCAGCGGGACACCCCAGCGGCGGCAGAAAACGCCGAAAGTGGCTTCCTGCTCAGCGATTCGCAGATCGCACCACAGCGCGAGTTCCAGCCCACCCGCCACCGCGTACCCGGAGACGGCCGCGATCACCGGCTTGGACAGGCGCATCCTGGTCGGTCCCATCGGACCGTCGCCGTCCTCGGTCACCTGATTGCTGTTCTCGGTGCCCAGCGCCTTCAGATCGGCACCGGAACAGAACGTGCCGTGCTCCCCCCACAGCACCGCCACCGAGGAGGTGGGGTCGGCATCGAACGCACGAAACGCTTCCGCCAACGCACGAGCGGTCGGCCCGTCGACGGCATTGCGCGCGTGCGGGCGATTCAGGATCACCGTCGTCACCGGTCCCGCCCGCTCGACCCGCACGGCGGGCTCGCGACCCTCGCCAGGTTGAACGTTCAACTGACCTGCTCGAGGCTCCTCCGCCGGCAGACTGGGCCGCGCGCCCGCTGGCTGTTCTGCTGATGAACTGGGTCGCATGCCTGCTGGCTGTTCTGCTGATGAACCGGGTAGCACGCCCGCTGGTCCTTCGATGTCGTCGGCTGAGGGACCTGGTTGCCCACTGAATGGTCCTCGCCTGAACGGGACGGATTCATCAGCGGGTGCACCGGGGTCCATTCCTCGACACTACGGCCGTTGGGCCCTTGTGTGAAGAGGTGAATCGGTGGTTCACTTCTTCGTATGGTGTACCGCAGGACCCCGGCCGTGCAGGCTCGGCTCGACGCGCAACGGGCGCTGATCGTGCAGGGTGCCACCGCGGTGCTGTCGCGGGACGGGTTCGCCGGGCTGTCGATGGCCGCCGTCGCCGGCGAGGCGGGGATCGCGACCGGCACCGTGTACAAACAGTTCGCGAACAAGGCCGAGTTGGTCGCGGCGGTGTTCGACACGGTGGTGGCGCGCGAGGTCGACGCCGTGCGGGCCGCGGTGGCCGAGGGTGACGTGGTGCAGCGGGTCAGCGCGGCGGTGGAGACCTTCGCCGGGCGCGCGCTGAAGAACCCGAAGCTGGCGTATGTGCTGCTGGTAGAGCCGGTCGACGCCGCCGTCGACGCGCAACGCCTGCGGTTCCGGCGCGCGTTCGCCGCGTCGTTCGCATCCGCCATCGCGCACGGGGTGGGCGATGGCACGCTGCCCGCGCAGGACCCGAGCTTCAGCGCCGCCGCCCTCGTCGGCGCGATCGGGGAGGTGCTGGTCGGTCCGCTGGCCGCCGCCCCGCCCGCCGAGCGCGTGATCCCCGAACTGGTCGCTTTCGCCGTGCGTGCACTGGGTGTGCGTCCGGATACGTTGTAGGAGAAGGAGTTCCGGTCATGCCGACCCACGAAGTGTTCAACCAGGCACCCCCGCTGTTCCCCTTCGATGCCGCGCGCAACCCCGCGCTGTTGGAAGGCCTACACCGTGAAGGTGCGGGCTGGGCCGAGCCCGAAGTGCGCGAACTCGGTTTGCTCGCAGGCGGTGTCGAAGCGCAGGAGTGGGGCAGGCTCGCCAACGAGCACCCGCCGGTGCTGCACACCCACGACCGCTGGGGCAACCGCATCGACGAGGTCGAATTCCACCCGCACTGGCACGACCTGATGAATGTCGCTGTGGCACACGGGCTGCACGGTTCGCCGTGGCTGGACGAACGCCCCGGCGCGCACACCGCGCGCGCCGCCAAGTTCTTCACCTGGGGCACTGCCGACGCCGGACACATGTGCCCCATCTCGATGACCTACGCGGTGGTACCCGCACTGCGCCACAACCCCGAACTCGCTGCCCGCTTCGAACCGCTGTTGGGTTCGCGCACTTACGATTTCGGCCTGCGCGAACCGTCGACGAAGGCCGGTCTCATCGCCGGGATGTCGATGACCGAGAAGCAGGGCGGTTCGGATGTGCGGGCCAACACCACGACCGCCACCCCGCAACCCGACGGTTCGTACCGCATCGTCGGGCACAAGTGGTTCACCTCGGCGCCCATGTCGGACATGTTCCTCACCCTCGCCCAGGCCCCCGGCGGCCTGTCGTGTTTCCTGCTGCCGCGCGTGCTGCCCGACGGCACCCGCAACCCGATTCGCATCCAGCGCCTGAAAGACAAGCTGGGCAACAAGTCCAACGCGTCCTCGGAGATCGAATACGACAACGCCACCGGCTGGCTCGTCGGCGCCGAGGGGGCCGGAGTGAAGACCATCATCGAGATGGTCAACATGACCCGTCTCGACTGCGTGATCGGCTCAGCCACCGGGATGCGGATCGGCGCGGTCACCGCGATTCACCACGCCCGACATCGAGAAGCATTCGGCGCCAAGCTGATCGACCAACCGGCCATGCGCAATGTGCTCGCCGACCTGGTCGTCGAATCGGATGCCGCGACCACCGTGATGATGCGACTGGCCGGTGCCACCGACCGCGCGGGCAGTGACCCGGCCGAGGCGGCCCTGCGTCGGATCGCGCTGGCGATCACCAAGTACTGGGTGTGCAAGCGGGCTCCCACGCACGCCGCCGAAGCACTGGAGTGCTTGGGCGGCAACGGATATGCCGAGGAATCGGGGATGCCGCGGCTGTATCGGGAGGCGCCGCTGATGTCGATCTGGGAGGGGTCGGGCAATGTCGCGGCGCTGGATGCGTTGCGCGCCATGGGGCGTCAGCCCGAGACGGTCGAGGCCTACTTCGCGGAGGTGTCGCTCGCGCGCGGTGCCGATGCGCGCCTGGATGACGCGATCGACCGTGTCGGCAAGGAACTCACCGACCTGTCCGACATCCAATACCGCGCCCGACGGGTCGTGGAACTGATGGCGTTGGTGCTGCAGGGCGCGCAGTTGGTGCGGCACGGACACCCCGCCGTCGCGGACGCGTTCTGCGCGACACGCCTGGGCGGAGACTGGGGCATCGCTTTCGGTACCTTGCCTACCGGCGTGGACACCGGAGCCATCCTCGAACGCGGATTCGCCTGAGAGGTCCGGCCGGGCGACCCGCGAGCGCAGATTTGCGTGAAAGGTCCAGGTAGGGCCACCCGCGAGCGCGGATTCGCGTGGGAGGTCCAGCCAGATGGCTCCCTCGGTAGGGTGGGACGGTGACGTTGCCGAGTGGGGTGCTGTCGGTGCGCGAGCTGGCTCGGCTGGTGCCGGTGCGTGAGCAGCGGTTCCTGCTGGGGATCGCGGGTCCGCCGGGCGCCGGGAAATCGACGCTGGCGCAGCGGCTTTGCGACGAACTCGTCGAGGCGGGGCGGCCCGCGGTCGTCGCGCCGATGGACGGGTATCACCTGCGCAATGAGGTGCTGCGCTCCCGGAATGCGTTGGCACGCAAGGGCGAGCCGGACACTTTCGACGCGGCGGGCTTCGTAGCCGATCTACGGTTGCTGCGGGAGACTCCCGTCGGATCGCCGGTGCCGTGGCCACTGTTCGACCGGGCGATCGACGAACCCACCGACGCTGGCGTGGTGGTGTGCGAGGAACACATCGTCATCGTCGAGGGGAACTACCTGCTGCTCACCGATGCGCAAGCCCCCGGCTGGGCAAACGTACGCGGACTGCTCGACCAGTGCTGGTACCTGGACGCGCCGCGCAAGGTACTCACCCAGCGATTGCTGCACCGGCACACCGTCGGCGGGCGCACGCCGGACGAGGCGAGCGTCAAGGTCAACGACAGCGATCTGCGCAATGCCGACCTCATCGCCGCGAGCAGAAACCGCGCCGACCACGTTCTGACCGCCGAGGGCACAGGCTTCCGAGTGCACTGAGTCGCCGGTCGGGACGCGGGCAACCGGCGTAATCGCCCACTTCTCGCGGTTTCAGTCAGTTTTCTGATTAAAAGTGGCCCGATTGGGCGATTACGCCGGTTCGATCCCCGCCGGTACGTGACCTTCCCGCGCCTCGGCGCGTGTGCCATCGAAATCGGCGAACTCGGGGCAATCATGGACGGATGACGCGAGGTCGGCGGGTACCCGGGCATGTGATGCGCAACGGTGCGGCGGCGGTGTGCGCGGTGCTGCTGTATTACAGCGTGCCGGTGGGGTGGGTGTTCGAGCTGGACGCGTGGCCGGGGCGGTTGGCGGGGGTGCTGGTGTTCTTCGCCGGCGTGGTCGGGCTCGGGTGGCTGGTGTGGCGGCGGATCGAGCAGTTTCTGCGGGAGCCCGCGACCGCGGGTGGGCGGATCGACGGTGTGCTGCTGATCCTCTGCATCGTGGTCGTGGTGTTCGCGCTGTTCTACTTCCGGTTGCAGCAACTACGCCCGGAGCAGTTCACCGGGCTCGAAACCCGCACCGACGCCCTGTATTACACGCTGGTCACGCTCGCGACCATCGGCTACGGCGACGTGCACGCCATCGGTCAGACCGCGCGCATCGCGACCATGGTGCAGATCGTGTTCGACCTAGTGGTGCTAGGCACCTTGCTCACCATCATCACCACCAGCGTGACCGGCCGGATCCAAGCCGTGACCCGGGCCGCGGACCAGCTCAGCGGCGATGGGCCCGATACCACTCGATGAGTTCATCGGTGGACGAATCACCCACCGACACAGGCTTTTCCGGCCCACTCAGCAACGGCATCAGGGCAAGCGCCTGCTGCTTGCCCAACTCCACACCCCACTGGTCGAAACTGTCCACACCCCAGATGATGCCCTCGACGAACACCTGGTGCTCATACAGCGCGATCAGCTGACCCACCGTCGACGGCGTCAGCTCCGCCGCCAGGATCGTGGTGCTGGGTCGATTGCCCGGCATCACCTTGTGCGGCACCAGTTCTGGGTCAGTGCCCTCGGCGCGGATCTCCTCGGCGTTCTTGCCGAAGGCGAGCACCTTCGACTGCGCGAACAGGTTGCTCATCAAGATGTCCTGCATACTGCCGGTGCCGTCGCGGGTCGGCAGGTCGTCGGTGGACCTGGCGAAGCCGAGGAAATCGGCGGGGATCAGGCGGGTGCCCTGGTGCAGCAACTGGTAGAAGGCATGCTGGCCGTTGGTGCCCGGTTCGCCCCAGAAGATCTCGCCGGTCGACGAGGTGACCGGGGTGCCGTCCGCGCGTACCGACTTGCCGTTGGACTCCATCGTCAATTGCTGTAGATAGGCCGGGAATCGGGCCATATCGTTCGAATAGGGCAGCACCACACGGGATTCCGCGCCGAAGAAGTTCGAGTACCAGATGCCCAGCATCGCCAGCAGCACCGGCGCGTTCTCTTCCAGTGGCGCGGTCGCGAAATGCTTGTCTATGGCGTGCATTCCGCTGAGGAACTGCGCGAACTGCTCCTTGCCGATGGTGATCATCACCGACAGGCCGATGGCCGAATCCACCGAGTAGCGCCCGCCCACCCAGTCCCAGAAGCCGAACATGTTCGCGATATCTATGCCGAACGCGGCCACCCGTTCCGCGTTCGTCGACACCGCCACGAAATGCTTGGCCACCGCGTCCTCGCCCAGCGCGGCCACCAACCAGCGGCGCGCGGCGGTGGCGTTGGTCAGGGTCTCCAGGGTGGAGAAGGTCTTGGACGCGACGACGAACAGGGTGGTCGCGGGGTCGAGGCCGGCGAGCTTGGCGACCAGGTCGCAGGGGTCCACGTTCGACACGAACCGGGCCTCGATGCCCGCGTCGACATAGTGGCGCAGCGCGCGATACACCATGTCGGGGCCCAGATCCGAGCCGCCGATCCCGATATTGACCACGGTCTCGATGCGTTCGCCGGTCGCGCCGCGCCACGCGCCGGAGCGCACGGAATCGGCGAATTCGCCCATCCGGCGCAGCACGTCGTGGACCTCGGCGTCGGCGTCGGCGCCGTCGATGCACAGCTGATCGCCCACCGGCAGACGCAACGCGATATGGCCGACCGCGCGGTCCTCGGAGGTGTTGATGTGCTGGCCCGAGTACATCGCGTCGCGCCGCTGCGGCACTCCCGCGGTGCGCGCGAGATCGATGAGCAGGCGCAAGGTTTCGCGGGTTACGCGGTGTTTGCTGTAGTCGATGTGCAAGTCGGCCACCTGCAGCGTCAGCTCGCGGCCGCGCTCGGGGTCGTCGGCGAACAACTGCCGTAGATGCAGGGGCGCAACGGCGCGGTGATTGTTGTGCAGTGCCTGCCAGGCCGAAGACTCGGTGATGTCGCTGCTCACGACCCGAAGGGTACAGGCTTGTGGCCAACTCTTTCGTGTTCGGTGCGTTCGTTGGGGTGGCGGTCGTAGGGTGGCGGGATGGTGTCTGAACGTGACGTACTCGAGTCTGTGCCCCAGGGTTTGTGGATCGGTTCCGGGCCGGTTCCCGCCAGTGGGGGTGGGACTTTCGCTGTGCGCAATCCGGCCGATGGTTCGGTGATCGCGCAGGTTGCCGACGCGACTCCCGAGGACGCGATGCGGGCGTTGGACACGGCCGTTGCCGCGGCCGCCGACTGGGCCGCGACGCCTTCGCGGGAGCGGGGGGAGATTCTGCGGACGGTGTTCGAGCAGTTGACCGCGCGGGCCGAGGAATTCGCGCTGCTGATGACGCTGGAAATGGGCAAGGCGCTGTCGGAGAGCCGCAACGAGGTGCGCTACGGCGCGGAGTTCTTTCGCTGGAACAGCGAGGAGGCGGTGCGCATTCACGGGCGGTATCTGAACGCGCCGTCGGGGGCCGGGCGGATCATGGTCGCCAAGCAGCCGGTGGGGCCGTGTCTGGCGATCACGCCGTGGAACTTCCCGCTGGCCATGGGCACCCGCAAGATCGGGCCCGCGCTGGCGGCGGGGTGCACGATGATCGTCAAGCCCGCCTCGGCCACGCCGTTGACCATGCTGGCGTTGGCGAAACTGTGTAGCGAGGCCGGTCTGCCCGACGGGGTGCTCTCGGTGGTCACCACCCAGCGTTCGGGGGCTGTCACCGGCCCGCTGATCGACGATCCGCGACTGCGCAAACTCACCTTCACCGGGTCCACCGAGGTCGGCAAGAAACTGGTCGCGGCGTCGGCGAATCGGTTGCTGCGCACGTCGATGGAACTGGGCGGCAACGCGCCGTTCGTCGTGTTCGACGACGCCGATATCGACGCCGCCGTGGCCGGGGCGATGCAGGCGAAACTGCGCAACGGCGGGGAGGCGTGCACCGCGGCCAACCGCTTCTATGTGCAGCGCGGGGTGGTCGCGGAGTTCACCGAGAAGTTCGTGGCGGCGATGTCGGACACGGTGGTGATGGGGGCGGGTACCGATCCGGCGACGACGCTGGGTCCGCTGGTCAGCGAGGATCAGCGGGAGATCGTCAGCGAGCTGGTCGACGATGCTGTCGCGGTGGGGGCGCGGGTGCTGATCGGTGGCAAGGTGCCCGGTGGTCCCGGGTGGTTCTATCCGGCCACGATCCTGGCCGATGTGCCGTCGAACGCTCGGATTCTGCACGAGGAAGTTTTCGGGCCGGTCGCGCCGATTGTCGCGTTCGATACCGAGGACGAAGGTGTGGCCGCCGCCAACGACACCGAGTACGGGCTGGTCAGCTACGTGTTCACGCGGGATCTGGATCGTGCGCTGCGGATCTCCGAGGCGATGGAAACCGGCATGGTCGGCGTGAACCGGGGTGTGATTTCTGACCCGGCCGCGCCGTTCGGCGGTGTCAAGGAATCAGGATTCGGTCGCGAGGGCGGTACCGAGGGCATCGAGGAGTACCTGAACACCAAGTACATCGCACTGACCTGAACCCAGCCGAAAAAAATAACCGCCCCGGGGATGATGTCGCACCCGGGGCGGCTTTGTGGAAGCGGCGAACTGGCTGGTCCGCCGCATGGTTCAGTGACGCCGTAGCGTCTGGGTGGGGGCCGGTTCAGCGGCCGAGGCGACCGCGGCCGAGGCGCAGCAGCAGCATCGCGAGCGTGTGGCCCTCCTGGCCCAGCTCGCTGAAGCGCTCGAGCACCTTCATCTCACGGCTGTGGACCAGGCGCGTACCGCCGGAGGCCATCCGGGTGCGGCCGATGATCCGGGAGATCTCGCTGCGGCGTTTGATCGCGGCGAGGATCGTGGCATCGAGTTGGTCGATCTCGAGGCGAAGCTTGTCGATCTCGGCCTCGGATTGCGGCAGAGCCGAATCGGAGCCGGTGGTCGTAGCTGGCGTGCTCATCATTCATCTCCTCGTGTCAGAACTTGGATCGGTCAAACCGAACGGCCTGTTACCCGATCTGTTCCGTCACTCTGAAACTTTCCCGATGGGCGGTACTGGATCCCCCCGGGAGTTCACAATTGGTCGTGCTCGACGCCACGATAACGGATCGGCAGCCGATCCGGGCATGCGGAGAAGCGCTGACCACCTGGCCCAGTCTGCCACGATCGGGTAGGGAGGCAAAACAGTTCTGTTTGTGAATTCGCTGAGAACGTTCACCGAGACCGGGCGGAGTGGTGCTGTGGTGGTTCACCAGTCGTTTGCCGGGGCGTCGCTGCCCGGTCACCGTCGCGGCAGTGGTTCGCAGCTTGTCGGTGCCCGCCGGTAGCGTGGACAGACGATGGATATCACGGTCGCTCCCCACGCCTCAGCCGCCGATCCCAGCGAACCAGCGCACCCGCCGAGCGGCGCCGCGCTACCGCCAAAGGTCGGTGGTGGCACCGGCGTGTCCGGGTTAGCTGCGGCGGCCGCGCGCAACAGCGCCGACCAGGCACAGCGCGTCCAGGAACAGGCACAGCGCCGCCAGGAACGCGAGCAACAACGCGACGCGGAGATCGAGAAACTGCTCGACGGGCTCAACCCGCAGCAGCGCGCCGCGGTCGTGCACGCGGGCGGCCCTCTGTTGATCGTGGCGGGCGCGGGTTCGGGCAAGACCGCGGTGCTCACCCGACGCATCGCCTACCTGCTGGCGGCGCGCGGGGTGCGCACCGGTGAGATCTTGGCCATCACCTTCACCAACAAGGCCGCCGCCGAGATGCGCGAACGCGTCGCCGGACTCGTCGGTCCGCGCGCGGCCAGCATGTGGGTGTCGACATTCCATTCCAGCTGTGTGCGCATTCTGCGGATGCAGGCCGCGCTGCTGCCCGGTCTGAATTCGAATTTCTCCATCTACGACGCCGATGATTCGCGCCGATTGCTCACCATGATCAGCCGCGATTTCGAGATCGACACGAAGAAATACACCGCGCGGTTGCTGTCGACGGCCATTTCCAATTTGAAGAACGAACTGATCTCCCCGGAAAAGGCCGCGGCCGACGCCGAACCCGACGACACCGAACTGCCCGCGCTGGTGGCCAGGGTCTACGCGGAATATCAGCGACGGCTGCGCTCGGCCAATGCGATGGACTTCGACGATCTCATCGGTGAGACGGTCGCGCTGCTGCAGAACCACCCGCAGGTGGCCGAGTACTACCGGCGCCGGTTCCGGCACGTGCTCGTCGACGAGTACCAGGACACCAACCACGCGCAGTACGCGCTGGTCCGCGAGCTGGTCGGGCACCACAGCGAGCCGGCTGAGTCGGCGATCGAGGCGAGCGAGCTGTGTGTGGTCGGTGACGCCGATCAGTCGATCTACGCGTTCCGTGGCGCCACGATTCGCAATATCGAAGAGTTCGAACGGGACTTCCCCGACGCGGAAACGATTCTGCTGGAACAGAACTACCGGTCCACCCAGCACATTCTGTCCGCCGCGAACGCGGTGATCGCGCGCAATGAGGGCAGGCGCGAGAAGAAGCTGTGGACCGATTCCGGTGAAGGCGAACTGATCACCGGGTACGTCGCCGACAACGAACACGACGAGGCCTCGTTCGTCGCCAAGGAAATCGACCGGCTCGTGGACGCGGGCGACGCCAACTACAGCGACGTGGCGGTGTTCTACCGCACCAACAACAATTCGCGTGCGCTGGAAGAGATCTTCATCCGCATGGGCCTGCCGTACAAGATCGTCGGCGGGGTGCGGTTCTACGAGCGCAAAGAAGTGCGTGACGTGGTGGCCTATCTTCGGGTGCTGGAAAATCCCGAGGACGCGGTGAGCGTGCGGCGCATTCTCAACACGCCGCGGCGCGGGATCGGCGATCGGGCCGAGGCCTGTGTGGCGGTGCACGCCGATCAGCGCGGGATCGGATTCGCGGCGGCGTTGCGGGATGCGGCCGACGGCAAAGTCGCGTTGCTGAATACCCGTGCGCAGCGCGCGATCGCGGGATTCCTCGACCTGCTCGACGAGATTCGGATCGCCGGTCAGCGGGCCGACAGCGACTACCCCGATGTGGGCAATGTGGTCGACGCGGTGCTCGAGCGCACCGGATATCGGGGTGAACTGGAAGCCTCCGATGACCCGCAGGACGGGGCGCGGCTGGACAACCTCAACGAATTGGTCAGTGTCGCACGCGAATTCAGTTCCGAGGCGTTCAACAATGCCGAAGCTGCCCGTGAGGAAGGGTTCGTGCCCGAGGTCGGCGACGGCGAGCCCGAGCCGGGGTCGCTTGCCGCGTTCCTCGAACGGGTTTCGCTGGTCGCCGATACCGATCAGATCCCGGACGAGGGGTCGGGTGTGGTCACGATGATGACGCTGCACACCGCCAAGGGGTTGGAGTTCCCGGTGGTGTTCGTGACCGGGTGGGAGGACGGGCAGTTCCCGCATATGCGGGCGTTGGGTGACCCGAACGAGCTGGCCGAGGAACGTCGACTGGCCTATGTGGGGATCACGCGGGCTCGTCAGCGGCTCTATCTGTCGCGCGCGGTGGTGCGTTCGGGGTGGGGGCAGCCGGTGTCGAATCCGGAATCGCGGTTTCTGCAGGAGATTCCGCAGCATCTGCTGGACTGGCGGCGGTTGGAGCCGGTGCGGTCGGCGGGGCGGCGTCGCGGGGAGGACAGTGGGTTCGATCGGGATTGGACCAGTGGTAGCGGGTGGGATCAGCGGCCCGGTGTGCGTGGCGGATCCGGGGAACGTCGGCCGGCTCCCGGTGGGGCTGTCAAGCGCAACAACACCGAACTCGTTCTGGCGGTGGGGGATCGGGTCACCGATGACAAGTACGGGCTGGGACGGGTTGTTGCCGCGGACGGTGCCGGGCCGATGGCTACGGTGACCATCGACTTCGGGTCCGCGGGCAAGATTCGGTTGATTCCGCAGTTCAGCCGGACGATTGTGAAGTTGTAGGGCAAAGCCTCCGGGTTTGGTGGTCCCAGGGGGTTTGAGGCTGTGTTTTTGGAGCGCTGGCGCGCTCGAGCGCGGCCCCTGGGGG
>NZ_JBHXRG010000049.1:0-22719 GCF_042716995.1 Nocardia sp. NPDC058640
CCCCCACACCACATCCGGTGTGGGGGACTTGCGCGTCATAGGCGGTGGTTGATGCTGGTGATGCGGTGTCGGCCGGGGGACACCTCGGTGGTGCGCATGACCTGCTCGACCTTCTCCACGGTGGCGTCGCCGGGCCATTTCTGATGGATGGTCACGTTCCACAGCGACGGATCGTCGGCCTTGGTGATGTGGATGCAGTACTTCACGCCCAGTGGCAGGGTGCCGATGCCGGCGGCCAGGGCGGACGCGTTGCCCACGTGGGCGTCATCGGTGACGAACGAGCGGGCCTTGTTTGCGTCGCGGTCGACGTAGTAGCTGTATTCGAAGCCCAGGATGGCGCCTTCGGGGCTGGCGGTGTCGCCGCGTTCGGCGCTGATCGTGATCGAGGGGGTGCGGAAGGACTCGCAGCCCGACAGGGCATGGGCGGGCAGTGGCGGCGTCGAAGTTGTTGTGCGCGTGTTGGATACGGCCGCTTGCACCTGCGGTTTGTCGCTGGGGCCGAGGAAGATCGTCGCGGCCAGGCCCAACACGACCACGAAGATCCCGGCGCCGACGATGCCCTTGATGGCGGCAGCGGCTTTGGTGCGGTTGCCGCTGTCGTCGTAGCGTTCGTCGTCGTAGTTCTTCCGGGGGCGGCGTGCGATCTGGCCGCCGCCGCCGAAGTCCTTGAGGCGGGGTAGGACTGGCATTTCCACGCGGTCGCCGCTTTGTTCGGTGGCCGTGGTGGTGGCCCAGTCGTTCCAGTCGACATCGTCGGTGCGCTGGGGTGGGTCGTCGTCGCCGGTCCAGTCGTTCCAGTCGCCGGTGAAACCGTCGTCGTCGTCCGGGTGTCGGTACACCGGTTCGACAGGGGCGGGTTGGGGGGTCTCGTCGAAGGGTTCCGGGTCCGGTGGAGGCCAGGTTTCGGGGTTGGTGCCGATGGTTTGGGGTTCGGCTTCGCGCCGTCGTCGGCGGCGTCGTTTGCCCTGGGGGCGGCGGCCGGGCGGGGTGGGGTCCGGCGACGAGAAGTAGGCACCGAACGGGTTGTCCATGCGAGGTTCCTACGCCGGCGCCGGGACGACTCCCGGTTGGCCGTGTTTGGGTGCGGCGGAAGGTCTTTCGGTTTCCTGGTCCTGTTGCGGGCGGGCCGGGGGGACCACGCCGCCTTGCATCGGTGGCTGGGACGGGGCCGGGGTGTTCTGTTGTTGTGGCTGTGCGGGTTTCGGGGTCTCCTCCGACTGGAACGGGGCGACCGGTGCTGGGGTTTCCGGCTTCGGTACTACGCCGCCCGTGCCGCCGCCTGGGTAGGTGCCTCCGGGATTCGCGCCACCGGAATTCGTGCCTCCGGGGTTTGTGCCGCCCAAGCCGCCGAACAGCGTATTGCCGTTGGTGCCACCACCATTGGTCGACGGTGCGGTGGGGTTGGTGCTCGCGGGTGCTGTCGCGGTGCCCTCGGTTCCGGCGGCATTCGCGGCGAGCGTGTCGATTCCGGTGGTCGCCAATTCCGCGCCCTTGTCGATCCCGTGCATCGCCACTTCGGCGATCTTGTCGATCAGATGCGTTCCGAACGTCACCCCGGCATCGATAGCCGCCGTTCCCAACGACACTCCGCCATCGATCAAAGCCTCCTGCAAGGCGATCTGCGCGGCGGTGGCCGGATCGAGGTTATCGGTGTCGTCATCCCACGACGAGGTGTCCGAGCCACCCTTACCGAGCACGTAGACCCCCGGCGCCACCTCCGTCGCACCTTCGGGCACAGTCACCCCGTTGGTCCCACCCAGATCACTGGTGAGCCCCCTGGTATCTCGCGTGTACTGATCCATCTCGGTGCTGGCATTGCCGACCACCCCCACGGCTTCCGAAATGGCCTGCTCGGCCAGCGCGACAATCGCATCCAGGTTGTTCTCGTTCACCGCGGGCGCGGCAGCTTTCGCCTTCTTCCTGAAGTCCGCGATGATCGCCTCGACCTTGGTCGCCGCAGTCGCCTGCGTCGAATGTGCTTGTTCCAACAGCGAACTCAGCTTCGCCCCACGATCAGCCGCAGCCGAAACCTCGGTCGCGGTTCGTCTGATCGCCGGCGTCGCGGGTGCGGCGGTCTCGGTCGACTCCAGCGCATACAACCCGAGCCGATGCGGGTCTTCGGTCGCGTTCGTCGCGGTCGAAGCGGAAGTCAGTGCGGCAACTACCGCAGCGTCGGGATCAACGGAAGTGTTGCTGCCCAACGACTTACGCAACTCCAGCAACGGCACTTCCAACAACGCGATCACGGGCGCGATCTTCGCCTCGGCCTCCGCTGTCGAAATAGTGCTCACCGTGGTCTCGGTAACCAGCGACTTGGAACGCATCACGCCACCTCGCTTTCGGCCGCACGCAGATCCCGCGCCACCCCGGCATCGATCCCGATCACGCTGTCCCCGAACCGATTCAAAATGTCTTGATACGCGGCAACCAGATTCCCGGCGGTACTCAGGGTCGAAGCATGCGCACCCGCGGCCTGCGCCCAGGCGGCGGCAAACTCCCGCCCGAGCACCCCCAGCCCGGAAAGATCCACGCCCGCAGCGGTAGTGGTGTCCTCGGCGGCACTGCCGAGAAGTTCGGAAACCCGAGCCGCCGCACGCTGATAAGCGTCGAGCGCTGCCGGGTCGAAGGACATTTCTGCCACGATGTCTGCCCCTTCACGATCGCGGATCACCAGCTGGGCCGGCCCTAAAATCGTAACCACCCAGCGCAGTTTGCGGGGCGGTCCCGCCCAGATGGATGCATCGATCTCGAGCCCTCGCAGGTCACGGGCCTTTCATCGCGAACCTTCGTGGTGCTGGTGTGACTGACGAGTCGGCGGCAGCAGCTGACCAGCGAGTAGGGTCGCCCACGTTATGTCTGCCGCACTGCTCGCCATGCTCGGCCTGGCCCTGATCGACGCGCTCGATGTGCTGCTGGTCGCGATCACCACGGCCGTGGTCGCCGATGCGAGGCTGCGACGACGCTCGCCGATCACCGGTGTCCTCAGTTTCCTCGCCGGGGTATTCGCGGTGTCCGTCGCGTTCGGCGTGTGCACGGTGCTGGGCATCGACTTCCTGGTCCGACTACTGGATTTCGACCTGACTCCGACCGTGCGTTATCGGGGCGAGCTGCTGCTCGGTTCGGTGCTGATCGCGGTCGCCGCGCTGCCCGTCGGCAGCACTTCTGTGCCGGGCCGGCGATGGGTCGAGCCGGTGCGAAAATATCCCGGCCTGATGGCAGTGATCGGATTCACTCTCGGCCTCGCGAAGGTGCCGACCTCGGTGCCGTTCCTCGCGGCACTGGCGCTGCTGTCCGCGCAACGTCCGCTGCCGGTGGTGTGGCCGCTGATCGTGGCGGGCTACTGCGCGGTGGCCTTGCTATTACCGCTGGTTGTGCTGGCCTTGGCGACGCGAACAACGCCGCGTGCGCGACGGGTGTATCGGGTGCTGGTGCGGGGGATCACCCGCTTCGGACCGCCGGTGGTCCGTGTCCTTTTCGTCGTCTTCGGCATCGGATTGGTCATCGATGCGGTAGTCCACAGCGGCCACCTGTGGTGAGTTCCCGGTGCGGCCACTCAGGAATGTGTCAGGGGGATCTAGTACCGTGATAACGAATTGATGACATGCTCCGCCCCGGATCCTGGGTTGCGGGGCTTTCCAGGTGAGCAGGGAGGGCGACCCTTGAGGGTTACCGTTGTTGTGCCGACCTACAACGAGCGGGAAAATCTGCCGGTGGCGGTCGAGCGGCTGACGGCGCTACAGGTGCCCGATCTGCACGTGCTGGTGGTGGACGACAATTCACCCGACGGCACGGGTGATGTCGCCGACAAGTTGGCCGCTGAGCTGCCCAATGTGGTGAGCGTGCTGCATCGCACCGAGAAGGACGGCCTCGGCCGGGCCTACATCGCGGGCATCACTGCCGCGCTCGACGAGGGCGCCGACGTGGTCATCCAGATGGATGCCGACCTGTCGCACCCCGCCGAGGTCATTCCGGCGATGCTGGAGAAGCTGTCCGCGCCCGAGGTCGGCGTGGTGCTCGGTTCGCGTTACGTGCCCGGTGGCGAGGTCGCCGCGGAGTGGAAGTGGTACCGCAAGGCGCTGTCGGCGTGGGCGAATTTCTACGTGAACCTGATCCTGCGCCTGCGCGTGAAAGACGCGACCGCCGGTTTCAAGGCGTGGAAGGCCGCTACCCTGCGCGATATCGACGTGGCGTCGATCCGCAGCAACGGTTACTCGTTCCAGGTGGAGATGAACTACCGCGCGATCAAGAAGGGTCACACGATCGCGGAGGTGCCGATCCGTTTCGAGGAGCGCACCATCGGCGCGTCGAAGATGAGCCTGAAGATCCAGCTCGAGTCGGCGATGATGCCGTGGAAGCTGCTGTTCGGCCGTTCGGTGTAATTTTTGACGCGAGAAGGCCCCGCCGATTGATTTCGGCGGGGCCTTCTTGCTGTGGGTCACTTGGTGGTGATGCCGCGCCGCACACCTTCCAGCGCGATCACCATGACCGGCACCAGCGCCACGTGCATCAGCGACAGGGCGATGGTGGAGGCGGTGTCGAAGTCGGCGGCGATGGTGAGTGCGATGGTCCCCAGCGACAGCAGCGAGCCGACTACGGCGGCGGTGCGCAGCACGCCGGTCCACAGGTAGGAGATCAGCACGGCCACGGTCAGACCGATCAGGACCGGCACGGTGGACATCAGGATCACGCCGCCGGGGGCGACAGAGCTGACAACGCCCTTATCGGTCATCTCGAACGAACCGCCTGCGGCGGCGCCGATCGCCCAGATGATCAGGTTCACGACAACGGCGACGGCAGCGGCGCCGAGCACGGCCACGGGCCGGTTCAGTGCGGGGACGGTGTAGGTGGTGGGTGCGGTGGTGGTGGTCATGATGTTCTCCCTCATTCGGTGATGAGAACAATCATGAAACCCAAACTAATGTTGAGGTCAAGCACTGTGCTCAGGGAATATTTTCAGAGTTGCGTAGGCCAGTCCAACAGCGTGTTCTCGAACAGCTGCCGCACTCCTTCGACCTGGGCATCCATGTCGGCCGGGTCCCATTCCGACACGTCGATCGGCGGCAGAATCGCCACATCGACGATCCCCGAACGCGCGATAGGTGAGTCCCGCCAAGCGATTTCGCCCGAGTTGCGCAGCACCACCGGGATCACCGGCACCCCCGCCTGGATGGCGATGTGAAAGGCGCCCTTCTTGAACGGCCCGACGCCAGGGGTGAACGAGCGCGTCCCCTCCGGCGAGACCGCAATCGACAGTCCGCCGCGCAGCGTCGAGACAACCGGGGCCAGTGAGGCTTTCGCCGCCTCGGTATTGGAACGGTCGATGAAGGTGACGCCGACGAACCGCATCAGCGGTCCGAACAGCGGGTGATTGGCCAGTTCCTTCTTGCCGATGCCGGTCACCGCGCCGTCGAGCACCTTGGGCACGATGATCACGTCGAACTGGCTCTGGTGATTGAACAGGAACACCGCGGGCCTTGGCGCACGGGCGTTTTCGGCACCGATCACCCGTAGTTGGACGTCGATGGCGGCCAGGGTGGCGGTGGTGGCATCGTGCATGAGCGCGTCGGCCATCGACTGCCGCTTACGCGTGTAGGACTTGCGCAGCACGCCGACCAGCGCGCCACCGATGAGTCCGGCGAATCCGGCCAGGGTGCGCAGGTAGTCCAGCAGGCTCGGCGCTTGCCTGAGGCGGAAAGTCAGTGTGGGCCAGTCGTTCTCGTCGGCGATCTCGGCCAGACCGGGATCGGGGTCGATCACGGTCGGGTGTTCGGCGAGGGCGAGCAGGGACAGGTCGGTCACGCTGTCCGCGTAGACGTAACCGATTTCCAGCCCGTCAGCGAATTCGACTACAGCCGCGGCCTTTCCGGCACGCCACAGTGGCGTCCCGTCCGGGTGGCCGGTCAGCACTCCATCCTGGGTGGCGAGTCGCGTGCACAGCACGTTCTCGATGCCCAGCCGCTCCGCAACGGGCTGAACCTGGAACCGCGTGAGCTCACTGACCAATATCACTGTGTGCCCGGCCAATTGGTGCGCACGCACGAGCTGCCAAGCTTCGGGGAACAGGCGACCGTAGATCTCCTTGCCGAAAGCCTTGCGCCCCAACTGCTCCATCGCGGACTCCGAAGCGCCCGCCCACGCCCGCTCGACGGCTTGCAGGAACCGCCCGTAGTCGCCATCACTGCCACCCCGCTGGATGCCGCCCAGCAGTGTGGCCATCCGTTCACCGCTGCGTCGGAAAACCTTGTCCACCAAGCCTCGTCGCGGCAGACCGTCGACCACCGTGCCACCGAAATCGAACACGGCGGCGACCTGCGCACCTTGCGGTCCCGACCGGATCGCGGCCACGGCTTCGGCGAGAGTGCTCATCAGTTCGAGTTCCTGTTCGATGGATCGAGGGAGGCCGCGCGGGCGATGCGTTCGCCGAGGTCGCGCAACTGATCGGCGAAAGCCTGGCGCTTCTCGATCAATTCGGCCTCGGCACCCTCGGCGGCGGGGGCGATGAGGCCGTGATTGTCGGCCAGTTTCCACGCGCTGGTGAACAGTTCCGACGATACCGACTCCGGGCTGTGCAGGCGTTGCTGCAACAGCATCTGCTTACCCACCGCCACGCATTCGTCGATGAATTCCTTGCGGTCGATGACGGCGTCGGTGGGCTGGGCGACCAGCCGTTCGGCCACCACCAACTGCGCGTCGAAGAACGACCGCAGCACGCGATGGGCCATCACGAACCCGGATTCGGTGACGGCGCCGAGGAATTGGCGATCGAGCCGGTCGTCAGGAGTGTGCTCGTCCCATTCGGGCACGATCAGCCGCACCTCCTCGATGATCTGGTCGGCGAATTCCTGCCGTTCGGGGAAGAAGAATTCGAATTTGAGCAGGTCACGCAGCGCGAACGCCGCTTTCCACGCCGAGCGCAGCGGGTCGTCGCCGGGTTGTTCCACCGCGGTGAGCGCGGCCAGTTCGAGGATGGCGCGGTTGACGAACCAGTGCACGGCGCTGTTGCGGTAGAACGCGGCCTCGAGGTGCGCGCCGGGTTCGATCGCGTACACGGGTTCCAGCCCGCCGCGATACACGGTGACCACGCCGGCCAGGGCGAGCTGTTCGAGCACGACCGCCAGGCTCTGTTCGTCGCGCAGCTTGGACAGTTCACCGGCGGGCAGCCCGCGCTGGGTGATGTAGCCGAGCACCGGGTCAAGGACCGTGCGGACCTGGCCGAGGGTGAGGGCTCGCTCGTGCACGCCCAGCAGCGCCAGGGTGACCAGCGCGTTGACGGTGATCGGCGTGACTTCGTTGATGCCCACGGCCACGTCGAAAGCCAAGCGCTGCACGGCTTTCTGTTCGGCGGCGGACACGGCGTGTTCGTCGGGGACGCTGGTCGTGCCGGTTTCGGTGTCGCGCAGCGGGATGGTCACCGGTCGCGGGTCGAGCGGGTCGCCGTGCACACCCAGCCGTTCGCGTGCCGAAATCGCCTCACCGAAGCGCACATACACGCGTCCGGCCGAATGCTGCTGCAGTCGAACATATCTCGCGAGCCAGCCGATCCCTTCCGGCTTCTTCTTGCCACCTGCCTGCTCGCTGGCAATCGCGCCCAGCTCATTGAGTCGCTCATAGGTGATCGACACCGGCACCAGCATCACATCATCGACGCGACGCGAACGGACCGCCGCGGCAAGGTAATTGAGCAGCCCATACCGCGGGGGCCGCAACTTGCCGGTCCGGGTTCGCCCACCTTCGAAGTACCACTCCATGTTGAAGCGTTTGGCCAGCAGATAGGCGAAGTACTCCTCGACGACCGCCTTGTACACCTCGTCGTCACCGAAGCTGCGCCGAATGAATACCGTGCCGGTGCGGCGCGCGATCGGCCCCATCGGCCAGAAGTTCAGGTTCGCACCGCCGATCACGTGGTTCGGTGGAAAGTCGTTGCGCGCCAACACGTCACCGAGGACGAACGCGTCGACGTAGGAACGGTGCGAAGGCAGGAACACCAGCGGATGTTTGCGGTTGAGCTTGCGCAGCGCGTCCAGTCCGCGCAGATCGGTGTCGACCTTCCACGTCGACGCGTGCACCGGCCGCATCGCCTGCGTGAACAGGTCCGACACCAGCCGACTCTGCGCCGCGACCAGTTCGCGCAACGCCTTCTCCGCGCTGCGGTACACCTGGTCGGGTTCGGAGCCGATCTCGTCGGCGATGTAGTCGAGTTTGCGCTGGAATTCGGGGGAGTCCAGGATCTCCTCGGCCACCAGCTGCGGCACCTTGTAGCGGTCGCCGATCACGGTGCGTTCGGCGCGTTCGAGCGCGACCACCGCCGCACGCACCACCGCGCGCGCGAACGGGTCGGCCGAGCCCGCGCGCAGCAGCGCCGCGGCCTCGGGATGGTTGGTGCGCAGCGCGCTCAGGCGGGCCGGTGCGCCGACGAGCACGCGGTGCCGGTCGGGTTCGGTGCGCAGCAATCGGCGCTGGACCAGCCGGTTGGGCTTGCGCGGGTTGGTGAGCATGGCCATGTCGGCGAAGGTCACTCGGCGCACGCCGTCGCGTTCGGGCGGCAGCCACAGCACCCGCACCGGGACGACCAGGGGGTCGTCCTGCCTGCCCGCCAGGCGCTTGGCGATCGCTTTCGCGTCCAGGTCGAGCTGGGTCACCGGGGCCATCGAATCGATCTCGGCGTTGAGCCCACCCTGTGCGATCCACTCGCCGATCACTTCGCGTTCCACGCCCGACGCCGCGTCGACCAGTGCGACCACCGAGTCCGTGCGCGGGCCGCGTCGCCCACCGTTGTCGATCATTGCTCCATTCAAGCCGCAGTTCAGGTTGCGCGCATCGAACTTCGACCACAGCGCGTTGTCCGGGCGCGTGGCGGCCACCGGCTTAGGCTCGGCGAATGGACTGGGCTCTACGCACCTGCAGCCTGCACGGCCACTACACCTACGCGCCCGACGAGCCGAAGCTGCGCGACCGGTTGCACGTGCGCACCGTGGCCGGGACGGCGTGGCGGTGCCTGCGGTGTGGGACGTTCGTGCCCGGTGAGCCGGTGGGTTCCGGGCCCGCGGACGAGGCGCCCGAGGTTCCGCGCGGGCAGTTGCTGCGCGACCAGTGGATTCTGAAACTGCTGGCGTTGGACCGCGGGTTGCACGGCGTGCTGATGCTGGTCGGCGGCCTGCTGGTGCTGCGGTTCCGGTCCACGCGGGAGAGTCTGCGCGACAGTTTCGGACGCGACCTGCCCCTGTTGAGACCGTTCGCCGAGCAGATCGGCTGGAACCTGGACCACTCGCACCTGGTGCACTGGGCCGACGACCTGTTCTCGCTGTCGGGGACAACGCTGCTGCTGGTGGCGATTTTTCTGTTCTGGTACGCGGGGCTGCACTTCGTGGAGGCGGTCGGGCTGTGGTTGTCGAAGCGGTGGGGTGAGTATCTGTCGGTGATCGCCACCAGCGTGTTCCTGCCGCTGGAGATCTATGAGCTGATCGAGCGGGTCACCGTGCTCAAGGTGTTGATGTTGCTGGTGAACCTGGCGGCGGTGGTCTGGCTGGTGTGGCGCAAGCGGCTGTTCGGGGTGCGCGGCGGGTGGGCGGCGTACCACCGGGAACACAGTGAGGCCAGCTTGCTCAGCGTGGAGCGCGCGGCAGTGGCGAAGGATACTGCGCACGAGGCTGGCTAAATGCGGAGGTAATGCTAACCTAACTGGCGAGTTGGGTCGGGATTATCTTGGAGGATCGTTGTCGTCGACGGAACAGCCCGTGCGGGTGGAATATGTGACCGATCCAGCGGCAGCGATGTCGAGCTTGGCGGCCGCTGACCGATTCGGCGAATATGTGATGTACGAGCAGCCCGGTGAATGGGTGTTCGCGGCCGATCCGCTGGGCAGCGTGGAGTTGGACGCGGGGGAGTTGCGCACCGTATGGGGTGGGCAGACCACTACGCGGGCGTGGACCGGCAGTCCAGCCACTGCCGTCTCCGCTGCGCTTGCCGAGCTGCCGTTGGACGGCCGAAATGCCTTCGGCTGGATCGGGTTCGAGTTCTGCGCGTATTCGCTGTCGGCGACGCGTTATCTCAATCCGCTGACCTCGTTGGTGCACTTGATGATTCCGCGGATCGAGGTGCGCATCGATGCCAGTGGGGTGCGGATCAGTGGTGCTACGCCCAACGAGGCGTGCGATATTCACGATCTGATCGCGGCCTCGCAGGGTGTCGACCTGCCGGTCGCGTCGCCGGTTGATGTGCGCGTGGATCCGACCGGGTACGAGAGTCGGGTTGCGTGCGCTGTCGACGAAATCCGTTCCGGCAGTTACCAGAAGGTGATTCTGTCGCGGAAGGTCTCCTTGCCGTTCGCGGTCGATGTGCCCGCTACCTATCGTCTGGGTCGGGCCAACAACACGCCTGCTCGCTCGTTCCTGCTGCGGCTGGGTGGGTTGGAAGCGGCCGGGTTCAGTCCTGAGTTGGTGGCGTCGGTGGATGACGATCGCATCGTCACCACGGAGCCCTTGGCGGGTACGCGGGCGTTCGGGCTCGGTGCCGAGGCCGATGGTGCCGCCCGCGCGGAACTGCTCGCTGATCCGAAAGAGATTGTGGAGCACGCAATCTCGGTGCAGACATCCTTCGCGGAGATCGCTGAGGTAGCCGTGCCGGGGACGTCCGCTGTCTCCGACTTCATGGCGGTGCGTGAGCGCGGCAGTGTGCAGCACCTGGCCTCGACGGTGCGTGGCACGCTTGCCGCCGACCGCACGGCATGGGACGCGCTCGAGGTGCTGTTCCCGTCGGTGACGGCTTCCGGTATCCCCAAGCGTGCGGGGGTCGACTCGGTGTTCCGTAACGATCACGATCCGCGTGGGCTGTATTCCGGTGCGGTGGTGTGTGTTTCGCCGACTGGTGCCTTGGAGGCGACGTTGGTGTTGCGGGCGATTTATCAGACCGGTGAGGGTGCGTGGTTGCGTGCCGGGGCGGGGATCGTCGGGCAGTCGCGGCCTGAGCGTGAGTTCGAGGAGACCTGCGAAAAGCTGGGCAGCGTAGCGCCTTACGTGGTCAAAGCTTCTTGATAGCGAATGGCGGCCCCTCCCTTCTCGGGATGGGCCGCCGTTCTGCTCAGGCGTGCAGGGCGCGCAAGGCCTTCTTGTCGATCTTTCCCACCGCGGTGATCGGCAGTGAATCGGCTTGCCGCACAACGTCGGGGAGCTTGTAGGTAGCCAGGCCGCGTTCGGTCAGGAAGGCTTTGATCTCGCCCAGTGTCGGCAGATCACCGTTGACAACGAGGACCACACAAGCCTTTTCGCCCAGTGAGGCGTCGGGCAGGCCGACCGCCGCCGCATGTCGGACGGCGGGGTGGGCGAGCAGGTGCTCTTCGAGTTCATCGCAGGAGATGTTCTCCCCGCCCCGGTTGATCACGTCCTTGATCCGGCCGCTGACCACCAGGTGTCCGCTGGGGAGCTGACGGACCAGGTCGCCACTGCGGTAGAACCCGTCAGGGGTGAAGGCGCGCGAATTGTGTTCGGGCGCACGGTAATACCCGCGCAGGGTGTAGGGACCGCGGGTGAGCAGTTCACCCTCCTCGCCCTGGGCGACATCGTTGCCGTCGGCGTCGACCACCCGCAGTTCGTCAGCGGGGGACAGTGGTCGACCCTGTGTGGTGCACACCAGCTCTTTGTCGTCGTCCAGGCGTGTGTAGTTGAGCAGGCCCTCCGCCATGCCGAACACCTGCTGCAAGGTGCACTGCAATGCGGGCTCCACGTCGCGCGCATTGACCTCGGCCAACCTGGCTCCGCCCACCTGCAGCAGTCGCAACGAGCTCAGGTCCGCATCCTCCCAATCCACTGCCGCACTCCACAATTGAGCAAGCGGCGGGACAACAGCGGTGACGCTCACGCGATGCTTCTCGATGGCGGCGAAGGCGGCTTCCGGGCTCGGATCCAAGGCGAACGCGATCGCTCCGCCGGTGGCGACGGTGCCGAGAATGCCGGGGCAGGCCAGCGGGAAGTTGTGTGCCGCAGGCAGAGTCGCGAGGTAGACGTCGTCGGCGGTGAGTTCACACACCTGCGCGCTGGCGGTGGCGTTGTAGACATAGTCGTCGTGCGTGCGCGCGATCAGCTTCGGCAGGCCGGTGGTGCCACCGGAGACCAGCATCAAGGCGATCTCGGCTGGGTCGATCTGCGGCAGCGAATCACCTTCGCGCGCAACCGAATCGAGAGCGATGAACCTTGTCGCAGGATCGCCCGCGACCAAGACGTGCCGCAAGCTCGGCACCGCCTGCTGAACCGTCGTCGCGAGCTCGCGGTAATCGAAGTCGCCCAGTCGATCCGGGATCAGGTAGGCGACCGCCTCCGACAGGGCGGCCAAGTGCTCGATCTCGGCGCGACGATGCGCGGGCAGGGTGAGCACCGGAATGATGCCCGCCCGCAGCACACCGAACAGCACCGTCGCGAACTCGGGAATGTTGGGCAGCTGCACGATCACCCGGTCGCCGGGGTTGATGCCCAGCGCGAGCAGCCCGTGCGCCATCCGATCGGCGGCCGCATCGAGCTCGGCATAGGTCTGCGCGCCGGCGTCGCTGAGGACGGCGGGCCGCTGCGGCTGGTCGCGCGCGGTGTCACGCAGCAGATCCCCGAGCGTGCGCCCGGTCCAGTAGCCGGCCGCGCGGTACTGCTGCGCGGCATCGGATGGAAACGGGACGTACCCCGCGCGATGGCCTGCTACCGATGTCGACGTCACCTTTGTTACCTAACTCTCGCTAACCTGCATAGGTTAGGCAACCCTATCTGAGTGCAGTAGGCTGCCGTCGGGGAGTACCGAATCCGTCCGGTGGGCGGCGAGCAAGGAGTGATCGGCAGATGCACACAGCACCCGCAGGCGGCACGACCATCGACCGCGCCGAAATCCGCGCCGCGATCGCCCGCCACCTCGACATCACCCCCGACACCATCGCCGACACCGACGACCTCATTCAACTAGGCCTGGACTCCATCCGCACGATGAAGCTCGCCGGCGCCTGGCGCAAACGCGGCATCGCCACAAACTTCGCCCTGTTGGCAGCCCACCCCACCGTCGAAGCCTGGCACGCGCTACTCAACGGCGCGGACCCCGAAGAACTCGCGGCGAGCGGCGCTGGTGCCGCGGATCCGTTGGTGGATGGTGCAAATTGCTCTCCTGGCACCGACTCCGGCGAACGTGCGGTCCGCGGCGCTGATGCTGCGGATCCGTTGGCGGACACCGCGAATCGCTCTCCTGGCACCGACTTCGGCGAACGTGCGGTCCGCGGCGCCGGTCCTGCGGATCCGTTGATGGACAGCCCGAATCGCGATCCTGGCACCGTCGAATCCGAAGGCCTGGCGGCACGCAGCGCCGGTGCTCCGTCGGTTGACAGTGCGAGTCGCAATAGCGACGTCCCGGAAGTTGCGCCCGAACAGAATGTGGCGCCGGATGTCGCCGGTTCCACGTCGGTCGCCGAAGGTCTCGAATTCGATTCCCCCGCAGGCGAATTCGCCATCGTGCCCGACGATGGCACCCCCTTCGCGCTGGCACCCATGCAGCACGCGTACTGGATCGGCCGGTCCGAGGCCCAGGAACTCGGTGGCGTCGCGGCGCACCTCTACGTCGAATTCGACGGGGCCGACGTGTTTCCCGAGCGGCTCGAGCGCGCGGTCGAGCAACTGCTGTCGCGCCACCCCATGCTGCGTACCCGGTTCCTGCCCGACGGCACCCAGCAGACGCTCGACCGCCCCGGCCGCGCCGTCTTCAGCGTGACCGACCTGCGCGAGGCCACCACGGCCGAGGTCGATCAACGCCTCGAACAGTTGCGCGACGCCCGCACCCACCAGCGGATGGCGGTGGAAGACGGCCAGGTCATCGACATCGCCCTCACCCGCCTCCCCGACGCCCGCACCCGCCTGCACCTCGACGTCGACATGCTCGCCGCCGACGCCATGAGCTACCGCATCCTCATCACCGACCTGGCCCGCCTCTACCACGGCGAACAACTCCCACCCCAGGACTACACCTTCCGCCAGTACCTCGCCGACCACGCGCCGCACAGCCAGGCGGGCAACGTAGCCTCTCCCTCGCTCGCCGACGAGCGCGCTCGCGACCGCGCCTGGTGGCAGAACCGCCTGGCCGACCTCCCCGGTGCGCCGGAACTCCCTCAGGCACAACAGCTCTCGGACTCCACCCGCACCATCCGCCTGCACCGCTGGCTCTCCCCGGAAGCCAAGGCACAGGTCTTCGACGCCGCCCACGCCCGCGGCATCACCCCGGCGATGGCCCTGGCCTCGGTGTTCGCCGAAACCATCGGCGGCTGGTCGGCCCAGCGTCGCTTCCTGCTGAACCTGCCCCTGTTCCACCGCGAACCCGTGCACCCGCAGGTCGACGGCGTCGTCGGCGACTTCACCTCCTCGGTCCTGCTCGAAGTCGACGTCACCCAGCCCGCCACCGTCGCCGACCGCGCCCGCGCCCTGCAGCAACGCCTGCACGAAGCAGGCGCCCACTCCGCCTACTCCGGCCTGGAAGTCCTGCGCGACCTGGGCCGCCACCGCGGCGAACCGGTCCTGGCCCCCATCGTCTACACCAGCGCCCTCAACCTCGGCGAACTGTTCCCCGACACCGTCACCGACACCTTCGGCACCCCCGTCTGGATCATCTCCCAGGGCCCCCAGGTCCTGCTCGACGCCCAGATCACCGAGGTCCGCGGCGGCCTACTCCTCAACTGGGACATCCGCGAATCCGCCTTCCCCCCGGGCATGGTCGAGGCGATGTTCACCCGCTACATCGAAGCCATCGAACGCCTGGGCGGACAAACCTCCACCTCGCAGGCCGCTGCCCAGACGCAACCCGCAGATGCGTCCAGCACCGCGGCGACTGCCGATGGCGTGCTGAACGCCGGTGCGTCTGAAGTGCAACAATCGGCACCCACCGTCGATGCGGTTCCCGGTGCTGCAACGGGAATTCCCGCCGAGGGCGAGCGCGTGCGCTCAACGGTCGGCGGTGCGGGCTGGCTGGCCGAGGCCGGCGTGCGAATTCCGCTGGAGCAGGCGGCTATTCGAGCTCGCGTCAACGCGACGGCGGGACCGGTCACCGGCGGCTTGCTGCACACCGGGTTCTTCGCCAACGCGGCGACGAATCCGTCTGCGCCTGCGGTGCTTTGGGAGCCCGCCGGACAACTCACCTACGGCGAACTGGCCGCCGATGCACTGGCTGTGGCCGGTGCACTCCGCGAAGCCGGTGTGGCGGAGGGGGATTCGGTAGCCGTCCAACTTCCGAAGGGCCCCGATCAGATCGTCGCGGTCCTCGGCGTACTCGCCGCCGGCGCGGTGTACGTGCCGATCGGGTTCGATCAACCCGCCGCCCGTCGCGCCGAAATCCTGCGCACCGCAGGCGCAGTCGCAGTGCTCACCACCGGCGCCACACGGATTCCCGACACCCGCGTGATCGACCTCGCGCAGGCTCGCACCCACGCAGAACCGTTGGCGCAGCCCCTCTTCGGAGACCCGGAGAACATCGCCTACGTCCTGTTCACCTCCGGCTCCACTGGCAAACCCAAGGGCGTCGAAGTGCCTCACCGCGCCGCCATGAACACCATCGACGACCTCAACGAGCGTTTCGCCCTCGGCCCCGCCGACCGTGCATTCGCCCTGTCGGCCCTCGAATTCGACCTCTCCGTCTACGACATCTTCGGCCTCCTCGCAGCAGGCGGCGCCGTGGTCACCGTCGACGAAACCCAACGCGCAGACCCCACCACCTGGGTGGAACTCATTCGCCGCCACCAGGTTTCACTACTCAACTGCGTCCCGAGCCTGCTCGACATGCTCCTGACAGCCACCCCGACAACCATCCCGGGCGCTCTCGACCCGGCCCAGCGCGCGACCGCTTCGAGCACCCCCAGCTCGTTGCCGCACACCGCCACATCGGGCGCCCCCGACCGGACACAGTGGGCGAGCACCCCCAGCTCGTTGCAGCACACCGCCACATCGGGCACCCCGGAGCGCATCGCGACACCACTCGAGTCCCTGCGCACAGTGATCCTCGGCGGCGACTGGGTCGACACGGCCCTCCCGGCCCGCCTGGCCGCAGCCGCCCCGAACAGCCGTTTCGCAGGCCTGGGCGGCGCCACCGAAACCGCCATCCACTCCACCATCTGCGAGGTCGTGAACGCGCAGGTCCCCGCCGAATGGACCGCCGTCCCCTACGGCACCCCGCTGCGCAACGTGCAGTGCCGCGTGGTCGGCCCGGCGGGCAACGACTGCCCCGACTGGGTCAGCGGGGAGTTGTGGATCGGTGGGGATGGCGTCGCCGCCGGTTACCGCGGCGACCCGGAACGCACCCGCGACCGGTTCGTCACCCACGAGGGCCTGCGCTGGTACCGCACCGGTGACCTGGCCCGATACCTGCCCGACGGCGGCCTGGAGTTCCTCGGCCGCGCTGACCACCAGGTCAAGATCCGGGGCTACCGGGTCGAACTCGGCGAGGTGGAAAGCGCCCTGCGCGCGATCCCGGGCGTGCGGCACGCGGTCGCCGCAGTGGTCGGAAAGGCCGCGCCGAAGCTGGTCGCCCTGGTGGTGCCGACCCCCGACGCCACCCTGCACGTCGACGCCGTTCTCGCCGCGACCGCCGACCTGGTCCCGTCCTACATGGTCCCCACGCGCCTGGAAATTCTCCCCGAACTGCCGCTGACCTCGAACGCCAAACCCGACCGCAAGGCCATCCGCGCCGTCCTCGAAACCAGCGAGGGCGCAGCGGAATTCATCGAACCGCGTACCGACCTGGAACGCGCGCTCGCAGCGGTCATCGGCGAGGTACTGGCCACCGACCGTATCGGCGTCACCGACGACTTCTTCGCTCTCGGAGGCGATTCCGTGCTCGCGACCACCGCCGTCGCCCGCATCCGCGAATGGCTCGACGCCCCCGACACCATTGTCGCCGACCTGTTCACCGCCCGCACCGTCGAAGGTCTCGCGGCCCGAATGTTGAAGCGGGAAGCAGACTCTGGTGAAGCAGGTAGACTGGAACCAGTCGCCACGATGTACCTCGAAGTCGCCGCCATGACCGACGAAGAGGTGCTCGCACAGTCCTGACAGCGACCGCGCCCTCGTCGATTCGCGCAATGGTGCCATTTCACTAGACTTTCGCCGGTGAGTAAGTGGAATACCGCAAACCTGCCCGACCAGACCGGCCGCACCATCATCGTCACCGGTGCCAACAGTGGTCTCGGCGCCGCCACCGCGCGGGCGCTGTCCGAGTCGGGTGCGCGAGTGATTCTGGCCTGCCGCGATACCGCCAAAGCCGAGCGGGTCGCGGCGGCCATGCCCGGCGAGACCGAGGTCCGCGAACTGGACCTGGCGAACCTGAACTCGGTGCGCACCTTCACCGATTCGATCGAACGCGTCGACGTGCTGATCAACAACGCGGGCGTGATGGCGCTGCCCCTGCGCCGCACCGCCGACGGTTTCGAAATGCAGTTCGGCACAAATCATCTCGGCCATTTCGCGCTGACGAACCTGCTGCTGGACCGCATCACCGATCGCGTGGTGACGGTGTCCAGCGTCGCGCACCGCATCGGCAAGATCAACCTCGCCGACCCCAACTGGGAGCAGCGCCGCTACGACCGCTGGCTGGCCTACGCCCAGTCCAAACTGGCCAACCTGATGTTCGCGTACGAGCTGCAGCGTCGGCTGGCCGGTGAGGGTTCGGCGGTGATCTCGGTGGCCGCGCACCCCGGTTACGCCGCGACCGACTTGATGTCGCACACCGAAACGCTGTTCGAAACGGTCATGTCGCTGGGCAATCGCCTGCTCGCCCAGACCGCCGACCAGGGCGCACTGCCCACGTTGTTCGCCGCCACCGCCGACGTGGAGCCGGGCGCGTTCTACGGCCCCGACGGTTTCCTCGGCCTGCACGGGCACCCCGCCGGTTCCGGCAGCGCCCCGACCGCGAAGGACCGCGAGGTCGCCGCCGAACTGTGGGAGTTGTCGGAAAAGCTCTGCGGCCTGATCTGATCAAGGCGATCGGTGTCGATGTCACACCGCGAGTAGCTACTTCGTCATCTCGGTAGAACCCCACGACGAAGGAGCCAAAATGGAAGCGCGATTCAACCTCTACGGCAACGCCATCACCGCCAGCTTCACCAAGCGAATGGTCATGGCGGGCAAGGTGATCGACGATTCACCACTGCCCAAGTCCACCTACGAGCTGGTGAAGATCCGCGCCTCGCAGATCAACGGCTGCAGCTACTGCGTCGACATGCACACCAAGGACGCCGCCCACGCGGGCGAAACCTCGGTGCGGATCAACCTGGTCGCGGCCTGGCGTGAGACGAACGTGTTCACCGAGCCCGAACGCGCCGCCCTGGCCCTCACCGAGGAAGCGACCCGCGTCGCCGACGGCGGCCACGTCAGCGACGACACGTTCGCGCAGGTCCGCAAGCACTACGACGACGACCAGATCGCCGCGCTGATCGCCGCCATCGCCATGATCAACGCCTGGAACCGCCTCAACGCCATCGCCCACACCCCCGCGGGCGATTACGTCCCCGGCCAGTGGGGCTGACACGCCTGCTGGACGAATGATCACCAGGCTGTGAGGGATTTTTCCTCTCGCGCGATGTTTGCGTGATCGCCTGGTGATCATTCGTCCAGGATGTGATGGTCCGCACTTCGGGCAACCATGGCCGGGTGCGCGGCGTTTTACCGGTGGTACAGTCCACGGCATGCAGCGCGCATATTTCTGGTTTAGCTACCCGGCCCTTGGTGGGCCGGTCTGCGACCCTGCGCGCTGACTTCCTCCACCTCGAGCCGGATAACGCCCGGCTCGACGGTAGCGAAATTCCGTGGGTCGGCCTTCAACCGAAAAGGACCCACATCCCATGACCACCGCAGCCGATGTCGACTCGCGGCATTCTGACCTCGACGACCAGCGCACCCTCAGCGTGAGCCCTCTGCGCTCGCCCGCCGAGGTCCGCATGGTCCACCAGATCACCGACGAGCTCGCCGACACCGTGCGTTCGGGCCGCAAAGCCACCGTCGACGTGCTCAACGGCGACGACGACCGCCTCATGGTGATCGTCGGCCCGTGCTCGGTGCACGACCCCGCCGCCGCGCTGGACTACGCCCGCAAGCTGGCCGCCAAGGCCGCCGAACTCGAGTCCGACCTGCACATCGTGATGCGCGTGTACTTCGAGAAGCCGCGCACCACGCTGGGCTGGAAGGGTCTGATCAACGACCCGCACCTGGACGGCTCGTTTGATGTGAACACCGGTCTGGGCATCGGCCGTCAGGTGCTCGTGGACATCACCGCCCTCGGTCTGCCGGTCGCGTGCGAGTTCCTCGACCCGATCACCCCGCAGTACATCGCCGACCTGGTCTCCTACGGCGCGATCGGTGCCCGCACCGCCGCCAGCCAGGTGCACCGGCAGCTGTCGTCGGCGCTGTCCATGCCGGTCGGTATCAAGAACGGCACCGACGGTGACGTGCAGGTCGCGGTCGACGGTGTGCGCGCCGCCGCCGCCAGCCACGTGTTCCCCGGCACCGACCTCGACGGCCGCTCCGCGCTGATCCGCACCACGGGCAACCCCGACTGCCATGTGATCCTGCGCGGCGGCAGCAACGGCACCAACTTCGACGCCGCCTCCTGCGCGGAAGCCAAACTGCGACTGGAGAAGTCGTCGCTGGCGCAGCGTCTGGTCATCGACGCAAGCCACGGCAACAGCAACAAGGACCACAACAAGCAGGTCGACGTCGTCACCGATATCGCCGACCGGATCGCCGCCGGTGAGCAGGGCGTTGTCGGCCTGATGCTGGAGTCGTTCCTGGTCGCAGGCCGCCAAGACCTGACGCTGGGTCGCGCCGCCGACCTGACCTACGGCCAGTCCATCACCGACGCGTGCATCGACTGGAACACCACCGCCGCCCAGCTCGACCGCTTGGCGCAGGCCGTGGCGACACGTCGCGGGTAGTTCGGCATTGTGCTGAGTGCGGGCCTCGGATTCCGGGGCCCGCACTGCTGTCCGCAGTTACCTGCCTGCGATGTCCTACTGGTTCTGCACCGCGAGACGTCCCGCGAGCGCGACGAACGAAACACCGAACACCCGCCGCATCCACCGAACCACCACCGGACGCGACAGCACATAGGTCCGCATCGCGGCCGCGACCGCCCCATACCCCGCGAACACCACGAACGTGGCCAGCATGAACAGCCCGCTGAGTTCGAGCATGCGCCCCAACGCATTCGGTGTGTCGGTGGGCACGAACTGGGGCAGGAACGCGAAGAAGAAGATCGTCAACTTCGGGTTCAAGATATTCAGCAGCACCGCGGAGGTGACGACCTGCCGCGCCGACGGTGCCGCCGCGGTGGACTCCTCCGGAATAGCCAGAGCGCCCTTGTCCCGCAACGTATTCCACGCCATATACAGCAGATACGCGACCCCGAGATACTTCAAAGTCTGGAACGCGACCGCACTGGTGTTCAACAGCGCCGCCAACCCCGTGATCGCCGCGATCATGTGCGGAATGATCCCCAACGTGCACCCGAACGCCGCGATCACACTCGCCCTGGTCCCGCGAGAAAGCCCCGCCGCCAACGTGAACAGCACCCCGGTCCCCGGCGTAGCGACAATAACAAGCGTGGTCAACGCGAACTCGATGCTCACTCCCGCAGCGTAACCCTCGCACCCCCTACTGGACGAGCGATCACCACGCTCTCAGGTAAGGATTTCGGACTTCTGAACGCCACCAGAGCGTGGTGATCAACTGTCCAACGCGAGCCGGAGGCGGGTGTGGGCGCGAGGGGCGGCAGACTGGTGGGGATGAAGCTGCCTGAACTGCCCGACCTGCCGGTGCGGCCCGCGCTGGACGAGATCGTCGGCACGTTGGCCCGACACGGCGTTGCGGTGCTGGTCGCGCCGCCGGGAACAGGGAAGACGACGCTGGTGCCGTTGGCTTTGGCGGCGGGGTCGTCGGGGCGGATCGTGGTGGCGGAGCCACGCCGGTTGGCCGCGCGAGCGGCGGCGGCGCGGATGGCGGCGCTGCTGGGGGAACGGGTCGGGGAGACCGTGGGGTACGCGGTGCGCGGCGACCGGAAGGTGGGGCCGCGCACCAGAATCGAGGTGGTGACCTCGGGGTTGTTGGTGCGGAGGTTGCAGAGCGACCCGGAGTTGGCCGGGGTCGGCACGGTGGTGCTCGACGAATGCCACGAACGACACCTGGACGCCGACCTGCTCCTGGCTCTGCTGCTCGACGCAAGGTCCGGACTACGGCCGGACCTACGCGTGCTGGCCACCTCGGCGACCGTGGCCGCGGACCGCTTGGCGCAACTGCTTGGCACCGGGATGTCCGATGGAAGTTCGGCTGCGGGGGAGTCCGGTGGGAGGTTGGTGCCGGCGTCTGTTGTGAAGGCGCGGTCGACGCGGGCGGTGGAGTCCGGTGGGGGTACGGCGGTGGATTCCGACGGGAGTTCGCGGGTCGCAGGGGTGGACGCTGGCGGTTCTGTGCCGGTTGCGGGGGTGCCCGGTGGTGGCTCTGTACCGGTTGCGGGGGTGCCCGGTGGTGGCTCTGTACCGGTTGCGGGGGTGCCCGGTGGTGACTCCGTACCGGTTGCGGGGCAGTCCGGTGGTGACGCTGTACCAGTTGGAGGGGAGTCTGGTGGGGGTTCGGTGTTGGTGGTGGGGGCGTCTGGTTCGCGGGCTCCGGTGCTGGAGGTGCGTGGGCGGACGTATCCGGTTGAGGTCGATTACGTGCCTGCGCTTGCTCGTGAGCGGATCGAAGCGCAGGTCGCCCGGGCTACTCGCCGGGCGCTCGCCACTATCGACGGGGATGTGCTCGTCTTCCTGCCTGGCGTCGGCGAGATCAACCGCACCGCAGCGCTTTTGCGTGACCTCGACGACGTCGACGTGGTCATGCTGCATGGCAGGCTCGCCGGCGCAGCCCAGGACCTCGCGCTGCGTCCGGGAGCGCGGCGACGGGTCGTATTGTCCACTGCCGTAGCCGAATCCAGCCTCACCGTCCCCGGCGTACGCGCGGTCGTGGACTCCGGCCAGTCGCGTGTGTCCCGAGTCGACCACCGCCGTGGCCTGTCCGGCCTTGCGACAGTGCGTGTTTCGGCCGCGGTGGCCGAACAGCGCACGGGTCGCGCCGGTCGAGAAGCCCCTGGCCATGCCTGGCGCTGCTGGCCCGAATACGAACACCAAACCCTGCCCGCCTACCCAGAACCCGAGATCCGCACCGCCGAATTGACCCGCCTCGCACTGGAATTGGCCTGCTGGGGCACCCCCGATGGCACCGCCCTCGCGTGGTGGGACGCCCCACCCGAAGGTGGCCTCGCCGCAGCCCGCCAAGTCCTGCGAGCCCTCGGCGCCCTGGACGACGCCGACCACGTCACCCCTCGAGGCAAGGCTATGGCCACCCTCGGCCTGCACCCCCGCCTCGCCCGCGCCCTCCTCGACGGAGCCGCCGCAGTCGGCGCGAAGGCGGCCGCCGAAATGGTCGTCCTGATGGACGACGACTCCCTCGCCCCCGGCATAGACGCAGCAGCCGCCCTCCGAACCCTGCGCACCGACCGCCCCCCGCGCTGGACCCGCGAGGTACAACGACTCACTCGCCTCGTCGCGACCACATCACCCGACGACAAGCCCGCTCCACCCGACGACAAGCCCACTCCGCCCGACGACAAGCCCACTCCGCCCGACGACAAGCCCACTCCGCCCGACGACAAGCCCACTCCGCCCGACGACAAGCCCACTCCGCCCGACGACAA
>NZ_JBHXRG010000050.1:0-21057 GCF_042716995.1 Nocardia sp. NPDC058640
ACGGTCGTCGCAACCTCTCAATCGAGAGTGTTGCGACGACCGCGTGAACCCGCCCTGTGCTGGAGGGGATTTTCGTGTATCCGCGCAAATCCTTGCCGGACTGCGTGATTCGGGTCAGGATGCGCCTCGGTGCAGTTGTGCCTGCTCCTGTCCGGCGAATTCGACGGTGCAGCGGACGAATTCGGCCAGCGATCGCGACCTCGACCCCTGTGGCCATACGATCGAGCTCACATACGGGCTCGCGTCGACGGTAGGGAGGTGGACTACGTCCGCGCGTGGATAGGCATTCGCCACAGACTGTGGCAACAGGGCGACCGCGTGTCCCAGCGCGACGAGTTCGATGACCTGGGTGATATCGCCTACGTCGGTGGTAGAGATTTCGACCGAGGTGGCGACTTCGAGCGGGCTGCCCGCGCCGACCCTGTCCCGGCCGGACCAATAGAGGCGTTCGTCCTGGGTGGCGTCGGGGAATACCGGGATGGTCTCGCCGAGCAGCTCTCGACACCGCAGGTCGCGCCGGGTAGCGAGACGGTGGTCGGTGGCGACCACCGCGACGCGGGGCTCCTCGGACAGCACCTCGACAGCCAGACCGCGACTGTCGAACGGCGAGCCGACAATCGCGACGTCCGCACGGCCGTCGCGCACCATGCTGGTCTGCCCGCGGTAGCCCGCGACGAGGATCTCCACCACCGGACTTCGGTGCGTCTCGGTGAACGCGTCGACGGCGCGCCGCAACAGGCCGGACGCTGTTCCAGGTTTGGCTGTCGCGATCAGCGTCGATTGTGTGAGTCCCGCGCGCCGGGTCCGGGCCGCCGCCGCCCCGATCGCGGCCAGCGCGTGGAACGACTCGTCGAGCAACGTCTGTCCCGCGTCGGTCAACGTGACGCCTTGCGCACTTCGAACGAACAGGTCGACGCCCAGTCGCCGTTCGAGTAGCCGGATCGCCCGCGACAGGGGTGGCTGCGCCATTCCCAGTGCCGCCGCGGCACCCGAGAAAGTCGAGTGCTCGGCGACGGCAACGAAGTATCGAAGCTCTCTCACCTCGAGATCTCCCATACCTCGAGGGTATCGGCGGCAACCCGATCTGTCCTTCCTGAGCAGCCGATTTCCTGGTGCGATGGACATGTTCGAAAAATCGGATCCACCTGGCACGGAAGGTCGACAATGAAGACCGAATTGCTCACCGAGAGTTCACCACTGGTCACTGACGCAGGAAAGCTCGTGCTGCGGCTCGGGCTCGCGAGTGTGTTCCTGGTACACGGGATCGATGATCTCCGGACCGGGCTTTCCACCATCGTCGCGATGCAGGGCGAAGCAGGCATACCCCTCAACGAGGTGAGCGGTCGGTTCGTGCCGATCTGGCTGGCCTTCGGCTCGCTGTTGTTCATCGCGGGCGCTCTCACCCGCATCGTCGCGGCCGGCTACGTGTTCATCATGGGTGGCGCGTGGATCTTCGTCCACGCGTCGAACGGATTCTTCGCCGAGAACGGCGGATACGAATTCGTCCTCATCCTGGCCGCGGCATCGATGGCCGTGGCGTTGATGGGGCCGGGACGATTCAGCCTCGACCAGCTGGCCGTCGACCGCCTGACCAGGTCGACCTCCACCCGATTGTCAGCGCGTCAGGGAAGCGCTGTCTGAGAAGCCGCCGACATCGTCGGTCATGCTCGTCGCGCAACAGAGTCGGCCAGTGCCGCGCGTGCGTCGACGAGAGGGTGGCGGACAGTCGCTCGGGCGCTGGTAATCCTGCCCGGTGTTCGCAACGCCGCGCGCGTCCGGTGCAGACCTCGCGTGGTTGGCTACCTCGCCGACCCGCGACGGCCCCCGGTTGTCGGGGCTGGACTCCGCGGCGAGTACCGGTAATAGTCCATGAGTGCGATGGGGCTTGATGGTGACGCGGGTTGTGGTCGGTGTGGCGTTGGTGTTCGGGCTTGCCGCGCCTGTGTCGGCGGAGTCGGTGAACGTGGGGTACGTCTGGACGCAGGAGTATTTCAACGCGCCGGATGGGACTCGGTTGCATGCGGATGTGCTGCGGCCGGAGGGGATCGCGGCTGAGGTGCGGACTCCGGTGTTGTTGACGGCCAGTCCTTATCGCGCGCATCTGGCGTATCTGAGTCTGCCGCGACCTGCGGGCGGGCCGTCGACCGACAATCTGCCTGTGGAGTGGGCGCTGCGAGCGGGCTACACGTATGTGATCGTCGATCTGCGTGGGTTCGGTGGGTCGAACGGGTGTCCCGACTACGGCGGGCCGGGGGAGATGTCGGATGTGGCGGCCGCGGTGGAGTGGGCGGCGAGTCGGCCTTGGTCGACGGGGCGGGTCGGGGTGGTCGGGACGTCCTATGAGGGGTGGACCGGGATGATGGCGTTGGCCGCGAAGCCGAAGGGGTTGGCGGCGGTGGCGGCGTTCGCGCCGGTCGTGGATCCGTACTCGTATCTCTACATGCAGGGCACTTCGTGGAAGTTCGGCGGAAAACCGTTGACCGACGACGGAATTCGACCCGCCGACACCGCGGGTGTGGAACACCTGGCGATCGCGTCGACTCCTGGTCATCCGGCGGACAGCGACGAGTACAAAGCCAATGCCGTGGCGATGACCCAGGACTGCGCCGCCGACTACCTGGCCCTGACCACCGACCACAACGGCGCGAACCCGAAGTGGCGTGAGCGCGACATGCTCGAGGCCGTGCGCGGCAACACCACACCGATGTTCCTCGCCCAGAGCTTCCTGGACTCCAACACGCGCGCCGACCGGATCATCGACGCGTGGGAAGCCAGGGGCCCCGGCGAGCACCGCGCCTGGTTCGGCCAATGGGGCCACTCGGACTGTCGCGAAAAATGCGGAACACCCCAATTCGCCTCGGAGCTCTACGCTTTCCTGGACCGACACGTAGCGGGCGCCGACGTAGTCGTGCCGGGCCCGCCCGTGACCGTCGGCCAGTTCGACGGTGGCTGGCGCAGTGAAAACGCTTGGCCGCCTTCGGATTCCCGCCGCACATCCGTCGCACTGCGCACCGGCACCTACAACGATCGCGGCCTACTGCCCGGCACGGACCGGGAAATCTGGTCGATCTCGGCTCCGGTAACCGAACCCGTCCACTTAGCAGGCCGCGCAACCGCCGCCCTCACACTCTCCGGACCATCGGAAGCGACTGTCGCACTGGAGCTTTACGACATCGCCCCCGACGGCCGCGCAACAGTCATCACCCGAGGCATCGCCCCCGTCCACCCAGAATCCGACATCCGCCTGCTCTGGCAAGACGCCCGCCTGGCCCCCGGCCACCGACTCGGCGTCCGCATCACCAACGCGGTCGACGACGTCTGGTCGCACACGCCGACAAACGCGACCGTCACCGTCACGTCAGCCCGACTCGACCTACCACTGCTCACCACCCGCCGAGAGCTGAATATGCCTGGTGGCGTTCCGAATTGGCACGCACGGTGGCGAACTGAGGAAACCATCGCCCTGCCACCGGAGATGCTGAACGACCCCGCACTTCGCATCGAGCTGTCGGCCGGTTGAGTTCGCAGCTACCTTGCGGCGGTGGTCCTTTCGCTTCGAAGGGCCTGTGCGACCTGATCGGGATGGGTCAGGTGCGGGTAGTGGCCGGTGTCGGCGATGATGGTGACAGGTAGGTCGGTCGGCTCGGTCAGTGGATCCTGTGCGCCGACGATGATGTCGACCGGCACCGTGACCAGCGCGAGTTTCGCGGCGAGTTCGTCTCGCGTGGCACCGGCTGCGCGCAGGGCGGCGAAGGTGCGCTGAGCGACGCCGGGCCGACGTAGATTCGCTACCGCCGACGCGACGGCAGGCCCCTCCGGAATGCCCAGCTGGGCAGCCAATTTCGCCATCGGCATGCGCTTGACGACCTCGGCGGCAAGGGGCGAACCCGTCAGTCGCGAGGCGGGGCGCTGCAGGAAAGCCGGCGCGATGAGCACGAGTCGCGACACCCGATCGGGATGGCGCAGCGCGAATTCGATGGCGGGCCAGGCGCCGAACGAATGGCCGACGATAACCGGTCGAGTCCGTACCGGCGCCATCAACTGGTCCATCCAGTCGCCGATCGACCCCGAGGATGCCGCCGAGCGGCCGAGACCGGGCAGGTCAGCCGCCAGTACCGGCACGTCCAACTCGCGAGCCACGTCGTCCCACGAGTCACTGTCGACCGGAATCCCGTGCAGCAACACATATTCCGGATCGACCTGTTCGCCGACAATCCAAGTCCCTTCGCGGAAACCAGATTTCGGTGTGGGTGTGACGGCGCCGTTGCGACTGGCGACGATTTGGTCGGCGTAGGTGCGCAGCAGGTCGCCCACCGGCGGATGACTGACGCCGAGCCGTCGCGCGACGACATCGCTGGCACTGGTGTCGTAACGGTCGCTGCTGATGAAATGCAGCGCTTCGGGGTCGGCGTGCGTCAGTGCCCGCGGCAGTCGGCGGACCAACGCGGTCGGCAGGGTGAATCGCGGCGGATCCACGTGGAGGTGCTCGGCGACGAGCTGAATCAGTTGCGGCAGTGCGGGAGTCGTGGCATCCAGCAGCGCATAGGACTTGCCGGCGGTATCGGGCACAGTGGGTAGCCCCACCATGAACCGCGCCACATAGTCGAGGTCGACCACCGGAACGAAGGTGTCGGCGGACCCCGGCAGCGCGGGCAACCGGCCCCGCCAGAGGTTGTCGATGATGTCGGAGAGCCCGAAGTACTGTCCGGGCCCGAGTACCCCGGACGGATTCGCCACGGTCAGCGGGATGTCACGTTCGGCAGCGATGCGTCGCAGCGTGCCGTCGGCTTCGATTTTCGACGCCTCGTACGCGCCGTTGCCGTAATCCTGTTCGCCTGCGTCCTCGACGGTGCGATAGCCGCTGATGTGCACGACCCTTCGCAGATCTGGTTGTCGCGCAGCCCATTCCAGCACGTACACCGCACCGTCGAGGTTGACCCGCCGCGCCACCTCGGCATCGAGCCCGAACTTCATCAGTGCGGCCGCGTTGTACACATCGCGCACTCCGTGGATGTCGTCGCCCAGCGCGAGATCCGGTTCGCCGATATCGGTGGTGGTGATGGTCAGGCCGGTCGAGTCGACACCGTGCCCGTCGAGCCAGGTCCGCAGCCGATCCTGGCTGCCCGCCCGCAACGCAGCGGTGACGGTGTGCCCGGTGCGCAGCAGTTCGGCGACCAGTGAGCGGCCGATGAATCCGGCGGCGCCGAAAACGATCGAGTCGGTGTGAGCCATGTGCCCTACTTTCAGTAGACCGATTTACATATTTTGAACCGAGAGGTGGTTCGAGGAAGGAGGCGAGCTCAGATCAGAGTGTCGATGGTGTCGGCGAGGTGGAGCAGCGGTTGGCGAGAGCGGTGCGTGCGAGCCAGGACCAGCCCGCCTTCGATCAGCGCCAGTGCCACGGTGGTGAGCCGTTCGGGCTCGGGATGCCCGAATCCGACCAACCGCTCGCGGATGGCGTCTTCCCACTGCCGGTAGGTCGCCGAACAGGCCTGCTGCACAACATCATTGGTAGCCGCGGTATCCAACGCGACGGTCGCCACCGGGCATCCGATGGTCCACTCCGAGGCTTCCAGTTGATCGCCCAACAGTGCCAACATCTTTCGCGCGAAGTCACGGGCATCGGTCGCCTCGATCGTGCGGATGATCGCCGCGATGTCGGTGCCACTGTCGGCCAGTGCCGCTACGACCAGTTCGTCCTTGCCGCCGGGGAAGTGGAAGTACAGCGAGCCGCGCGGTGCACCGCTGTCCTGCACGATCTGGTTGAGCCCGGCACCGAAGTACCCATGCGACTCGATCAGCGACCGTGTCGCCCTGATCAACTTGCACCGCGTCTCGGCTCCCTTTTTGCCCACCGCCCAAAACTAGACCGATCTATATATTTCCGCAACCCTCTCCCAGTTGGGTTCGTATCCGACGGCACCGGCGTCGGACGCGTATGTTCGACGGCACTACCGAACGACGGGACGGGGACGCGATGACGATCAGGGACCGCCTCGAACAGCTCGTGGTCGAGCCGCCGATGGTGTTCGGCGAGCCGATCGACACGGCCGAGGGCACTACCATCATCACGGTCTCGCGCGGCGGGGGTCTGCTGCGACATCCTCGTCCGATCGGACTGTTCGTGGTCCATGACGGGCACGCGCAATGGACGCCCGCCGTCGACGCCACGCGCATCGCGCAGCTGGGCGAATGGATCGGCCTGCTCACCGGAGTCATTGTGGCGCTGGCGATCCTGCGTCGCCCACCGTGGCCGGACCTGCGCCGCTGAGCCCGTACAGCGCGAGTGTCTCGAACCGCTGCCAGGCCTGTGCGGGTGGTGTCGGCGCGGTGGGGTCGATCATGGTGCCCAGCATGCCGATCAACCCATGCGAGAGGAACGCGATGGTGCCCGTCGGCTGGTCGCCGAGCAGTTCGCCGACCAGTTCGGTGACGCACTGCTGGTAGGCGCGCACGACGGTTGCGGTCGCCTTCGGCCCGATCAGCGGGCCGTACACCTGGGGATATTGCGCGGCCAGATGGAACATCACCCGCAGGGGAGCCAGGGGTGAACCGGGCGTGCTCGTGCGCGCGATCTCGCGACGCAGGAATTCGGTGCAGCTGACCAGCAGTAGGTCGTCCTTGTCGCGGTAGTGCGCGTAGAAGGTGGATCTCCCTACGTCGGCGCGGCCGATAATGTCGCGCACGGTCACCTTGTCGTAGCCGCGCTCGATCATCAGCTCGATCAGCGCCTGGTGCAGCGTGTCCCTGGTGCGTCGAACCCGACGATCCGGGTGTTGCGCCATCGCTTCCTCCTGAACGGTTTTCCCGGATCTGTTCGATAACGGACACCGACGACGATTCTGCTCCTGGTGACGCGCGCGCCCACGTCCGACCATGAAGGCATGACCCGAAATCAGCTTCTCACCCCCATGTTCGTCCATGATGCCGACACCGGCCTCGTCATCGAAGGTCTGCGTCGCTACAACCTGTTCACCGCGGTGTTCTTCCTCGGCAGGCATCGCCGTCTGCTCGCCGAATTCGTCGCACTGTCCGGTGCTGGGCCCGGTTGGCGTGCGCTCGATATCGGTTGTGGGCCGGGCAAGCTCGTTCGTGCGCTCGGGACGGCGGTCGGCCCCACCGGAGTTGCCGTCGGCGTCGACCCTTCGGTCACGGCGGTGGAGGACAACAGGGATGGCGTTGCGTACCACCGCTACGAAGTTGGTCCTGCGCAGGACCTGCCCGTGTCCGATGCCGAATTCGATGTCGTCACCTGCACTTTCGTCATGCACCACATTCCCGAAGCGCAGCGCGACGCCGCGATCGCCGAGATGTGGCGAGTGCTGCGGCCGGGCGGGCGGCTACTGCTCGCCGACGCGTCACCGTCGCCCCGCATACGGGCGGCCTTCTCGCTGTTCCTCGGCCGGGACCCGTTCGTCGACGTCGACATTCGCCACTACATCGAGCGGGTCGAGGCGGCTGGCTTCCTCGACCTCAGTTACAGCCGGAGCCGTGACCAGACGGGCATCCTGACTGCGGTGAAACCGCTGGTACACGACTGATTCGAATACTTGTCGGTGCCCTCGGCTAGGGTCGGTCGCAACAGGATCAGATTCGAGCACGGGGGTGTGACATGGAGTTCGATCAGCAGGTTGTCGACCAGCGCGAAGCCGAGGCGCGGGAGTTCGCCGTCGCGGCACACGGCGATCAGCGGTATGGCGAGCATCCCTATGTCACTCACCTCGCGGCCGTTCGGGCTGTTCTGCGCGATTTCGGCTACGACGGTGAACTCGCGCAGGCGGCGTGGTTGCACGATGTCGTCGAGGACACCCCGGTTACCGCGGATGAGGTCGAATCCCGTTTCGGCCGTGCGGTTCTCGATCTGGTGTGGGCGGTCACGGGTGTCGGCCCCGATCGCAAGGCCCGAAACCAGAATGCCTACGACAAGATCGTCGCCCATCCGCGCGCGGTGATCCTCAAGCTCGCCGACCGCACGGCCAATGCCGAAGCCAGTCCGCCGGGTAGCAGTTGGATGGGGATGTACCGGACCGAACACCCCAACTTCAAAGCCCATCTGGGCGGGTTGCTCCCCGACGACCCGACTGTTGCCCGCATGTGGGAACGGCTTGATCGCCGCCTCGACTCGCCCGTCGCGCCGCCCACGGACCAGTGGGCCGCCATCGACGATCTGGTCGCGGCAGGGGAGCACGAAAAGGCCGTTGCGGCCGTACAAGCGGCGTTCGACTGTGATGCGGGCGAAGCGGAGTTAATCCTGGCCGAGCGGGCCTGAGACGCCCCACGCCCGCCGCGCACGAAACCGCGCGGGCGAATTACGCAGCCTGATTCAGGCTGTATGGCCCGACCGGTTCGCGGCGAGTAGCTCAGCGGCAGCAGCGGCCGCGAGCTCCTCATCCAGGTGTTCCTGGCCGGACTTGCCACCCCCACCGGGCCCACCGTCGTCCGCGATGACCCGTCGGGCCGAGAGGTGGACCGCGTCTACCCCGACCCGGTGCAGCGCCGGGATATCGCCGACGGTGACTCCACCGCCCGCCATGATCTGAATGCGCCCGGCCGCGTGCTCGACCATCGCGGCGAGTTCATCCAGACCCTCGGCGCAGGTGGCTGCCCCACCGGAGGTGAGCACCCTGGTCATCCCACCGGCGATCAACGTGTCGAGCGCGGCCTCACGGTCGCGGATCTGATCTATCCCACGATGAAAGGTCAGCTCTATGTCATCCACGGCAACACCGTCGAGCACCCGGCGCAACCCTTCGACATCGACTCGATGGTCAGGGGTGAGCGCACCGACCACCAATCCGGACGCGCCGGCCGAAACAGCCGCTCGCGCATCAGCGTTCATCACCGCGAGCTCGGCCGCATCGGCGTACACGAAACCGCCGGCCCGGCACCGAATCAGCACATGGACCGGAACCCCGGTCCCCACCGCAGCCTCGATCGTCCCGATACTGGGCGTCAGGCCACCCGTACTGCCCAGCGCCGCACACAGTTCCACCCGATCCGCCCCGACGCGGCGCGCACCGAGCGCACCCGCCACGTCCTGCACCGCGAACTCGAGCGCGGTCATCTCAGAACGACTGCCAGGCAGGCTTGTTCGCGACCGCGTACTTGTAGTAGTCGGCCAACTTCAACTTGCTCGCCGCGCCCTCGTCGATCACCACGGTGACGTGCGGATGCCACTGCATGACCGAGGCCGGGCAGAACGCCGACAGCGGCCCCTCGGCGGCGGCGGCGATCGCATCGGCCTTGCCCGCACCGAGCGCGATCATCACCAGATGCCCCGCCTCGTTGATGGTGCCCAGGCCCTGGGTCAGCACGTGATGCGGCACATCCTCTGGCCCGTCGAAAAAGCGCGCGTTGTCCTTGCGCGTCTGCTCGGTCAGCGTCTTCACTCGCGTGCGCGAGGTCAGCGCCGACCCTGGCTCGTTGAACCCGATGTGCCCGTCGGTCCCGATCCCCAGCAGCTGCACGTCGACCCCGCCCGCGGCGGCGATAGCGGCGTCGTACCGCCGGCCTTCGCCCGCGACGTCACCCGCTTCCCCGTTCGGGCTCAGCACCCGCGCCGGATCGAGGTTCACATGGTCGACGAACTCCGAGCGGATCACCGAAAAGTACGACTGGGGATGGTCTTTGGGCAGTCCGACGTATTCGTCGAGCAGGAACGCGCTCGCGGTCGAGAAGTCCAGTTCGCCCTCGCGATACCGGCGCGCCAGTTCCTGGTAGCTGCCCAGCGGCGACGACCCGGTGGCCAAGCCGAGGATGGCGTTGCCGCCCTGCACGTACCCGCCGACGATATCGGCGACCGTGTTCGCCACCTCGTTCTCGTCAGCCCGGATCACGATCTCCATCAGGTTCCTTCCGTTCCGGCGACGAAAACCCGTCGCGGCTGCAATGACTGGTCGGTGACAACGATGTCGGCGCGCGTGCCGACGGTGAGACTGCCGCGTTCGCCCTCGAGGCCGAGCACGCGAGCGGGAGTGCGAGTCGCGGAGGTGACCGCGTCGGCCAGGGGGATGCCCGCGACGAATACGGTCCAGCGCAGCACGTCGATGAGTCGAGCGGTGCCGCCGGCGATCGCTCCGGTCGACCCGTCGTCGGTGGCCAGGCGGGCGACCCCGTCGTGCACCCGAACATCCAGCGCACCCAGCCTGTAGTCCCCGTCGCTCATCCCCGCCGCCGCCATCGCGTCGGACACCAGCGCGATCTGATCCGCCCCGACGGTGTCGAAGACCATCGCCACCGTCTCGGGCGCCAAATGCACACCGTCAGCGATCAATTCGACGACCATCTCGCCACGTCCGGCCGCGGCCAGACACGCGGCGACCGGTCCGGGGGAGCGGTGATGCAGTGCGGGCATCCCGTTGAACAGGTGGGTGGCGGTGATCGGCCCACCACTGGCTTCGGCGATGCGCGACGAGGTAGTCGCGGCATCGGCATCGGTGTGGCCGAGGCTGGGCAGCACGTCGTGACGGCGCATCGCGGCGAGCAGTTCGTCGAAATGCGCGGTCTCCGGCGCCAGCGTCATCGACCGCACGGTCCCGCGCGAGGCCGCGTACATCCGCTCGAACAGGGCAGGATCACCCGGCCTGATCGCCGCGGGATCCTGTGCCCCACACCGACTCTCATTGATGAAAGGACCCTCGAGATGCACCCCGAGCAGTTCCCCGTCTTCGACGAGATCCGCCAGCCTCGCCGCCTGCTCGATCAGCACGTCGGGCTGGTCCGACACCAAACTGCCCATCAACCCGGTGGTGCCCTGAGCGCGATGGTGCGCCGCCGCGACCCTGGCCCCGGCGGCATCGGCGTTGGGAAACCCGAACCCGGCCCCGCCATGACAGTGCAGGTCGATCAGACCGGGCAGCACCAGATCGTCGCTGGATGCCGGAAGTTTCTCGGGGTCGGGATAATTCGCGGCGGCACCGACCCAGGTGATCAGACCCTCGTCGAATTCGACCACGCCATCGGCAATTTCGTCTTCGGCCGTCCCGACCAGCCGACCACGCACCACCCCGCTCACCACGAACCCTTCCGTCTACCCGCGTCACCGACAAAGAGGCGACGCCGCCCAGCACCCAACGATCCGACCCACGGCCGGACCGCACCGACAACAACCTGTTTCACGACCGCCCGATGATCGCCGCGACACTCTCACGCGCCGCCTGGGGGTTCCGCGCCGCGCACGCGGCATCGGCCGCATCCTGGCACCGCTGCATATCCACCGCGGCCAACGCCGCGCGCACTGCGGGCAGCGCGGGCACCGACATCGACAAACTCGTCACGCCCAGACCGACCAGCACCGGCGCCAACGTCGGATCCGACGCCGCCTCACCGCACACCCCGACCGACTTCCCGGCCGCGGCACCGGCCGCACCGACCATCGCGATCAAATCCAGTACCGCCGGCTGCCACGGATCCAGCAACGTCGCCAGGCCACCGGCCATCCGATCGACGGCACAGGTGTACTGGCTCAGATCGTTGGTGCCGATGCTGACGAAGTCCAGGTGCGCGAGCAGATCCGCGGCACGCAAAGCCGCCGCCGGGATCTCGATCATCGCCCCGACCTTCTTCAGCCCGGCTTCCCGGGCCAGCGCGGCGAACCCGGCAGCCTCATCCGCGGTGGCAACCATCGGCGCCATCACCCACAGATCGGCCCCCGTCGCCTCGCCGGCGCGAGCGAGCGCCGTGAGCTGGGTGGCGAGAGTTTCCGGGAACACCGTCCCGATCCGCAGCCCACGGACGCCGAGCGCCGGATTCTCCTCGGTCCCGAGATCGAGGAACGGCAGCGGCTTGTCCGACCCGGCGTCGAGTGTGCGCACCACGACTCGTCGCCCGGCGAACTGTTCGAGAACCGCAGTGTACGAAGCGGTTTGCTCATCCAGAGTCGGCTCGGACGGCTTCCCCAGATACATGAACTCGGTCCGGAACAGCCCCACACCCTCGCTGTCGACCGGCCCGGCCTTCACCGCGTCGTCGACAGTCCCGATGTTCACCAGCAACTGCACCGGCGAACCGTCGGCGGTGTGCCCTGGCCCGCTGGCCGCCGCGATCCGCGCCTTGTCCGCCGCGGCCTGCTCGATGGCGGCCCGCTGGCGCAGGGGACTCGGGTCGATCACAACCTCGCCGGTGGTCCCGTCGAGCAACACCGGCACGTCATCGACGAGCCGGTCGGTATCGGGACAGTTCACCACCGCGGGCAACCCCAACGACTTCGCGAGAATCGCGGTGTGGCTGGTCGGGCCGCCCTCGGTGGTGAGCAGCCCGACCACGTCACTGTCACCCAGCATCGCCGTATCGGCGGGCGCGAGATCCCGCGCGACCAGTACGAACGGATATCCCGGTTCCGGAATCCCCGGCATCGGCTCACCCAGCAGCACCGCGACCGTGCGCCCACCGAGATCGCGCAAGTCGGTCGCCCGCTCCGCCATATACCCGCCCAGCGCCTCGAGCTTGGCGCAGAACCCTTCGAACGCCAGGTGCACCGCGTGCGCGGTGGGCATCCCGGCGGCGAGTTCCTTCTCGGCGGCGGCGACGATGCCCGGGTCACGGGCCATCGTCGCCGACATCGAGAGGATCTCCGCCGCAACACCACTCACGCGCGCGGCCCTGGCAGCCATCTCGTCGGACACACCGCCGAGTGCTTCCTCGACCCGCGCCAACTCCTCGGCCACCGTGCCGCCGACCGGATCCTGCGCCGAGGTCGCGAGTTGCGAGCCGAACCGCAACCACGGCGCGCTCACCACGCCTGGACTCACGCCCAGGCCACGGATCACCAGTTCGGGCATCAGGCGTCCAGGTCCGAAGCGACGAGTTCGGCCAACCGGTCGAGCACCTCGTCGGCACCCTCGGCGTGCAAGGTCACCTGCGCGCCGTGGCCCGCACCCAGCGTCATCACCGCGAGCACGCTGGCCGCGTCGACCGGTTCGCCACCTCCCATCGAAATCCGCACCGGCACCCCCGAGGCCTGCACGGCCTGGGTGAGTTTCGCGGCGGGCCGCGCGTGCAGCCCGACCTCTGATCCGACGATGACGGTGCGGGAGTTCATGGAATCACTCACCTTCCAGTTTCTTGTCCAGCTTCGTGTGCTGCTCGGCTTCGACTTCGGCGACCGAGGGCGCGTCGGTTCGAGTATCGCCCGTGGCAGCGGCGGCGGTCTCCGCTTCGACCAGAGCCTTGTCCGGCGCGCCGGCCTCGACATCGGTTTCCGCCTCGCGGCCGGGAGTGCGCAGGTTCCACTTCTTGATCACGAAGCTGAACAGCACGTAGTAGATCACCGCGTAGCCCAGACCGATCGGGATCAGCATCCACGCGTTGGTCGCCTTGCCGAAGTTCAGCAGATAGTCGATCGCGCCTGCGGAGAACGTGAATCCGTCGTGAATACCCAGCGCGTTCACCAAGGCCATCGACGTACCCGTCAGCAGCGCGTGCACCACATACAGCGGCCATGCCACGAACATGAACGAGAACTCGAGAGGCTCGGTGATGCCGGTGACGAACGCGGTCAGACCGGTGGACAGCATGATGCCGCCGACCAGCTTCTTCTGCGACGGACGCGCGTTGCGCCAGATGGCGAAGGCCGCGGCCGGAAGCGCGAACATCATGATCGGGAAGAAGCCTGTCATGAACGTGCCCGCGGTCGGGTCGCCAGCGAAGAAGCTGTTGAGGTCGCCGCGCACGAGCTGGCCGGAGGCATCGGTGTAGTCACCGACGAGGAACCACACCGTGGAGTTCAGGATGTGGTGCAGACCGGTCGGGATGAGCAGACGGTTGGCCGCGCCGAAGATGCCGCCGCCGACGACCGAGTTGGCCGCGACGGTCTCACCCACCCAGGTGAGTGCCCAGTTGAAGACCGGGTACAGGAACGCCATGCCGACACCGACGACCAGGCCGGTGAACGCGGTCAGGATCGGCACCAGCCGCCTGCCGTTGAAGAAGCCGAGGAAATCGGGCAGCTTCGTGCGATAGAACCGCTGCCACAGAATCGCCGACAGCAGACCCATCACGATGCCACCGAGGACGCCGTAGTTGATCAGCGCCTGCGCGTCCTTGGCATCGGTTTTTCCTTCGAGCACGATCGGCGACATCGCCTTGAACACGCCGTCGATGACCATGTAACCGACCACCGCGGCCAGTGCCGTTGACCCGTCGGCCTTCTTGGCCCAGCCGATGGCGATACCGACGGCGAAGATCAGCGGCAGCCAGGTGAACACGGCCTGGCCGGCGGCTGAGATGACCGACGCGGTGCTCTCGAGCGCGGAGAAGCGACCGAGTAGGTCGTCCTGGCCGATGCGCAGCAGGATGCCCGCGGCGGGCAGCACCGCGATCGGCAGCATGAGGCTGCGACCGAGGCGTTGCAAGGCAACGAACGCCTTCGATTCTTGTTTCGGGCTGTCGGTAACAGCAGTCATGTCGACCTTCTTCGTGCCGGGTTCCCGGCGGTCTCGGCGAGCCGGACCGCCATGTCGGCCGATCCGGGTTAACTGTTGTGAGCGGGTAACCCTAACGGGTACTGTCCGGTCATAACCAGTTGCCAGTTTGACCAGGTGGCGATCAGATGTCAACCGCAAAATATGATGTGGCGCACATCCGAGACTCCCATACTGGTATCGGCAACAACCGCCGAAAGGAAGAACACATGTCCAAAGCGGAAGCGATCGTCCAGGGCCTTGGCGGCGCGGACAACATCGTCGAGATCGAGGCCTGCATCACCCGGTTGCGCACCGAGGTGAAGGACGGCAGCAAGGTCGACGAGGCAGCCCTCAAGGCCGCAGGCGCGCACGGCGTGCTCAAGTCGGGCACCGTCGTGCAGGTCGTGGTCGGCCCCGAAGCCGACACCCTCGCCGACGACATCGAGGACATTCTGTGAGCATCCCGGTGATCAGCCCGCTACCGGGCAAGGTCGTAGCCCTGTCCGACGTCCCCGATCAGGTCTTCGCCGAACAGATCGTCGGCTCCGGCGTGGCCCTGGACCCCGACCGCACCCGCGGCACCCTGATGGTGACTGCCCCCATCTCGGGCAAAATCGTCAAACTCCACCCCCACGCCTTCGTCATCCTCGGCCACGGCGTCGGCGTGCTGGTCCACCTGGGCATAGACACGGTCAAGCTCAAGGGCGAAGGCTTCGAACTCCTGGCCACCGAAGGCGACACCGTAGAAGCAGGCGCCCCCATCGTCACCTTCGACCCCACCAAGATCGCCGCCACCGGCTACTCGGTCATCTGCCCGGTAGTAGTCATGGACTCCGCCAAGGACTCGGTCTACACCGACACCATCGGCACCACCGTCGAATCCGGCGGCCTGCTGTTCGACTCGCCGTAGGAGTCTCGGCGAGCTGCTGAACCTTTCGGCCTGCCCGCGCGTAGTTCGTTTCAGCGGGTCGGCATCGGCCCGCTGGAACGAGCGCAGGAGGATGACCGGTGAGTGCGGTGGAGCAGACCAGTGAGCAGTTCGCGCAGCGGTTGTTCGAGGCGGCGCTGGGTGCGATCGATATTCTGGCGGTGCATTTGGGGGATCGGCTCGGGTGGTATCAGGCGTTGGTCTCGGGTGGGCCCGCCGATGCGGGGGAGTTGACGGCGCGCGCCGGTGGGGATTGCCGGTATGCGCAGGAGTGGCTCGAGCAGCAGGCGGCTTCCGGGATTCTGACCGTGGGCGCGGACGGACGGTTCGCGTTGCCCGCTGGGGCGGCGGAGGTGCTCACCGATCCGAGCAGTCTCGATTACCTGGCGCCTCTCGCCCGGATGCTGGCCGGGGCCGCTGTTCAGATGCCCGCGCTCGTGCGTGCTTACCGGGACGGTGGCGGGGTCGGTTGGTCCGAATACGGCGCTGACATGCGCGAATCCCAGTCCGACATGAACCGCCCCTGGTTCGAGAAGCGCCTCGCCGCCGCACTGGCCGGCGTCGCCGATGTCAACGCCCTGCTCGCGCGCCCCGGTGCCAAGGCCGCCGATATCGGTTCCGGCGGCGGCTGGTCCGCGATCGCGCTGGCCCGCGCCTACCCCGACCTGACGGTCGACGGCTACGACATCGACCAACCCTCGGTGCAGATGGCCACCGAAAATGCCTCCGACCTGGGCGGCCGCGTCCGTTTCCACCACGCCGACGCCGCCACCGACCTCCCGGAATCGGCCTACGACTCCCTGTTCGCCTTCGAATGCCTGCACGACATGCCGCACCCCGTCGACGTGCTGACCGCGATGCGCAAGGCCCTGCGCCCCGGCGGCGCGGTGATCATCATGGATGAAGCCGTCGACGCCGAATTCACCGCTCCCGCAAGCGATACCGACCGGCTGATGTACGGGTTCAGTCTGCTCGTCTGCCTACCCGACGGCATGGCGCACGCCGACTCCGCAGGCACCGGCACGGTCATGCGCGCCACGAAACTGGCGGAGTACGCCGACAGCGCAGGCTTCACCGCCGTGGAGATCCTGCCGATCGAGGACTTCGGCTTCTGGCGGTTCTACCGGCTCACGGTCTGATCGACCAGCTGTTCGGTCTGCACCGTCCACCGTCGGGCCAGCTCGTCGAAATACCGTTGGCTGCTCCACAATCGGTAGTTGCCGATCACGTAGACCCGCCGCCGGGCCCGCGACACCGCCGCGTTGAGCACGTTCGGATTCGTCGCGGCCCACCGTCGCGACCCGCCGGCAGCGGGTGAGGTCCCCAGGATCAGCACGACCACCTCGGCCGAATTGCCGTGCATCGCATGAACAGTGCCCACCTGCTGTGCCGCGAACTCCGCACCGAGCACGTCGGCCGCGACATCTTGCGCGCCGTACGCGACGTCGCGGAAAGGGCTCATCACCCGGATATCGGCCGACGCGACACCGTCCTCGATCAACTGCGCGAGCAACGCGGCAAGCGCCTCGCCTTCGCCCGGAATCCAATTACCTTCGGCCCGTGCGGATCTGACGTCGATCCACCGGTTCTGTCCGGGGAACTCCGGTCGGTCCGGCGTGCCGAACACCAGCAGATCGTCGTCATAGGCGATGTGATGCGTGAGCTCGAAAATCGGCCGGTCGCTGCGCCGATGCACCCGCAACGGCGTACCGACCCACACCGGCGCCACCGAATCCGACGGCGTCAACCACGTCCCGAACCGAACCCCACGGTCAGCCGCCTGCCGGGCCGACGCCTGATCCGGCATCCATTCCGCGTCGAGCCCATACTGCCGAACCAGAGCTTCCTGCGCCGAAGTGGGAAGTGCCCCAACAGGTCCCAGCTGACGATGATCACCCACGATCACCGCGCGCCGAGCCCGCCACAACGCCCCGGCCACCGACTGCGGAGCGGCCTGCCCCGCATCGTCGACGAACAACCACCCCAACGCCTCGGACCCGAGCCCGGCGAACAACCGGGGCAGCGCGGTGAACGTCGTGGTGATCATCGGCACCGCGATGAACAGCGTCTGCCACGCCGCCGCCAGGGTTTCCGGCTTCGGCTGCACCGCGAGCTCCCCGCGAATCATCGCGATCGCCACGATCAAATTGTCCCGAACCCGCGGCGCCGCATTCAGCAAGAACGCACGGTGCAACTTCAACGCGGACAGGAACAGCCCACGTCGCGCGTCCGCATACTGCTCGTCCGCCCACGGATTACACAGCTGGAACTGCTCGTCATCGGCCGCGACGTCACCGAAAGGAATTGTGCGCGACCAGTTCTCGCGCCCGCGCTCGATGACGTCCAGCGCCGCCGCCCGCCGCTGCGTCAATTCGACGTGGTCGCGAATCAGCGTGCGCCCGTGCTCGGCCGCGTCGCCCCACTGCTCCCGCGTGTAGTCGACCTCGGTCTGGCGCCGCCGCACATCCGCCTCGGCGATATGCCGTTCCCGCAGTAGCTCATTGCTACGCGCACTCCACCGCCGTCCCGCACTGAAACCCGTCGACAGCGAAGCAACGAACCCGGGTTTGGTCCCCCCGTGCTCGGTGAGCAGCTTGCCTGCCCGGTGCTGCGCGGCCTGCGCGGCCCGCAGATGCTCGGTCGCCAACTGATGGCGTTCCCGCCAATGCGCGTGTGCGTCATCAGCATTGGCGATCTCCGCCGACATCGACTCCAAACCCGCATTCATCGCGGGCAGTTCGGCGACCGCGTCGGCAACGTCTTGACGCTCCTGCGCGAGCCGACGCACTTCGGCACGCCGAGTCGTGAAGTCCCGCACCGCTGTCGACCAATCCGGTATCGAATCCGGATCGGCCTCAGCCTGTTTGAGGATGTCGAGCATCCCCCCGTTGGGTGTCCCGGTTTTCCGCTGCGCCGCGAACCGATCCCCGAACCAGAACTGCTCGGCGAACGCACGTCGCTGCCCACCCAGCGCCGCGGCGACCAACCCCCACGCGGGCTTCCCGCCGACGAGTTCGGCCAGATCGGTGAAGTGATTGAGCTCCTCATCGATGGCGCCCAACTGCTGGATCTCGGTCACCACGTCGGCGGCGGTGGTGTCGCTACCGGTCGCGAGCACCACTTCGAACCCGGTCACACAGTTCGCCAGCCGATGCGCACCGACCGTGTAGTTCTTCGCCACCTGCACCTGCTCGGTGACGCCCGCGAACACCGCCATCGGATCATCGAAAGCCGCCAGCTGCGTGGCCCGTTCGACCAAGATCCCGGCCAGCAGGTCGCGGAGCATCGTCGTGGTTCCGGTACCGGGTGCCCCGTGCACCGCGAAAATCCCTGACTCGCCCCGCAATTCGGACAGCGCGCGATCGACCGCGAACTGCTGCCCCGACACCAGCGGGTCGCCCGGCCAGCGCCCTTCCGGAATGAACTGCGGCAGTAGCCCTTCGACCACCGCGTCCTGACGTTCACGAACATCGATCCGAGAACCGACGGGTAGCGCTTCCGCCGCCGCGAGGTAATCACGCAGCGCCGCACCGACATCGCCGCGCTGCACCGCCCTCGCGAGCTCGCGCAGGTCGGACTCGAGCCCACTGTTGAGCCGATCCTCGGCAGCAGCGTTGTCCGCATCGCGCGCCGCGACCTGCACGCACGCCACCCGCACACCGCCGGCCCGCAACTCCGAGCGGATACCCAGCGCCGCGCACAGTTCGCCGGTGAAGGTCTGTAGGTCGCGACCGGTCAACCGCGGCGGCTCGACAAGCTCGCCATCGGCGGTGAACCGCTTCGCGAAAGCCGACGCCGACATCCCGGCCAGCCCCGGCGAGATGACCCCATCCGAGCCCGCCGCGATCACCGAGGCGGCAACGCCGGGGCCCGCCACGTCCAGCGCGCGCCATCGCGGCGCCGGACCCATCTGCTCGAGATCGGGGTGCGAGTCGCTCGACAGCGTGTCCAGGGCGGCAGTGAAGGCCGCGCAATCATGGTCGAATCCGTCGGCCCAGCCGCTGTCGTCGGGTCCCGGCGTTCGCAGCCGATTGATGGCCCACGCCAACCCCGACAAGGTCGCCGAGCCCCCGACAACCACCCCGTCATCGGTGAGGGTCACCGCGAAAGCCGCTGTGGTCCCGGCTCGTCGAGCGTCGGACTCGAGCTGATCCTCGCCGAACGTGCGCACCAGCGCTTCCCGCGCGCGCCCCACCTCGAACAGCCCGCCGTACACAACGAACTGCCACACCTGCCCGGTTCTCAACGCGGGCAGCGCGGCCAGGTTTTCCCACGGCGCGGGCCCGTCAGCCGCGAGATCGACCACCAGCCCGTCGATCTCGACGTCAGGAACCAGCTGGGGACCGAACAGCTCTACGGTCTGCCAGAAACGCACGAGCCGCGCGGCGTGCTCGAAACCGCCCACGATGCACCCCAATCCGGTCGGCCATCATTGCAGACAACCCCGATCACGGTACGCGATCCCGATTCGTCGAGCACGCCAACCCGACCACTGTGTTCCGCGGTGGCGACCTCATCGCCGCTGGTCCTACCGCTGAGGCGGGTATCCGACCGCGCCGCGGGCGAACCGGCACTCGGCGTGGCTGCGCCCGCAGCGCGCTTCGTCCGCCCGGAAAACCCTTTGACCCGAGGACCCCGCGCACCGCACGCTGGGACATATGAACGAATCAACGAACTCTCGACCCATTCCTTCGGAACATCGTGGGGCACAACGGAATACGCACGAGTCCGGGTCGCCCCGGTGGCGTCAGTTGGTCACCGCGTTGCGCTCCTGGCCCGCGATCAGCGCAGAAGCATCTCAGCTACGGCCTTCGGCGCTGCCAGCCATTCACGAACGTTGTTGCGTATCTCGGTGACCTGCCTGCAGTCGCAATAGGCCACCACCCCCTCAGTCTCGATACCCGCCGCCCGGCACAGCGCCACCGCGCGGGGAAGGTGCTGGTACTGGCTCACGATGATCGCGTGGTCGATGCCGAACATCGACTTGGCCCGCTCGCAGGTTTCTCGCGTGGACAGCCCCGCGCCGTCGGTTCGCACAATCGACGGGTCGATCCCCTTCTCCTGTAGATAGCGCGTCATCGACGCGATCTCATCGCCCGACGTACCGCCGGCATCCCCCGACAGCAGTATCTGTTGCGCCTTGCCCGCCGCCACCAACTCGATCGCGACATCGAGGCGTCCCCGTAGATAGGCCATCGGCGTTCCATCCGGCGCGACCCTGGCCCCCGGGATAATCACGACAGGCGCGCTGGGAGCCGCCGCCACATCACTTCTATGGCCCGACGACAAAGTCCACGTGGCTATGTTCGCCCCGGCCGTCACCAACACCAGGCCACCCGCCACAACAAGTCCGGCCCGCACGATGCGACGAAACCGCCGACGCTTCCCGTTTTCTTCGCTCGCCATGCGTCCTTTCCTACCCGAACGCCGTAAAAATATCCCCTGACTAGGGGATTTGACATTGCAATTGTCGACACGTAACTTTATTCGAGTCAGAGCGACACGGACACCGACCCGGTGCCGACGAGCTAGCCCGCAAGGGAAGCTACGGTACAGGGACACGAGGTAGGACGATGAGCGCCTGACCGATCATGTGTTCAGGGTTACACCGACTGGGACTTGCTTCCGGGATGGTTCCTGAGCTAAGTTTGAACTCTTGCCTCACCGAAACCCCAACAACAAGTTGCCGGTAGAAGTGTGTGCGTGTGTTCTTTGAGAACTCAATAG
>NZ_JBHXRG010000051.1:0-18222 GCF_042716995.1 Nocardia sp. NPDC058640
GCTGCCCGGACAAGACCACCCGCCTGGTGAAGGCGATCAGCGTACTCCAGGACTACGAGCGTAAAGCCGTGGCGGCAGGATGAAAAAGGTTCAGTAATCTTGACAACGCTAATCGAGATAGGATTTTTCTTTAGCCAGCTGGCGACGACTGTCGCAGTTTGCCTCAGGTCATCCACAACGTTCGTGTTTGTAACACATAGATTAACCGTCATCGAGTACTCGCGAGGATCCTCAACTTCCGGCGTAGCTCGAATACTGAAGATTTTTAGCCCTTCCGCGACTGTCAGCCGGTCTGCCAAGTCAGAAAGTTCCGAGTTAGCGATTTCTTGTCGCGGTAGACAGTCGGGCGATGGATACCGTATGGATGGCGACGACTGCGCTGCGTCAGTCGATTGCGGGGGTATGGCAGTGATTGGCTCGCCACCACATCCAACAGCAACAAGTACGCAACAAAGCACCAGTATTGAACGACTCTTGGCTCTCATTCGGCCTCCCATTTCCATTTTTCCGGATTAGAGAAGGATGTTGCCCCAGAGCCTGGCCACCGGTTATTAATCATTCCGTGGGGATTGTTACGCAGATTTCTGAACTCGTTCGAAATTATGCTCTGTTCTTGAAGGTTTCCGACCGCAGATGTGAGAATTGTTGACATCGTAGTAAAGACAAGGCCTGCAAGTTCGCCAACCTTTCCAATCGCTTCCAAAGATCCGACGACTGTCGCCACATCGACAATCGCGGCTGTGACGGTCGCAAAATACTCGGCTATTGCGTTGACAATGTCTGAGTACAAGGTGTGACCAGATCTTGCCAACGTAAGCAAATGATCATGAACCTTATCGGCCAGCTGATCAGATATGCAGTTCATAGCGCTCTTTTGGTTCCCATGGGATGCCGTGTATGCATCCTTTGCATCTCCTCTCCAGTGCCCTTCCATGCTTACTTTCTCGTCATTTATAATGCCCGCTACCGCCCGGGCCTTTCCCGCGACACCCTGCCAGTCGGCTGCATAGGTAACAAACAAGTAAGGTGCTTCGATTCCATCGACAACTTCATTGAATATGGCTAGAACCTTCGCCAACCCAGCTTTTGCTGCCAAGTATCTCCTATTTGCCTCATCGAAATCAATCACGGCCGATGCGATTGGATTGTCTTGTAACTCCTTATACTTCTTCTCCAACTCGCCGGGCAGTTTACCCCAGTCAGCCATTGATTTTTTTACCGCAGTTACCGATTTTGTCAGCTCTTCATTGGTAATAGTCATGACCAATCCTCCGCTTCGAGCTAATATTCTAGTCTTGTAATTTTGCGTTCATTAATGTCGTCAGTCTCGCGATACTTGGCCGCAGCTTCGTACAATGAATCGCCCATCGTTGCCGCTTCATAGACGCCTTCGCGCAATCGATCCTGAATATAACGAGCAGTCTCCGTGTACTGATCATATGGAATCTGGAAGATGCCGAATTGAATCTGCGATAGCAAAAGCGGCGCTACAGCATCTCTACCCTCCGCAAGGATTCGGGTAACTTCGTCATTCCAAGTTTTTGATGCCTGGACTAGGCGTGCGAGATCCAGATCTAGTTCTGACATTTATTAGTCCTCACTTATCCTACGAAGATGCTCTGCTAGACGCTTGTGAATTTCGCCTTCGGATTCCTGGTCAAGGTACCGATCTCGGTAGTAGGTGGGTGTTGCTCGCCGCAACTGAGCGGAGCAAAATACAATATCCATGCCGACCACAGCGGCACCCGCAGACCGCGCCCATTCTGGGTCCAATTCAATTGAGGTAATTCGGTGTTGATCTGCACAGATCTGCAAGGCAGGAGTGCCGAACTGTGTAACGGCTGGGCCCCTGGCAATGCGCGGAGTAGTTCCGATCATCTTCCTCAGCACCTCCCGGTACTCCTCAGTGCTTCGTGTCTGCAGTAGCGCTGGCGCCATGTCGTACACGGACGGCAATTTCGAATGGGCGAATACTTTCGCCTTCTTATCTTCCACCATCCTTTCATGCAAGGCGTGGTGATATGCATCCAAAATTGCTGTAGAGTACTGCCATTGCTCGAACTGGTTGGTCCAGTTAGAATTCAATGTTGCGCGAATCGGAAGTCTGTCTTCGCCAATTTCGATCGTAATCAATGAAGACTTGCGAGTTGGGATGGGGTGAGAATTCCCGACAGGCAGGCTCGGTGGGCTAACATAGGTCGACTCTTTCGCTTGCCCACTCGATACGGAAGAAGGTGGCGGCGAACGCTTAAAGGTACCACCACTTGACTGGCCTTCAGGAGACTGCTCCCAGTAGTCATCGTCAGGATCGTCATAGTGATTGAACCACCCTTGAGTCGCCATTGATGCCTCTCTTGAATGTCACGAATGATCAGAATCATTCTATTTCCGCCATGCGTTATCGGTCCGCTGCATCTCGATTTCAATCCACTGCGTCAGATGTCGCTGGATATGGTCCGTACTTCCCGGTTCAATTCGGATTCGGTCAATAGTTCTATACCGCAGGTAGCGGCCGTCATTTGCGTAGTCGAACCACTCCATCAGACGGGTTGGCTCGGTGCGGCTGTGAAGACTCCCGATTCGGATCGCGGCCGATCCGGAACCGATCAACGGGCGGTCGATCAAGCGTTTGTAACGCTCACGAGGGGTGTTTCGGGCCACATCGGCGAAATGGTTGTCAAGTTGTGGGGCCAGGTCTTGTACGTGGAATTCTTCGGGATTGCGCTGACCGGGGTTGGAGATGGGGATGCGGCTCGCGATTCCCTTGCCGAGGAGCTCGGGGCGGCCCTGACGAACCCAGATCGGGCCGTCGACACCGTTGACGACCGTTTGGGCGGCGACGACCGCGTGGCGGAGGTTGCGGACACCAACGACTCGGTGGTGGGAGTGGTCGCCGGAGCGAGCCGAGCCGGTCTCTGCTGAGACCTCGATGCGAAGTTCGGCTCGTTCCAGGGTGTCCAGGGCGAGTTCGATCGCGTCTGTCTCCTCGCCCGCATATCGAGAACGGACCACGGTTCGGTGGGTGTCGAATTCTTCGCGGTAGCGGAAGCGGCTGGTGAAGTGCAATGGGCGTGGGAATCGGTCTCGCGCCTCGTTGAACCACAGGGCAGCGAAATCATCTGGCTCCCAGTTCCACTCAGACATCATCTGTCCTGTCACGAGGTGGGTTCGCGGACGGATATTGCCCGCCGAGGACTCCGCCCTCTACTACGAAACCGCGGTCGCCGAGGAGTTCGTCGGTATTGGATTCGTTGATCAAGTAGTCAGGAATGGAGTCTTCTGATTCGTCGTCTTTTCCACGGCCGGCACCGGCACCCATCATTCCTGGCATACCGGACATCCCGCGAGAACCGGCTACGGAACCCGCAGTTCCACCGGCTGATGCCGCTGCTGCCAGAGCCCCTGCCTGTGGGGATCCCGGAATCGCTTGTCCGGGAACGCCCGCGCCGGGAGCGCCTGTGCCTCCCGGTCCGGCGCTCGATCCTGCACCGCTGCCCGAACCTGGGATTCCGCCAGCCCCTGGGGAGCTGGGAGTGGCCGCAGTTGGTGTGGTGGGCGTGGAGGCTGGCGAGGTAGCCGATGGGTCGGTCGCGGACGGTGAGGTGGACGGGTCCCCATCATCGGTGGAAGCGGGGTCCGACGATGACGGGTCCTCGGTCGAGGGGCTCTCGGCGGGCTCTTCCGTAGTGTCGTCAGAAGTGTCGGTCGATGGCTGTGTTGGGTCGGTGTCCGTGTTCGGTTGTCCCCCACCGTCTTCGGTGTTGCTGCCGATCGGCTTGTCGCCCGGGTCGCCCTGTTGCTTGGTGGGGTTGGTCGGTCGAGGTAGGACAGGGATCGCGCCGTCAGTGCCAGCGAAAGGCATCACGTACTTGTTGTCCATGACATCGCGCGCGTTGTTCTCGGCTTCCTCCCGCTGACCTCGAACAACCGCCTTGTTCCACGGCATGCTGTCCAGAAATCCGGGGTCGACTTCACCGGGGAGCGCCGATTTCGTGCTCACCGCTGAAGCTGCCGCAGCGGTGACCTGCGTGCTCATCGCAGTGAAAGCAGGAGTGAGTTTGTCTGCGTCGGTGGTGTATTGGCGAATCGCGGTGATCGAGGCGTCCGCTGAACTTCCCTCCCACGCCGACGCGATCGAGACTTCCATGCGCTTGCGAAACTGTTCGAGTGCCTGTGTCCACTGGGTGCCGGACTCGTGGTATTTCGTCGCGGCGCCGTTCGCTGGCTCGGTGGCGATTCGCTCGAACGCGGACAGGATGTCCTGGTGCTTCCAGTTCGGGGGATGTTCGGTGGTGGGCGGGATCTGCCTACCCTCGGTACCAGTCATTTCGCGGCTGCCTGAGCGAGTCCGGTCGCTTCGGCGTTGAAGCGGGAGGCCCATTCTTCGTCAGCGGCCATGAAGCGGTCGCGAATCAGTTGGTGCAGGATGCGGATGTCTTCCACGATGATGTAGTGCTCTTCGAGGACGTCGTAGAAGGAGTCGTCGCTGCCCCGGGCCTTGTTGCGGAATCGGTTCGCCATCACGCGGGCGGAGGTCAGGCCGGACTCCGCGTTGTCGCCGAATCCCCACGTGTTGATGTTGGAAATATCGGTCATCGTCTGCTGGATCTGCCCGATGACAGTTTGGAATTCGGTGCACTCCCGATCAAGACGGGCGAACTCCTCCGGCTCCATACGGAGCGTCAGAGCGCCAGCTCGTGCCTGTTCGATCAGGCCCGAGAATGCAGTCCGACCGCTTCCCTCTCCTGCCATTTTCCCCTCCTACTTCGTAAATTATTGCGCCTCAAAGGCTTCCGGGAATCGACGGAGCGATCTTGTCGGCGAGTGAACGGGCGATGTCGCAGGAGTCGAGGTGACCGGTTTCCCGGCGAGACGGCGGGTTGACCACATTGATCTCCATGCTCCCGCCGCGCACGGCCACGTTGACATCGCACACATCTTTGGTGCTGCGACCGGCCTCCTGCCGCCAGGCGATCGCCTCACGGCCGCCGACGGTGAACTCGTTCGACTCAGGAAATTTGCGATCACGGACCATCGCAACGGTCAAGTTGGTCATCCGCACACTCATCGCGTAGCCGCCACCACCGAGATAGACCCAGTCGCAGCCCTTCCAAACGACTCCCCCCGGTGCCTCGGTGAGGTCTGGCTTCTTCGAGCCGAGCTTCTCCTCGGTGAGCACTTGTGCAGGGACATCGACACAAGGATCGAAGCCGGACGGCACCTCTTTGGCGAGCTCGCGCCCGTTGACCGAGAGACTAGTTGTCGGAACAGCCCCGCCGTCGGTGGTCTTGCCACATCCCAGCAGCGAGGCGGCCACCATGACCAAGGTGGGGCCGACAATGACATATTTGGGCCTGACCAGGCGATTCATGCGTCCCCTCCCATGCGCAACAGGGGAAGAGTAAGCCCCCCCCCCAAGATTCGTCAATACGAACCGTCAGTTCTACGACCCAGACTGACGGGAGCCATCACCGGCTGCCCATCGAAGATTTCGGGTCGAGACAAGACCCGAGAGCGGTCACGGTTCGGCGTAGTCTGGCGGCATGTCGACACCGCAACATGACCCGCCGCGGCTGGTGACTGTCGAGGAATTTCTCGACGGGCCCGCAGATGCCTTCGGCGAGATTCACGATGGTGTGATGACTGAATGCATGGCGCAGGGGCCCGTGCATGATCGCGTGGTGCATCGGCTGCGAACCGCGTTGGAGTACGGCATCGACCCGAATGGGCCATGCCGTGAAGTGCACGGTGACACACCGATGCGGCTTGCCGACAGCGATGATCCTGACCCGGCGCGGCGTCTGCGCGCGCGGTACCCGGACCTGATCCTGCGGGATTGTTCCGACGGTCCTTACGACGCGCAACACGTCGCCGACCAGACACTGATCGTTGTCGAGGTGACGTCGGAGGGCACGATCGACAACGACATCGGGATCAAGCGTGAGCTCTATGCTCGCGCGGGGATTCCGGTGTACCTGATCGTCCATTTCGACAAGGACTGGCAGCACATCGCCATGATCGAGGAACTGCGTCTGGACTGGTCGGGACGACGGTATGTCGGCGCGACCATGCACACCGATGCCCTGGTGCTGACCGAGCCGGTCAAGGTCGCCGTCATGTTCGAGGATCTACAGAGTTCGCTGCCGCGGCGTCTGTGAGTCCGAAGGTCAGCTCAGGGCGTGGTCGAGGTCGCCTAGGAGGTCTTGGAGGTCTTCCAGGCCTACCGAGATGCGGACTACCCCGTCGGACAAGCCGATTGAGGCTCGGCCCTCGGGGCCCATGGCTCGGTGGGTGGTGGTGGCGGGGTGGGTGATCATGGTTTTGGCGTCGCCGAGGTTGTTGGAGATGTCGATGATGCGGAGGCGGTTCAGGACCTCGAAGGCTCGTTTTTTGCCGTCGTCGCCGTTGAGGGCGAAGGTGACTACGGTGCCGCCGCCGGTCATCTGGTCCAGGGCCAACGCGTGTTGGGGGTGGGATTCCAGGAAGGGGTATTTCACCCAGTCGACCGATTTGTTGGTCTCGAGGAATTTGGCCACTTGCAGGGCCGATTCGGTGGAGTGGCGCACGCGCAGTGGCATGGTTTCCAAACCCTTGAGCAAGGTCCACGCATTGAAAGGGCTCAGGGCGGGGCCGGTGTGGCGCATCAGGGTTTTCACCGGGCCGTCGATGTAGTCCTTGGCGCCGAGGATCGCGCCGCCGAGGACTCGGCCCTGGCCGTCGATGTGTTTGGTGCCGGAGTAGACGACCACGTCGGCGCCGAGTTCGAAGCCGCGTTGCAGCAGAGGGGTGGCGAAGACGTTGTCCAGCACCACCTTTGCGCCTGCGGCGTGGGCGAGTTCGGTGACCTTGCGGACGTCGACCAGGGTCTGCATCGGGTTGGCGGGGGTTTCGAAGAACACGGCCTGGGTCGGCACGGAAAGTGCCTGCTCCCACTGGTCGAGGTCGTCGCCGTCGACGAAGACGGTTTCGATGCCCCAGCGCGGCAGGATCTCGTTGCAGACCACGAAGCACGAGCCGAACAGGCTGCGGGCGGCGACGAGTCGGTCGCCTGCCTTCAGAAGTGCGCCGAGAGCTGTGAAGACCGCGGACATACCGGATGCGGTCGCGAAGGCCGCTTCGGCGCCGTCGAGCAAGCGGATGCGCTCCTCGAACATGGCCACGGTCGGGTTGCCGAAGCGGGAGTAGACGAAGTGCTCGACGTCGCCGGTGAAGGCGGCCTCGGCGGCTTCGGCGTTCTCATAGACGAAACCCGAGGTCAGGTACAGCGCCTCGGACGTCTCGTCGAAGCCGGAACGGCGCAAGCCGCCACGCACACCGAGCGTGGCGGGGCCGACGCCCTCGGGCAGGGGCTTGTCGAACGAACCACCGGTGATCATGCGTTGACCTCACGCCACGGCAGGCCGACAGCGCGCCAACCCGTGCTGCCGCGCTGACCGAACGCGTCGGGACCACCTTCGAAACCGTCGAGCACGTTGTAGGACGGTGCCACGCCCGCCGCCGTCGCCAGGTTCGCCGCGTGCGCGGAACGCTGACCGGAACGACACAGGAACACCACCGGCGCATCGTCGGGACGTCCGGCCAGTGCCTTGTCCAGCTGCACGCCGAAGTCCGGATTGCGGGTGCCGGTGCCGTCGACCCATTCGATGAAATGGGCGGGGCGATCGATGGAGCTGGTGTCGGGGATGCCGATGTGTGCCCACTCGCCTTCGGTGCGCACGTCCACCAGCACGGCGCCGGGGTGCTCGGTGAGCAACTCCCACGCCTGCTCAGGGGTGATATCGCCGGCGTAAGTCATGTCGATCCTCCTGCGTGAATCCGCTCTTGCCGTGCCGGAACTCCGGAAAACACGGCCAGGTCGTCACCCGGAGCACCCCACCGCGGAGGAGGGTTGCCGACCAGCGAGCCGGGGCTTGACGCTGGCACTCATGACCTTGCGATCTGAGATTGCCTCGGACCCGGTCATCGTGTCAAACGATTCAGAACGAGCACACCAGCCACGCGCCGTCGCCGCGGGTCAGTTTCCAGGCGGTGGACTTCGGGTTTCCGTCTACCACCACGGTGGCGTCGATTTTGGCGCGATCACCGTTGACGGTGGCGTTGGTGAACCCCTTGCCGTCGATGGTGACGGTAGATTTCGGGCCGCCTAGCTGTTCGGACAGGCCCGAAGCCTCCTCGTCGAAGCCTTCGCAGGCCACCCCGGTCGGCGGACGCAGGTCGCTGCGGGAACGCGCGTCGATATAGTTGGTGACAGCGGCGGCGAGACGGTCGGCCTCTGTGACATTTTTCTCAGCCGGTGACAGCAGTCCGCCCAGCACGATGCCGATGAGCACGATGATCGCCACCACCGCGGCCGCCACGAACGGGACGATGGAACGCTTGTCGGTCTGATCCACCACGATGGGCTGGTCTTCCGAGCCAGTTTGCTCCTCGTTCATGCTGTAATCCTGACAGACCCGCGCGGGCGGCTACACCGCGCGCCGGGTGGCCGCAATGCCGCAGCTAGAATCGCTGTGATTGCGGCCGCCAGGAAGCCGGAGTATTGACTTAGCCTAAGCTAAGTTGACGCCGTCAAATCAGTTCTCGACCAAAGGGTGCGCGTAGACATGACCGAACAGAGTGCAGCTACTCGCCCGCTTCGCATTGCGATCGTGGGCGCGGGACCGGCCGGTATCTACGCCGCCGACGCCCTGATGAAGTCCGATGCCGACGTGAGCATCGACCTCTACGAGCGCATGCCCGCTCCCTTCGGCCTGATCCGCTACGGCGTCGCACCTGATCACCCGCGTATCAAGGGCATCATCACCGCGCTGCACAAGGTCCTGGACAAGGACCAGGTGCGGCTGCTGGGCAATATCGACTACGGCACCGACATCACCCTCGACGACCTGCGCCAGTTCTACGACGCGGTGATCTTCTCCACCGGCGCCAACGCCGACCGCGCACTGGACATCCCGGGCATCGAGCTGGATGGTTCCTTCGGTGCCGCGGACTTCGTGTCCTGGTACGACGGCCACCCCGACGTGCCGCGCACCTGGCCGCTGGATGCCGAGAAGGTCGCGGTGCTGGGTGTCGGCAACGTCGCGCTGGACGTGGCGCGTGTGCTGGCCAAGACCGGTGACGAGCTGCTGGCCACCGAAATTCCGCCGAACGTTTACGAAGGCCTCAAGGGCAACAAGGCCCTCGAGGTCCACGTGTTCGGTCGTCGCGGTCCCGCGCAGGCCAAGTTCACGCCTTTGGAGCTGCGCGAGCTGGATCACTCGCCGACCATCGAGGTCATCGTCAACCCCGAAGACATCGACTACGACGAGGGCTCCGAAGCCGCGCGGCGTAACTCCAAGCAGGTCGACATGGTCGCGAACACCCTCGAACAGTGGGCCATTCGCGATCACGGCGATCGCCCGCACAAGCTGTTCCTGCACTTCTTCGAGTCCCCCGCCGAGGTCCTCGGTGAAGACGGCAAGGTCGTCGGTCTGCGCACCGAGCGCACGCAGCTCGACGGCACCGGCAACGTCAAGGGCACCGGCAACTTCACCGACTGGGACATCCAGGCCGTGTACCGCGCCGTCGGCTACCTCTCACAGAACGTCACCCAGCTGCCGTTCGACGACCAGGCGGGCACGGTGCCCAACGAGGCCGGTCGCGTGATCGCCGACGACACCGCCGAGGGCGACGCCCGCTTCATGCCCGCCACCTACGTCACCGGCTGGATCAAGCGCGGCCCCGTCGGCCTGATCGGCCACACCAAGGGCGACGCCAACGAGACCATCGCCTGCCTGCTCGACGACGCCAAGGCCTTCGCCCCTGCGCCCAAGCCCGAACTGGACGCGGTCACCGAGTTCCTCGAGGGCAAGGGCATCCCGTTCACCACCTGGGCCGGCTGGTACCGCCTCGACGCCCACGAGCGCGCGCTGGGCGAGCCCGAAGGCCGTGAGCGCGTCAAGGTTGTCGAGCGCGAGGACATGCTGCGCGCGTCCGAGCCGAACAAGGCCTGAGCTGCCACCACTGTCGAGATAGGGCATTCTGTACCCGTGTTCGATGCCCACGTCCACATCATCGATCCGCGGTTTCCGCTGATCGAGAACGAAGGCTATCTACCCGAGCCCTACGTGATCGATGACTATCGAAAACGAATGGGGCACTTCGATGTTCGCGGCGGTGCTGTCGTCAGTGCGTCTTTTCAGGGAGCTGATCAGACGTATCTGAAGGCAGCGCTGTCCGCGCTCGGACCGGAGTGGGTCGGGGTGACCCGCCTTGACCTCGACGCCACCGATGACGACATTCTCGAACTGGATCGCGCGGGCGTGCGGGCGCTGCGGTTCAACCTCAAGCGGGCCGCCGCCGACATCACCGAGATGACGTTGCAGGCGTTGCGCGCGCACGAGCTGGCCGGTTGGCATGTGGAGCTGTATATCGACGGGCAGATGCTGGCCTCGTTGCAGCCGGTGATCTCGAAACTGCCCGCCTTGTCGATCGACCATCTCGGCATGTCCGAGGAGGGTTTGCCGTATCTGCTGGACCTGGTGGATCGCGGGGCGCGGGTGAAGGCGACCGGGTTCGGGCGCGTCGAGATGGATGTGGCCGAGACGCTGCGGCGCATTCACACCGTCAATCCGGGGGCATTGATGTTCGGCAGCGATCTGCCGGGCACGCGCGCGGGCAGGCCGTTCGAAGACAGCGATATCGACCTGATCTGCCAGGTGGTCGGCGCGGATATGCACGCAGTGCTCGAGGACAATGCCCGCGAGTTCTACCGGCTGCCCCCGGTGCACCGCGACGCGACACCTGCTGTGCGCGTGGAGAATCCGACGATTCCGATTCCGCGTAATCTGCTGCCCGGCGCGGACGACCAGACGCGGCCGCTGCCGGTTATCGAATAGGTCAGCTCAAGATCGCGCCGGTTAGCCAGACTCCCGACGCGATCAGTGCGCCGAACAGCTCCACCAACATGGACAGGCCTACGCCTTTCAGCGCGTGAACTGTTGCGGGCCAAGCCAATTGGTTGGTCTTCAAGCGATACAGCTCGGCCAGATACACGCCGAGCACGAAACCGATGAACAGGCCGACGATCGGGATCACGAAGAAGCCGACGACGCCGAACACCGCGCCCACCAGCAACGCCCGGTTCGACACGCCCGCTTCGCGCATTCGTTTGCCTGGCCAGGTGTATTTCACGATGCCGGAGATCACCACCGCGACCGTCGCCACCGCCAACACCGTCCAGGCCGTCGCGCCGCCGGTCATGAACGCCCACACCGCGATCGCACCGAAGATCAGGATCACCCCGGGCAGAATCGGCACGATCACGCCGACGATGCCGACCAGAATCACCAGGCCGACAACGACCTCACCCCACACGCTCACTACCGGGTCCTCCCGTTGCCACGCCGAGTCGCGCTCACCGAATTCTCGCCCATGCTCTACCCGAGCCGCCACCCCGGCGCTATTGTCGAAGTGTCAATACCGTTCGACGATGAACAGAGGTCACCCGTGAGCACGGAGTCCACCGCGAAGCAGGGCCCCCTCGCGGGGATCAAGGTCATCGAGTTGGCGGGCATCGGCCCAGGTCCGCACGCCGCGCTGCTGCTGGCCGACCTCGGTGCCGACGTGGTGCGCGTGCAGCGACACCGGCAGCTGCCCGGCTTCATCGAGCGTCCGCAGTGGCGTGGGCGCACGATCGTCGAAGCCAATCTGAAGGACCCGGCCGACGTGGCCAAGATCCTCGACCTGGTCGAGAAGGCCGACGTGCTGTTGGAAGGCTTCCGGCCCGGCGTCACCGAGCGGATGGGTCTGGGACCCGACGAGACGCTCGCGCGCAACCCGCGCCTGGTCTACGGCCGGATGACCGGGTGGGGCCAGTACGGTCCGATGGCCGATCGCGCCGGCCACGACATCAACTACATCTCGCTGACCGGCGTGCTCAACGCGATCGGACGCAAGGGTGAGCGGCCGGTGCCGCCGCTGAACATGGTGGGCGACTTCGGTGGCGGCTCGATGTTCCTGGTGATGGGCATTCTCGCCGCGCTGGTGGAGCGGCAGAGTTCGGGTAAGGGTCAGGTGATCGACGCGGCGATGGTCGATGGGGCGCTTGCCCTTTCGCATTTCGTGTGGGGAATGCGCGGGGTGGGGCTGTGGTCCGACGAGCGTGGCGAGAACCTCCTCGATACCGGCATGGCGTTCTACGACACCTACGAAACCTCCGACGGCAAGTACATGGCGGTCGGGGCGATCGAGCCGCAGTTCTACGAGCAACTGCTGGCCGGGCTGGAGATTTCCGCAGAAGGTCTGCCGCAGCAGCTGGACCCCAGCGGGCAAGACCAGTTGCGCAAGCTGTTCACCGACAAATTCCTGACCAAGACCCGCGACGAATGGACCGCGATCTTCGACGGCACCGACGCCTGCACCACCCCCGTGCTGACCTTCACCGAGGCCACCGAGAACCCGCACATCGTGGCCCGTACCGGCCTGATCGAGATCGAAGGCGTGGTCCAGCACGCGCCCGCGCCGCGCTTCTCGCGCACACCCGGCGGCACGCCCACTCCCCCGCCGTCGGTCGCGACACCAATCGAAACGGTCTGGGCTGACTGATTTGTCGGGCTGTCGTCGGTAGGCTTTCGTTCTATCGACGACAGGTCTGGGATCCGAACTCGCAGGCGTCCACCGAAGGTGCTCGCCGCACTGATCGCGGTCACCAGCTTGGTCGCGGGGGTCCTGTCGTTCATCATGGCCGAAGGGTTGTTCAACGCCCCGCCGGAATGGGCAACCGAAACCCATTGTCGCAGTGACGCTCCCGTGCCCGTGATGGTGACCGTGCTCAACGGGTTGGCGACCGGACTGCTGGCCGCGGCCGCCATCGCGCTGCTGTGTCTGCTGGTGTTGATGTTCCGTCATCCCAGCGAACGCAGCACGATGGCGGCGCCGCTGACCGCGGTGGCGTTCGTGTTGTCGGTGCTGTTCATGTTCGGGGCGGGGTACGAAACCGTGCGCCCCGAACCGGCTTCACGCGGGCACAATCCGTGCGCGTTCAGTAGCAGGTGAGCGGCTGTAGGGGGTCGGTCGCGCGCGGGGTCAGGGCGTCGTAGGCGGCGGCGATCGACTTGACGGCCAGGCGCAGGTCGGCTTCGGGGTGGGTGTACGGGAGGCGAACGTACCGTTCGAACGCGCCCTGCACGCCGAAACGTGGTCCGGCCGCCAGCAATACGCCGTGGTTGGGGGCGGTGGCGGCCAGCGCTGTGGACACAGGGCTGGGCAGTTGCGCCCACACCGACATGCCGCCCGCGCCGACCGCGATGTGCCAACCGGGCAGCTCCTCGGCCACCGCGTCGAGCAGGGCGGTGCGCTGGGAGCGCAGCTGTTCGCGGCGGCGTTGCAGGATGGGGTCGGCGTGTTCGAGCAGGTGGACCGTCGCCAGCTGGTCCATCACGGGGGTGCCGAGGTCGACTGTCGAGCGGATGCCCAGCAGCTTGGTGATCAGCGGCTGGCTCGTGCGGATCCAGCCCACGCGCAGGCCGCCCCAGAACGACTTCGACGCCGAACCGATGGTGACGATCTCCGAACCCTTCGCGAACGCGGCAACCGGCGGGGGCATCGGCGCGTCGGACAGGTTCAGTTCGCTCATCGACTCGTCGACGACCACGGTCATTCTGGTGTCGCGGGCGATGGCGGCCAGTTCCTCGCGGCCCTCGGCGTTCAGGAGCAGGCCGGTGGGGTTGTTGAAGTCGGGGACCAGGTAGGCCAGGGTGGCGGCGGTTTGCCTCGCGGTGCTGCGTAAACCTTCGAGATCCCAACCGGCGTCAGGGAATTCGGGGCGCAGCGGGATCGGGATGGGGCGGGCGCCGACGTCGCGGATGGCTTCGATGGCGTTCGGGTAGGAGGGGTGTTCGATCAGCACGCGGGCACCGGGCGAGGCCAGGACGTTGAGTAGCAGCCGAAGTCCGTGTTGCGCACCGAGAGTCACCAGGATCTGCTCGGGTTCGGTCGGCAGGCCGCGGGCGGTGTAGCGGCGGGCCAGGGCCTCGCGCAGCGCGAGGATGCCGACCGGGTCCATGCCGTGGGTGCCCAGGTACGACGGAATGCTCTGTAGCGCAATCGAATAGGCGTCGTTGAGTTCGAGGGCGGCCGGCATCGCGGCATAGGTCATGTCGATGGTCGGCAGTTCCGGCTGCGACATCAGGGCCATGATGCCGCGGGTCGGCTTGGCACCGTCGTGCGCGATGGTCGGCGGCAGAGCCACGGTGCTGCGGGAACCCTGGCGGCTGATCAGGTAACCATGTTCGCGCAGCAGCGAATACGTGGACGTGATGGTGGTGCGGCTGACGCCGAGCGTGCCCGCCAGATCGCGCTCACTGGGCAGGGCTACGCCAAGTGGGGCACGACCGTCGTGGATCAGCAGGCGGATTGCCTCGGCCAGTGCCAGGTACGCCGGGCGGTGGGGGCGGCGTTCGGAATCGCCGTCGGTTTCGGGGTCACGCCACCGACCCAGGTCGCGAGCCAGGCCCGCCGCGCCGATCACTCTTGTCGCCATAAAGTCCAGTATTCCTTAAGTGGATATTTATAAGCAAGGCCAGTCGGGGGATTCTTACGACATGACCACTTTCCTCGCCCTCGCCGTTGCTACCGCCGTCGGTTTGGCGGTCTACCACTTCGCCCCCAAGGAGGGCGAGCTACCGTTCTGGCCTTTCCAATCTTCCCCGCACGACCGGGCTTTCGGCACGTACGACGAACAGCGGCTCTATCGAGACCTGGATGCTCGACGGACGTACGAGCACACCGACGAGCCAGTCCAGTTTCCTACAACTGGCCTTCACGAGGTCCAGTCCGACACGCATCCGGGATCGCTCGCCGCGTGAACGTGTCTTTGTCGGTGGGTCGGCGCACACTGTTCGCATGAGTGATTCGACGCAGACCGAGACGGTGGTCTCGACACTGTTCGACACCGCCATCGGGCTGTGCGCGATCGCCTGGCACGGTGACGCTGTCGTCCGATTCCAGTTACCCGAGGCGAGCGAGGAACAGACTCTCGCGCGGATCACCCGACCGTTCGACGGGGCTCCTGTGCCCGAAAGCGCGCCGGGGCCGGTGATCGTTTCCGCGATCGCGGGGATTCGCGCACATCTGGAGGGGGCGGTCGATCCGCTGCGGTGGATCTCGGTGGACCTGCGTGGGGTGCCGGAGTTCCATCGCGCGGTGTACACGGTGACCCGCGAGATCGATCCCGGCCACACCCTCAGCTACGGCGATATCGCCAGTCGGCTCGGCGCACCCGGTTCGGCACAAGCCGTGGGACAAGCGTTGGGGCGCAACCCTATTCCGCTGATCATTCCCTGCCACCGGGTGCTCGCGGCCGATCACGCGCTGCACGGATTCTCGGCGCCTGGCGGGATCGGCACCAAAGCACGGCTGTTGGAGATCGAGCGGACGCCGGGGTTCGGCGAGCCGATGCTGTTCTGATCAGGGCACCGATTAATTCTCGGTGCGGGCCTCGTCTCTGTGAACGAGCCGATCGCGTACCGTTTCGCGCGGTGGCCCGTTATCGAGAGGAAACCCCATGCAGACTGTGACGTCGGCCGACGGCACCACGATCGCCTACGACCGGGTCGGTGAGGGGACCGCCGGGACCGTCATCCTGATCGGCGGGGCTTTCAGCTACCGCGAGTTCCCCACGATGGTCGAACTCGCGCAGACGCTGGCCGACGACTACGGCCTGACCGTGCTCAACTACGACCGGCGTGGGCGCGGCGACAGTGCCGACTCCCCCGGGGTGTACGACGTGGCCAACGAGATCGCGGACATCGCGGCGCTGGTCGAGGTCGCGGGTGGGCAGGCGGCGCTGGTCGGCTGGTCCTCCGGTGCGGTGCTGGCGCTGCTGGCGGCGCAGGAGATTGCCGGGGTCACCGAGGTGGTCGCGTTCGAACCGCCGTTCGTGGTCGACGCGAAACACCATGTGCCGCCCAAGGATTTGGCAGCCAGGCTGCACCCGATGATCGCGGCGGGCAAGCGGGACAAGACAGTTCGGTATTACATGACCAAGGCGATGGGGATGCCCGCGCTGATGGTCGGGGTGATGCGGGTGACGCCGTTCTGGAAAAAGCTTGCGGCGACGTCGAATTCGACCGCGCACGACTGGGCGGTGATGCAGCCGTACATGCGTGGAGTGAAGCTGGAACCGGCCGACTGGAAGGGCGTGCAGGTTCCGGTGCTCGTGCTCGCGGGCGACCGGACCGCGCCGCTGCTCACCAAGGGATCCAAGGCTGCCGCGGCGGTGCTGCCGAACGCGGAGTTCGCCGAGCTGGCCGGGGTGAGCCACAACCCGAAGATCTCGATCCTGGCACCCGCCGTCGGCGAATTCCTCACTCGCACACGGTGATTACGGTGGCGGCGGGTTGTCGCGGAAGAACTGGCACGGCTCACCGGTGAGGTAGCCGTCCAGGCAGGCGAAGTAGGCCTGGACGCAGCTGTTGCTGGTGCAGCCCGCGGTGTAGAGCATGCCGCGGATGCGTTCGTTGCGTTGCTGCGAGGGGGCCAGGGTTTGGGCCGGGGGTAAGACCGTGGTGGTCCTGGCGGCGCTGGGCGGCGGGGTCGGATCGTCCGGAGCCGCGCATCCGGGCAGAAGGGCCAGTGCTAGCGCTGACACTGCGAGCCAACCACGTACCGCCATCAGTCACCTCCATCCGAAATCAGTCTCGACGCTACCCCGAGTGTTCGAAGGGGTCGCTCGGAGCACCCTTCGGATGGTGACGCCCGGCGTAATCGACCAATTCGGCTCGATTCAGTCAGGATTTGGCTGAAAAGCTCGCCGATTGGTCGATTACGCCGGGTGCGGTGTGTCAGTCCTTGCAGGGGCAGTCGGGCAGCTGCGGCAGGGGGACCTGCGGGAGCTGGACCTGCGGGAGGGGAACCTGGGGCAGGGGGACCTGCGGGAGCTCGGGGAGCTGCGGGCAGGGCAGGTTCGGCAGGAGCTGGTCGTCGACCAGGGCCTCGAGCTGTTCGGTCGGGCCGGTCGGCGTGCCCTGGTGGGCGCCCGGGAAGGCCGTCGCGCCGACGACGCTGCCGATGACACCGCCACCGACGGCGCCGATCGCCGCGGCGGGAATGCCGACGACCGCAGCACCCGCGGCGGCACCGACGCCCGCGCCGATCAACGCACCGGCACCGGTGGCACCCGCGGTCGCCGCGGCGCTCGCACCGAGAATCGCGAGGGAGCCGACGCCACCCGTGGGCACCGCCGCAGCGGCCGCGAGGATCGCACCGGCAGTACCGGTCGTGACCGCACCGACCACGAACCCCGTGCCCGCGCCGACAACCGCACCCGCGAGCGCACCGGGAACAGCGCCCACAACGGCCGCGGGAACACCGACGACCGTGGCACCGATCAGCGCGCCGCCGACCGTCGCGCCGGCGATCTTGTCCGCACGGCTCGGATCGATGCCGACAGACTTGCCACCCGTGGCAATAGCGGCTTCGACGTTGGCGGCGTTGGTGTTGACGCCGTCGAGGATGTCGTTGGGCACCTCGTCCGGGACCGGGCGGGTGAAATCGCCGACCCGCAGCGTGCGCTCGGGCGGAGCGATCGGGGCCACGGGCTCGACCGGCTCAGGTAGGTGGAGTTCCTCGATCACGATCGGCGGGGCCGGGGTGGAGTACTCCGGCACCGGGCGCGTCTCGGGACGCGGCGGCGTGAGACGACCCAGCGAATCCGGCCCGTCGGACTTGGTCAGATCGGACCGACCACCCTCGTCGGCGGGCGCCTGGGTGGTCACACCCGGCTGCACCGGCGGCTCGGTAACACCCGGCTGCGGCACCGCGAGCGCCACACCAGCGCAGGCAACCGCCAACGCCATGGGCAGCACACCCACCACCGGGCGAGCGATCCCCCGCACCGTCGAAGAGTTCACATTGACAGACCGACGGATCACGCCGACACCCACTAACCAGTTCAAGGAATGCGACACGTCCCCGCGTGCCGCGAAGCGACGATAGCGTTAGCCAGCCATTCGCTACAAATCGATAGCAAGTAGACATCACCGTCTCCGCACTGCCCGGACCAGCACCAAACCCGCCACAACCGCACTCCCACAACCACACACCCCACCCCAAACCCACCATGCCCACACTCCGTCAACCAGACACCTCATCCCAAACCCACCACCTACCTCACCCCAAACCCGCCACCTACCGCACTCCCAGCCCCGCACCTGCGACCCATAGGGAGCAGCGGCCACGCAG
>NZ_JBHXRG010000052.1:0-17557 GCF_042716995.1 Nocardia sp. NPDC058640
CGTAACCAGCATGCCGGACCTATCCGGGACTTCGCGGTCGGCTCGAAGATCCGGCGCCCGGATTACCTACCCAACGTTGCTTGACGCGGCACTAGTCATCGCCCTCACAGCAGGAATTCTGTCGGCTTTCGGCGGGGCAGCGTTGACGGCGTCGATCACAAGTGGCGGCATCGCTTTCGCTGGGACAGTCTCTTTGGCACTGTTGGTAATGAACGCACTGCGAGCGCTGTGAGCGAACCCCAAGGCTGCGCTGACCAACCATCCGCCGCGCCAAACGGAGCGCCGATTCCGCGCTCACCTCGCCCAGTGCCGTCAAGTTCCGCCGCAAACGCAGCGTGAACCGTCACGAGTTGATGACCGCTTTAGGCTGTCCCGGGGTTCCGTCCGCCGAGTTGTGAGATTCCAGGCAGTTCGATGGAGGGATCTCCGCGCGTGCCAATGATGTACTCACCGCAGTTCCGTGAACGTGCTGTCGCACTGATCGTCGATGAAGACCGACGGGTCGGCGACGTCGCCCGCGATCTCGGAGTCACCGAAGCCACCTTCTTGTATCGGTGGAAACACCAGGCCCTGGTCGACTGCGGCAAGCTCCTCGGGACGTCCACAGTCGAGTCGTCGCAATCACGGGACGTGCTGGTCAGGATGATCGAATCTTGCTGGAGCAGAATGCAAATTGTCAACGGCCGTTTGTAAGTCCCGGCCGGTGGCCAACGGGAAGTCCCCACCCCCAGGCGGGGGTGGGCGGTCAGATCAGGGGCGCTCACCTGCTTTCGTGCGGTGTTTCATCCGGTAGGAATCGTCGGCGGTGACCGCGGCGTGTCCGAGCCCGATCAGGGTGTGACTCTTGCCTGTCCCGCGTGGCCCGATGAGACACAAATTGTGTTGTGCCCGAACCCATTCCAACGTTACGAGGTAGTCAAACGTCGCTTGCGGGATCGAGGAAGACACAACGTCGAACCCGTCGAGGGTCTTGGTCACCGGGAACGCGGCAGCCTTGAGCCGGTTGACCGTGTTCGAGGCGTCGCGGGCGGCGCATTCGGCCTCGATCAGGTCCGCAGCACTTCTTCCGGTGTGCAGCGCTGCAGCTTCACGGTCGCCATGACCTCGGGGGCGTCGCGGCGGACCGTGGATAGTTTCAACCGGCGCAACCCGGCATCGAGGTCAGCGGGCAGTGTCGGAACCTGTTTGGCGGCAACGCATTTGGATGGTGCGGTCATGACACGCTCCCGTCTTTGGTGATTTTGTAGGCGTCCAGGGATCGAGTCTGCGCGACCGGCAAATCGACCACCAGAGCGTTCCCGGCCGGGCGTGGCTGCGGTGCGCCGGCGCCAGCGGCGAGGATGGAACGGACATCGGCGGCGCGGAAGCGTTTGAACGCGACCGCGCGACGCAACGCCGCGAACAGGTCGTCGTGGCCGTGCGCGTCACCTAGAGCCAGGAGCTCACCGAGCTCTGTGGCCAGGCGGTGGCCCCCGACTCAAGCAACAGATTGTCACCCATCCCCAACGGGCGAGCAGGCCCGGTATCAGCGATACGACTGGGATACACAGACTATGGCGGAACGGCACGACGTCGCCCCGCCGACAGTCCTAATCCCGGAAGGCGTATCGGCCGTTCGGGCAACCGTACGCGACCGGTTGGCCCTGTCGATCTGGGTCCAAACCTCCCGCGAAGGCAGGCTCGCCCGCGACGGCTATGGGGCACTGCCGCTCATCGCCTCGTTCCCCGAGGACTTGGAGGCGATCAGATCGTCGGTAAATTGTGCGATCTTGTCGGACCACACGATTACGCTTACATCAGCACGCCACTTCGGCCTGAGGGGCGGCACGGCATGAAGAACAGGGCCATCGCAAGGGGGACGAAGTCTTATGGTGAAGTGCTCTGGATCTTCGTGCCGCCGAGCAGCCTCACCTGGCTGCCAGTGCGCGTGCTGCCACGCCAACCACGGCACTGACAGGCTGTTTTGGGCGCACGCCGTCGCGACCGAGTCTTCGGCGGCCAGACCCGTGGCCACGTCGGCGTTTCCGGACCTTACCGCCGATGTCGTCGCGCGATACCGTCACACCGGCAGGGCTCGTGCGGCCGCCGCACAAGACCGATGGTCAGCAAAGGTGCTAAAGCCCGTACACACCGCACGAGACTCGACGAAGCGCCCCAAGCTCACCGATACGGCGGCCCGCGCCGCCACACGACGTGTCGTCGATAGCGACTCCGTCAGCTGGCTCGCAGCTCATCCGGTGGAGCTGGACCAGATCAAATATCTCAGCGACGTGATCGGCGAGATCGCTGGGGATGCAACCGAGAACCTCGCTACCGGAGGTTCGCGCCACCGTGTGGCGGACCACTTCTGGTGCGACATCCTCGCTTCGATCGTATGGGCACTGGAAAACGTCGAGACCGCGCTGGAAAAGCTGGAAACCGGGGCCATCGGCTGGCTCGTCGACACGGTCTGGTCGCAGATCCGCACATCACGGGCAACTGACTGCGGCAACACTCCGGGGCGTCGGGCCCCACAGCAGCTGGACCGCCACGAACGAGATTGCGCCGCCGATGTCACCGACGAGCTGCTCAAACGCTGGACCACCATGCTGCTCCAAGGACTGTGTGACGGGCTTCTGACACAGAAGATCACCTTCGACGCAATCGTGCTGAAGCTCCGCATCCTCGCCCTCGTCCTGTGCCCGGATGCGGTGGCGCACAAGATAGTTTGGGATCACTGTTTCCTCCCGCTGTTCCGCCAATGGACTGGTGAGGAGGTCCACGAAACACTCCAAAACTTCCTCCCACAGCTCGTCGAGCCCGCGGCATGGACCGGACCACCGTCTCGATTCACGTGAACTCACCACCGCTGACGCTGCCGCTATAGCGTTGGTTTCGCTCCTGGACCACAGTGATGAGCATGCCGCCGGAACAGGCCGCCTCCCGGGACTCCCCATCAGAGTGGGCAGTCATCGGTGTGCGCAAGCCAGGCATCCCATATCTCCGGGCACAACTCGCTGCGATCGGGAACGGCCAGACTGTTGGCGAGTTCGGCGAGCCCCGTCAGCGATCACGGCCGGCCGGCCCACGTTGCAGCCCGTCGCAGCGGGCCACGAGCCGCCGGACCATGCCGACGACCAGCCGAGCACACACAGCCGCCGCATCATGCCATGCCACCTTGCAAATTTCAATAGATGGGGAATGTTTGCAGCAAACATCCTGGATCAATTGACGTTCCAGCAGCTCCCACCGCAATATCGAGTCTTCGCAATCCAATACTTCGCAAACACTGGGAGCCTGATGTCAGCGCGGTACCTCGGCAAGAGCAGTACGGGAGACCACTCCCCCACGATCTTTGTCAACGGAGAGAACTACATCATCCAAGGCTGGACGGTCAGCCCCGGCGACCCGACGCGGATCGAAATTCCCTACCAGCTCCTGGCCTTCCTGCTGCCGCGGACCTGCCTGGGCGCCCCGTTGGAAGACACCGGACGAGGAACTTTCATACTCACAGGCGAACCCGCTGTCGATGAAAGCGTCCGCGCCCAGCTGCATACACCCGACAACGAGCAGTGCATTCAGGTTCCGATGGGCGTCCAGATCCGTCCCGACGCCCCGGCCACGGCCGCGGCATCGTAAGGCGGTCGCGCCTCGGCTGAGTCACCCACGCGACTATCGTCGCGTGGGTGACTGATGCACAGCAGAGCAGAGATACACTCGCGGCGCAGCTGCGGGAGTTGCGGCGTGCCGCGGGTCTCACCGGACTGGAACTTGCCAAACGCGCAGGTTGGGACAACTCGAAGGTCAGCCGGTTCGAACACAGCAAACAGTTGCCTACCGAAGCCGACATCCGGCTGTGGTGCTCACTGACCGACGCTCAGCTCCACATCCCGCAGCTCATCGCCGCCGTGCGCAATATCGACGCGGCCTACCAGGAGTGGCGCCGAATGAGTTCCGAGCAGCTCCAGCAGCGAACAGGTCGACTCGAGCGCCAGGCCACCGCCATTCGGGGGTACGAGCCGCGAGTCATTCCCGGGTTGCTCCAAACCCAGGCCTACGCACGCACAATCTTGACTACCTGCGTCAAATTCATCGGAAACGCGCAGAGCGTCGACGACGCCGTTTCTGAACGCCTCAAGCGCCAAGAAGCAGTCCGTTCGGCATCGCCCAAGTGCCACTTCCTCCTTGACGAGCAAGCCTTGTACACAACCGTCGGCACCAAGCCCGTCATGCGGGCCCAACTCGCCAAGCTGGCCGAGCTCCTTGACGACGCGCAATTCACGATCGGCATCATCCCGAGAACTGCTCCGTTCGTCGCGACTACGACCGGTTTCGCGATGTACGACGTGGACACCGTGCGCGTCGAACTGGCGACAGCAAGTGTGTCGATCACCCAGCCTGCAGAAGTCGCGCTGTACGACAAGGCATTCCGAACATTAGTCGAGCACTCGAAGTCAGGCTCGGACGCGGCCAAAATGATTGACGCAGCGCTTACCCTCCGTCGGTAGCCGCTACTCCGCGCGTGCGCACGGCACGATGCGACAGCCGCGCAAGCTGGGCGATGCTACGACACGTTCACGGCGTCACCTCAGGGCACTACCGACGTAAGGCTGTGGGAAGGCGAGCGCCAGATGCAACAAGTCGGGACGCTGCGTCACAGGCCTGAACTGCATCACCACCGTCACCGGTCCCGATGGGGTCCATATGTGAATCGGCGAATCCGCAGTCCGGTCGTAGGCAATCTCGCGGCCCATCCATAGTCGACGAAAGTCGCTGTCGTGCTGCAGTTCCGAGACGAGGCGCCGTCCCCATTCAGGATTGCCGAAGTGGGCCATCAAACCGCGTGTAAGCGCCACGGTTTCCGCCGCCTCATCTTCCCATCCGATGACAATGCGTCTTCCCGTTTCGCTGAACAACCACCGCATGACGTTTCCGGCCGCCCTGATGCCGGGAAAGAGTGCCTCGTACGCATCGTTAGCGCCGATGATGTCCCACCGCTCGTTGAGGTAGGCGGCCGCGACGTGGGTGAGGGCCGTGAGCTGCGCGCGCTCGGCATCGCACAGGTCCGCACGGACACCATCGGCAATCCAGAACCGACGTATCTCAACCCGGTTGAGTTCGTCGATGTACCGCAGCTGAGCGGCACTGGTCAGGTTGAGCGTCGTGATGAGTGGCCGGAGAACGGAATCGCCCACTCGCTTCTGCTCGCCTGACTCGATCTTTCGAATCGTCCCGTAGGCGACGTTCGTGCGGTCGCTGAGCGCCTGCCGAGTCATTCCAGCTCGCTCACGCGCCCACCTGAAATAGTCACCGATCGACGGCAACGGAAGGGCAAATTGGCTGTAAGGCATGATAACTCCGGTATAGATGTAAATCGTACTCATCGAGCGGGAATGGATTCCCTCGCCCGTCTTCGGATGCAAGTTTTCGACCTTGGACCCACCCCGCGCGCAGCTACGGCCTCACTAGCGATAGCGCCTCGCGACACATTCAAATGACAACCAATTTCACATTTCCGCACTCCATAGACTGATCATGTTTTGATGCTATCACTGGCAAGCGCAAACAATTCCAAGGCCCTAGGAGTCGGCCGGTCCAAGGGCGCGCTGACTTGACGGTTCCAACGACCGGGGCAGTCACGGCCGCAATCAATGCGAAATTCCTTCGTACTATCCAAGTTTCGTACCGACAAGTTTGAGACCGACGCAGCACGATTGAGACCACGAGTTAGCCACGCGCTGACGCGGCCGCACGAATCTCCCCGAAGCCGCGCGCAACTCCCGAGACATGTGTCTTCACTCACGCTGGAGTCCGGACCTCCGAAATAGCTCATGGCAGACCCGGATCCCGTCACCGACACATATCGAGTCCGCGGGCTCCGATCTACAATATGACGCAAAGCTAACTATCGTCATGATACGCGCTACCGAGCCGTCACGGGAATGAAGCAGAGAGAGCCAGTCGAATCACCATGTAGGGTGGGGCATTTCGCAGCGGCGGTCGCGAACGGCACAGAGTTACATTTTCCAACGACGACATACCTGCGGCACAGGCGACGCTACACAGCTTCAAGGGGGTCCTTATTCACACAGACCGGAAAACTCAGGTGAGCCGCGCTCACAGATGTAGTTAATCCGGCGGCACAACCAAGAGCAAGCGATAGAGGTGTCCACACATTAGGACAGTTCTACCTCTTGACGGCACGCTACTTGCCTGGTAGCCGCACATTAGCCGTTATCTGACACGACCTGTAGCAACAATTCATACCCAGGCGAAGGGTTCTCCAAATCGTCCGACTGCATGACGCAAAAAGCGCGGCGCCTGCCGTATGTATCGACAGGCGCCGCGCTTTGGGCTGACCACTCTCAGGTGATGCGGACGTAAGATGCTGTGTTGATCTGAGCAGTTGGGTTGAAGGTGGGGCTGAACTGGGTGCCCTTTGCCTCGACGCGAACGATGTCACCCATCGAGATGGCCCGGACTACCGAGACATTCGCGGTTGCCGAACCACTCGACGGCACCGACGTCGCGACACCGGTCGCGACGACGACGTTGTTCACTGTGAGTCGCAACGTGACGTCACCTGAAATCCCACCCGGCGCAGTGAAAACGATCGATGCGGCGAGCGTCGCGCCCGACTTCGGCGCCTGAGCGATTACACCATCGGAATTAACGACAGAGCCCGGGTAGTTCGCAGTGTCAGCCACCCATCCCGGCACCACTACGAAGGTGTTGGGCAGCTGGTTCCATGCCGGCGACTTTGTCATCCGCGACGGTGCGAAACTCTGCTGCGTATCAAGTGAGAGCTGTCCGTTTCCGGTGGACGGAAGCGATACTTGGCTCTTCGGCATCACGCTCACGGACAACGAACCTTGACCACCCGTCATCGCCGGTAAGCCCTGTGCCACGGAGAGTGTGCCGGTTCCCCGGAGCGTATTCACCTGCCCGGTGATCGCCGACAACGCACCCGCACCGGTGGTGCCGCCCGCGACGATCACCGAACCCGCGACGGCGGTATCGACCGCCAGTTGCCCACTTCCGCCAACCGCGATGCCGAAGGGCTTGAGCCCGGACAACCGGCCTTCGCTGCCGAACCACGCCTCTGCGCCGCTGATCACGTTGAAAATAACGCTCGTGGTACCCGCCGAAGCAAAATCGTTGAACAGGTGAGTATTCCGCGTCGCGACGCTGTCGCCGTCACCGGAGAAATCGGCGCGAGCCAGCACCTTGCCCGACTTCACGACGACCTTCGCAGTTACTCGACCAGCGCCAACCGGACCGATCTGAGCTGAACCGCGCGGAGACGTGGACACAACCGTCGTCGCGCTGGCCGTCAGTTGAGCGGGTGCGGTCGAACGCGCACTGTCGAGCCGAGCGACAAGCCCGCCGCTACCCGAGTATTGAGAGACGCTGTAGGGCTTGATGATCGGCACCTCAGCTTGCAGGAGCTGCCGAGGGGGCGTGGGCAGGCTCGACCTGCTGACGCCGCCGCTCGGCAGCGCGACCGTAGCTGTGGCCGGCGCCGGCAAGGTGGCCCGCACCGTCGATTGTTGCGTAGCCATTGCGGCGCCTCCGATCAGCTCTGGGTAAAGGTGGGGGTAATCAGCAGCTGACCCTGCGCACCGAGGGTCGTGGTGCTGATTGCGACTTTGTCGATGAAGTCGGTCGGCGCGGTGCCGGTCGCGGTCTTCCACAGACCCACGTGGGTGTAGGAGCCCGCGGGTAGATCGACGGTGACCTGCGACCCGGTCACCACACCGCCGGTGCCCGAGGTCCAGGCCGACTGCTTGCGGGCATAAGCCGGGACGCCGCCGCTCGCTTCATTGGTGCCGGTGGTGCCAGGATCGGCGCTGTGCACGCTGATGTAGACGGTGTTCGAACCCGCGACGCTCTTGTAAGCGTCGGCGAGGACCTGGCGGGTGGTAGCAACAGCGATAGCCATGATGATTTCCTTCGTTGTGGAGGTGAGTGTTCGATTTCGAGAGGAGTTGGCCGGACTACGTCCGGATGACCGTGCCCTCGTACCAGGCATAGGTGGAGGCCGGTGTGGTCGGAAAAGTCGCGAGCATCGTGTACCGCGAATTGGTGGGGATCGTGTCACAGCTGGCACTGGATACCGACCACGAAGCCGCGGTCGGGGTGACGGCCGCCGACCAAGTCGCGAGCGGCGCCCCGCCCGGCGCGGTCAGCACGATGGACACCGTTGTGCCGCTGGGGAACACGGCGCCCCCGGAGGGCTGGACCGTCTGGATGAAGTTGGCACCGGTTGTGAGGATGAGGGGTTCGACAGTGGGCTTGTACCCGAGGTAGCCGGGGTCGACCGGTGATGTCATGGCATTTCCTTTGTTTCGTAGCCCGCCAGCCACAGGGCGCCTTCGTGAGTGGCATCCGGATGGACGTAGGAGCCGGGCAGTTTGGTCATCGTGACTGCCGAACCATCTCGTCGCGCCGGCACGATTACTGCTTCCGCGGCCTGTCGACCGAATGCTTGCTGCGTCCAGACGATCACGTGGTGGTTGCCCAGGAGCGGCTCCGAAAGTTCGAGGAGCCGAGCAGGGCCGGCAAAACCGGCAATTTCAGCGGAAATCGTTGTAGCTGTTTTCATTTCGCGTCAGTTCCGTTCAATAGGTGAAGTAGTATTCGATGAGGGTGACAAGTCCGGCCGCGCCGATCGCCCCGGCGCCGCCGCCGCCTGCCGGGAATCCGCCGCCGACACCGGAGTGTCCACCGCCGCCGGACTGAGCCACCTGCCACAACGGCGGATTGCTGGTGCCGGCGGCGACCAATCCGGATGCGCCGCCCCCGGCTCCTGCGCCGGCACCGCCGCCTCCTCCCGCCAGTAGGTTGATGTCACCGCCGGACGCGGATTCGCCGTGGTGTCCGTGCGGACCGCCGTTGCCGCCTCGTTGGAATCCGATGCCGCCGCCGGTCCCGCCACTGTCGCCGCCGCTTCCGCCGAGGGCGACCAGCCAGGTGCCGAAACTGGACGTTCCCCCCGAACCGCCACCGCTGCCCGCCACGCCTACGACAACAGGTACGGGCTGGTTCAGCACAGCAGCCGGGATTCGTCGTGAAGTCCGAACAGCTTGTCCCCCACCACCACCCACGGTCGCGCTGCCCGCGCCTCCACCGCCGCGCAGAATTACCTCGATAGCGAACAGGTTCGGGGGCGGGGTCCAGGTGTCCGAGGCGGTAAATATACGGAGGTTGGCGGCGAACATCAGGTGGTCCGTTCAATCACGAAGACGATCCCGCCGGCTCCGTTCGCGCCAGGGGCCGCACCGGATCCATTTCCACCGCCACCACCGCCACCGCCCGCGGGGAATGCGCCGGGAGCGCCAGGGTCGCTGCCAGTGATCCCGCCGCCTCCGCCGCCTCCGCCGGTCGCGATGACCTTGGAGGGAGACACACCTGGTTGCCCCGCAGGACCACCCGGCGAGATCCCGCCCTGCCCGCCGGGCGCACCTGGTCCGCCCGTGAACCCGGCAGCGCCGCCGCCGCCACCGCCACCGCCGTACAGCGCGTACTGCGAAATGGAGTTACCGCCACGGTGTGGGGCAGCGTCGGGTTCGCCGACACCGGAAGCTCCGGCTTTCCCGCCGGCTCCGCCGGGGATCATTCCCGTTCCACCGGCGCCGCCCGAGCCGGCCATTCCGGGCTGGAACAGGCCCCCGAGGCCACCCCCTGCCATCAGCCACGAGCCGAAAGTGGTGTTGTGCCCATTTCTGCCATGCGAGCCGCCGGGGGCCCCTCCTGCCCCGCCGGGGCCAACCGTGATCGGAATCGGCAGGAATTCACCGTTGCTGTCTACTGGCAGTAGCGATGCGGGGATAGTGGTGTGTACCTCACCGCCACCACCGCCACCGCCCCCGGACCCACGGCCGGCTGCGAGGATGTCCCACCGTCCTCCGGCGCCTCCGGCGCCTCCGCCGATCAAGATGACATCGACGGACAGGGTTCCTTTCGACGGCACGTAGTCCCAGTCGCTGGTGAAGATAGTCGCGTTGCCTTGCAACAGGATCTGTTGAAATCGTGTCTGCAACTGGGTCATGGCGGGAAGGACATCAGCCGGGTTTCCCGAAGCAGTGCCGGTAATCGGACCCGTGATGCCTTTGGAAATCGAGTCCACGCCCGACAATGCCTCCTTGGCCTTCGCATCGAGCTGGGCGGCCCAGTCGTTGAGGAAGGCCAAGGGGTGCATGCCGAGCACTTCGACCCCGGCCAGCGCCCTGCAGAGATTGGCCAGCATACGGTCGATCGCGACACCGACATACGCACCCAGTTGGGCGTCGGCCTTGCGCACCACGCTCGACACCGCGGCGTTGGTCATCGCCTGAAAGGTTTGCTGGCTGTAGTTGCTGATCTGGGTTTCATTGCCACTGAACGCGACGTCACGGGAATCGGCGAGTCCACCGAAGCTGCCGACGACTTGTGCGCCTTCGGGGACTTTCCGGTCAGGCGCGGTCATGTTCGGTCGCCTCCGCCGGGGTGGAACGGGTGAGCAGATGGTTGAGGTCGCCGTGCTCACGCAACTGGCCGACCAGGTCGGCTCGCTCCTGCTGGGTCAACATCGCCACATCGGGCGCGGTGATCCGGGCGGGCTGCGGGGTCCCTTTCTCCACCCAGGTGCCCGCGGAGTTGAGCCAGTGGTGGTGGCCCCGAATCGGCGGGTGGTATTCCTTGGTCTGCTCATCGGGATGATGCCGGAAACCCAGGTCCCATAGATGTTTTGACCACTGTTTGAGCACCATGGGATGCACGATCATCGGGGCGTTCTTCGGGCCGGGCAAACCGACAAACGCCCAGGAAAGGGCCTCTTCGGGATTATTGGGATCACATTCGTGCTGCTGAGGAATTGACATGGGAATCGCCGTCTCTAGTCAAAGTTGATTTTCACGCCGAGGTCGTGCATGGTCGATTTGATCTCGTCGATCTTGCGCATCGACTTCACCAGTGGCTCCTCGACTTCCTGATTGGTGCCGATGGTGATCTGCCAGGCTGGGGTTTGGTCGCGGGCCCAGGCCAGTTCCAGCTGAGTGACCTGGTCGATGTAGATCTCGTCCGCGGACATGCCATGGACGGTGGCCCCCACTCGGTCACCGAGGAAGAAGTGGCCGTGGCCCTGATCGCCGATGAAGTAGGGCTGGCCGTCGGCGACGGTGAGTTCGTGCGAGTAGAACGACCTCGTCGCCCACAGAGCCGAGCTCAACGCGGTCAGCGAGTTCAAGCTGTAAGCGTCGTCCGCGCCGTCCTGGAAATGCTCGTAATAGTGCGACCAACCAGCTTGCGACGCGCGGATCGGATCCTTGTAGGAAACCCAGGCGAGCAACGTGTCCTTGAACCCGGGATACAGCCAGGTCTCGGCGAGTTGACCGCCGATCGCCGACCAGTCGCCCAGACCCAGCGTGGCGATCTGCAACAAACCGCCCGCGAGCTGACCCGCCGAGGTGAGGGCCTGCTTCACGCCGGCATTCACCTGCTCTGGCGAATGCCCACCGGTGAGGATCTGCACATCGGTGAACGGCGTGATCGTGAACGACGACGTCTGCACGCCCGTGTTCCGGTCAGGTCGGAAGATCACCCACGGCGCCTTCGACATCGTTCCCAACCAGCCCGGCTGCTGATATTCCTCGGTGTTGGGATTGGGCAGGACGTTCCGCGTCGTGCCGAGGTAATCCTCGGTGTACACCTGAGCTGTGTAGACCAGCCCGTCCAGAACGCTGCCGCCCTCGCTCGTGCCAGTGGTGAATCCACTCTTGTCGACAATGTCGACCACGAGCGCGCCGTTGCGCAGATTGGCCCCCGGCCACGGCGGCGGATCGCCGACCAGCCACCGCCGGGTGGTGACCATCAACTGCGCGGTGGCCAGCGTGTCCTTCGCCAGGTCGTGGAACATCTTGAACCGCGAGTTGAGCAACGTCCACACCGACGAATCCGCCAGCAGATCATGGGGCTTCACCACGATCGACCAGTTGGACATATCCAGGTTGAACCACTCGGACGCGTCGAGCGGGTTGTCCGGCAGTGCCCACAATGAGGTTTCCAGCCGCAGTACGTTCAAGAACAGGGCCAGCTTCAACGAGGAAGCCGATGGCCCAGCCAGGATGAAGTGCTGTGGGATCTGCAGGGCGGCCGGGAGCAGCGGGTTAGCCCAGACGCAGATGTGCTTGAGCTCTTCGTAGGAATGCAGAAACGACATCTCGACCGTCGTGATGCCGTACTCATCTTGTTTGACAACGGCTTTCGACATGCGGCCGTCCCAGCGCGCGCCGTCCTTGTCCACGGTGATGTGGATGTTCTGGGTGGTCCGCGTGCGCGAGATCGCCCACTGCGCGAGGTGATGCTCGTAGGGCAGCACGATCACGCCGGTCCCGGATTCATTGAGCATCCAGGTGAAATTGGCGCTGATCTCGCCCGCGCAGGTACCGCGCAGGTTCCAGTCACCATCCCAGAACCTGATGAGCGGCGGTTTGGTTCGCAGTACCTCACGCTGCGCCTTGTCTTTCAGCGCGTTCTTGTAGATAACAGGCAGATCAGTCACCGTCGTCACTGCAGCCCCCAAGGCCGCGACCAGTTGCGCGGTTGCACGACCATGACCGAGGCACCCGCTGGCGCGCCGGTCACCTTCACCGGCAAAACGGTTGCCGGGGTGTAGGGCGGGATCATGTACTCGAACCCGCGCCCACCCATGAGCGCCCACATCTGCGATCGGTCGGCCGCGACGAGGGTTTCGCGTGCCGGGTCGGTGTCAACGACCAGATCCTGACCCGCCACCGTATTGGGCAGCACCACAACACGATCCGCGTCTTCTTCGGCGCGGTCGTGATAGTTGTTGCCGAAGGAGAAATCGGGCAAGGTCCAGCGTCCCGGCGCCGAGCACACCCATTGCAGGTGCATCGGCTGATCGGTCGGATTGGCGACGGTCACCGTGCCCGATTGCGTTGTGCCGTTGGTCGTGCTGATGGTCGAGACCCAGGTACTCGTCGCGGGTTCCTCGACCCACCACGGCACGCCTGCGGTGCAGGTCATGGTGACCTGACCCCACAGGTTCAGGTGCGGGTCCTTGTTCGGTTTGAAGTCGGGTTGCTGCGACATCCGCAGCGCCAGCGAGCGCGAGCCGTAGTCGGTGGTGACCGTCATGATCGAATCCGCGTCGTAGGCCCAGGCTTTGCGCCAGGCACTGTCAACGGATTCCCAAGAGCGACCGGCCTTTTCGAAGATGTTGACGCCGAATACCACTTCGCGCCGGTTGGTGCTGTATCCGCCGTAGGTCGCGCCGTTCTGGAACGCGGTCTGGTTCCAGATCGTCGTGACCGGCGCGTCGTAGAGTCCGCTGGGCGCGGTGCCGAGGTCGACGCCTTCCCGGCCGCGCCCTTGTCCACTGATCGTCCACGTCGAACCATCGACGCCGGTGATCGTTATCAGCGCAGGACTAGTCCCCACTGGTTCACCTCAACTCTTTCCCTTGTGCTGCAATGAATGTGGCTGCGTGATCAGCTGACGTAGACGGCCGCGATGACGCCCGCGCCGACCGCGAGTCCGGTACCGTTCTGGTGCATTTGCACGTCGATCACGTCATTGGCCTGGAGTACCGGCGCGACCGTGATCGGCACGGTCAACGGCATCTCGGCGGCCAGGTTGGTGCCGGCGGTGAGCGTGAGCGAGGCGAAGCTTTGCTGCACCACACCCGCCCGCAGATGTCTAACCGTGAAGGTGGCATTGTTGGTCGCCGCGCCCGTCGCAGTGATGAATCCGGCTGGTGCGACGAGGGTTACGTCGGTGACGGTGTCGCCGCTGTTGAAGGCCGGCTTGTACACCCCAGCGACGCCGATCACGTCGCCGGCGCCGGCGGCCTGCGCGGGCAGGATTGCCGAGTAGATCATGTGTTTTCCGTTCTCTGTTGTCGCGACATCGCTGCCGCTCCTACGTCCACGACGCGGCGACTTCGCGTTGTACCGCAAGCGTTTTCGCGCGAACATGCGCACTATCGATGTGATTGGTCGTGAGGTTGACCGTGGTCGAGTGATCGAAGTGATGCCGATTGACCACGTGCGGCAGCGCCCGCGACGGAACCGCGAAGGCGTCGTGCCGCACCGCGACCACCTGCGCGTCGCGACCGTTGATAGTGAGCGAGTCACTATTGATCGCTTCCAACAAGGCGATATGCCGACTGGTAGATGCCGCATTCACCACGAACTCACCGTTGGACGCCATAATCGGCACCTGGTCATCGCGCGGACCACCAGGACCACGCACAACGCCCCCGGTGGCCATATGCGCCGCAGCCCATTCGACCATCGCATCACCGATGAACCCGAATCCGATACTGCCGCCACCAAGCCAGTCCGGCATCGGAATATTGAGGCGCTGCAGCACCGACCCGATCGCGTTCACAACGATCGCCACATGATGGACAACTGTCTTGAACACACCTTCGACCCCCGAGCCCAGATCACTGAACGAGTCCGAGATACCCTTCGTCACGTTACTGAGCCCAGAGGTCGCCGAAGCGAACACCTCGCCAAAGAATTTACCGACCGGCTCAAGGGTGTTCTTACGCACGGCCTCGAAGACTTTTTGCACCGTGTCCCAGTTACCGACAATCAACGTTACAACGCCGATCAACGCCGCAATCCCCAACGCGATCATGCCCAACGGGGACTTCATCATCGAAGCGTTGATCTTGCCGTGCGCACCGATCCACGACTTGGTAGCACCTTGCACACTCTTCCCGGCAGTCGATGAATTCTTCATCGCCTTAGTGAGATTCGCGAGCCCCTTCGGCGCCTTCGCCCAGCTGGCAACCATTTTCGCGTGGGCGACGCCGTGATCCCGCATCGCCTTTAGGCTATCTTTAAGCGCCGAAGACTTGGAATTTAGCGCCTTGGTTCTTGCCTTGACTTCGGCGACAAGACTCTTGCCGCCGTCAAGCGCAGCCGGGCTTGTTCCACCCGGACCGTCCTTCTTCAACTTGCGAATGGTATCCGCATGCGTTTCAGCGAGATTCCGTTGCGCGTCATAATATGACGGCAGCGGCATGCCGTTCCCTGCTCGGTGCGCGCGCATCTCCTTGCCAAGGGCCATCGCAAGGTTCTTCTCGGCTTCACTGACCTGAGAGAACGTAAATCTCTTCGGGTGATTCTTCGCGAGCGCTGCCAACCTGCGCTGGATCTTCTTGTCAACCTTCGACTTGTCGGTCACATGCCAGTGCACCCTGCGGCCCCGTTTGAGCGCGGCTTCGTCCTTGTCGAGCTGCTCATGCGGGTGCTTTCCGCTCACCTTGCCATATTTGGTCTCGTGGCCAGTCGCGCCGGCGCCGTCCTTACCAGCGTCGTACCGTCGGCTGCCCTTGTCTGTTACGACATTATGTTCAACCGCCCATCCATTATCATCTGTCCAACCGTGGACAATCGCCATTCCATCCCTGAAATCGTCGCCGTATTGGCTCCTATAACTCCAGTTTCGAACGGTGGAGAGCCATTCCTTAGGACCCTTTTGTCCGCCCTTGTCTACATATATCCGGTGTTTCTCTTTCTGGACATTCGACAGATCCTCGCCATTTTCTGGTTGCTCATGTCTCCACGAACTATTTTCGCCATGGTCGGGACTCACGTTCCGGCCTCCTCATTACCTACTGCGCGCACAACGAATAGACTCCGTGCGATAAGCGCAAAGAATGACCGAACACAAAACGTCCGGGATGAATTTACAAGTGCTCAGATAGACGCTCCGCGCGCATTGCCGATAGGCGCGGGAGACTTATCTAGATATTACGACTCTCGCCGGGCCTTCTTTGCCTGCAACGAGATCCATTTATCCATCGGCAAACGTCCGCCCACCTGCCATTCGGCATAGTCATCGACGGAGTGACCGTAAACCCACGTCCACTCTTCACCATTACGGTAATGAACCGCCCCAAGCAACTGCGACAGTGTGTCGACGTAGAACTCAGCGAAGGGGCAAAGGACAACCGGGCTGCAACCGCGACGATCAAAAAAGACGTCCAACGATGCGGAGGCGGCGACGCGAACGTTCATCCATCGTCCTTCGAAGCAACGGACAAACGCCTCACCGAAGTAGCGTTGAAACCGATCAGCCGCTGCAGCGTTCTCCGGGGCCAGCACTGCCTCTACTGAGGAAAATCGCGCTATCGCAGCCAGTTCGGCCGTTGCCACCCCGTCCGCGCTGAATGGATCACTTGGCATATCTGTCACATCTACAGCGAAGAACTTCTCGAGCGCGGGATCCATCTCGGCCAGCCATGCCAGCCACGCCGGATCCCGCTGATCCACTTCCCGCCGGCGAAGCTCCGCCTTGGTCGCCTTGCGGTAGCTACCCATGCCGGTTCCTCACGTTAGTTACTGGCAGTTATCGCAACTGATGCTGGCGCAGGAACTCACCAGCATCAGCATCGCGGCGGGTACCCAGCAGGAAAGCATCGAGAATCTCATCGCTGACCGGTTGGCCGTCGGGGGCGTTGAGCATCAGTGCGTGGACACCGAAGCTCTGCGACGGGCTCGCCGGGCGGTAGGGCACCAACACGTCGAACGAGCCGTCACCATGCTCGAATTCGTAGACCTCGCCGATCAGGGCATCGAACTGCTCACCGTCGCTGTTGGAGATAGCTCCGTCGTAGACCATGACACCGCGGGCGGCTGACCTGACGACCATGAGACCGCGACCGTAGTCCAGCGGCGACTCGTCATCACCCTGCGTGAGATCAACCAACGTCACCCGAGCATCGCCCTTGCCCAGATAGGCAAGGAACGGGCCGGCCGCGCCCTCTGAAACCCACTGCACCGCCTGCGCGACCATCTCTCCGGCCAACTCAGCGGCAAGCTGCATGTTCTCCAACTGACACAACTCCCGAACTCGTTGAAAGGGCCGAACGCCCAACCTACCCGACACCAGCAAACCCCCGCAGCCAGCTAACCCGCACCATCACTGCCCAGTCTCAGACTATCGCCGTGACCGTGACAGTCCAGCAAACATGACCAACAACCACACCCCAACGACTCAGCATTGGATCCAGACGAGCACCACTATGCCCACGACGCGGCGACTTCGCGTTGTACCGCAAGCGTTTTCGCGCGAACATGTGCACTATCGATGTGATTGGTCGTGAGGTTGACCGTGGTCGAGTGATCGAAGTGATGCCGGTTGACCACGTGCGGCAGCGCCCGCGACGGAACCGCGAAGGCGTCGTGCCGCACCGCGACCACCTGCGCGTCGCGACCGTTGATAGTGAGCGAGTCGCTATTGATCGCTTCCAACAAGGCGATATGCCGACTGGTAGATGCCGCATTCACCACGAACTCACCGTTGGACGCCATAATCGGCACCTGGTCATCGCGCGGACCACCAGGACCACGCACAACGCCCCCGGTGGCCATATGCGCCGCAGCCCATTCGACCATCGCATCACCGATGAACCCGAATCCGATACTGCCGCCACCAAGCCAGTCCGGCATCGGAAGATTGACGCGCTGCAGCACCGACCCGATCGCGTTCACAACGATCGCCACATGATGGACAACTGTCTTGAACACACCTTCGACCCCCGAGCCCAGATCACTGA
>NZ_JBHXRG010000053.1:0-16985 GCF_042716995.1 Nocardia sp. NPDC058640
CTGCTTATTTTTTTTATAACACACCCCAACCATCCCCTTGCCCACTACACCCACCCTTTCGTCCGAGGGTCGTCCGCCAACTACCGCCCCAAAAACGGGCGGGGGCGGGGACATTTGCCGCACCCGGCCCCACGCCGTTGGATCTACGCCTTAGTTCGCGGCGGCCTTGTCACGGGCCTTGCGACGCGACAGGTCGCGCGCACGCAGGTTGGAGTCGAGCACGAGCTTGCGCACGCGGATCACCTCGGGGGTGACCTCCACGCACTCGTCCTCGGTGCAGAACTCCATCGCGAGCTCGAGGTCGAGCTGCAGCGGCTTGGCCATGGTCTCGAAGGTGTCCGCGTTGGCGCTGCGCATGTTGGTCAGCTTCTTCTCGCGGGTCACGTTGATATCGAGATCCTCGGCGCGCGGGTTGATGCCCACGACCATGCCCTCGTAGGTGTCGGCACCCGGCTCGACGAAGAACTGACCACGGTCGGCCAGCTGGATCATCGCGAACGGGGTGACGGTGCCGGCGCGGTCGGACACCAGCGAACCGGTGTGGCGGCCGCGGATCTCACCGGCCCACGGCGCGTAACCGTGCGCGACGGCGTTGGCGATGCCGGTGCCGCGGGTATCGGTGAGGAACACGGTGCGGAAGCCGATCAGGCCACGCGAGGGCACGATGAACTCCATGCGCACCCAACCGGCGGCGTGGTTGCTCATCTGCACCATCTTGCCCTTGCGGGCGGCCAGCAGCTGGGTGACAGCACCCAGGTACTCGTCGGGGCAGTCGATGGTCAGCTCTTCGAACGGCTCGTGGGTCTTGCCGTCGACCTGCTTGGTGACCACCTGCGGTTTGCCGACGGTCAGCTCGAAGCCTTCGCGACGCATCTGCTCGACAAGGATGGCCAGCGCCAGCTCACCACGACCCTGCACCTCCCAGGCGTCGGGACGGCCGATGTCGAGCACGCGCAGCGACACGTTGCCGATCAGTTCCTGATCCAGGCGCGACTTGAGCATGCGAGCGGTCAGCTTGTGGCCCTGCACCCGGCCGACCAGCGGCGAGGTGTTGGTGCCGATGACCACCGAGATGGCGGGCTCGTCGACGGTGATGCGCGGCAGCGCGACCGGGTTGTCCGGGTCGGCGAGGGTGTCGCCGATCATGATGTCGGGGATACCGGCGATGGCGACGATGTCACCGGCCTCGGCGACCTCGCCGGGCTGACGCTCGACACCGATGGTCTGCAGCAGCTCGGTGATCTTGACCGTCTTGGCGCCGTCGGCGTTGATCCAGGTGACGTTCTGACCCTTGCGCAGCTCACCGGCGTAGATGCGGACCAGGGCCAGACGGCCGAGGAACGCGGACGCGTCGAGGTTGGTGACGTGGGCCTGCAGCGGCGCGTCCTTGTTGCTCTTCGGTGCCGGGATGTACTCCATCAGCACGTCGAACAGGGCGTCGAGGTTCTCGGCGTCGGGAGCGGCGCCGTTCTCGGGAGCGGTCTTGGACGCCTTGCCCTCACGGCCCGAGGCGTAGAGAACCGGCAGGTCCAGGGCGAGCTCGGCGGCTTCGGCGGCCTCGTCGTCCAGGTCCGACGCCAGGTCGAGCAGCAGGTCGTGCGACTCGGAGACGACCTCGGCGATGCGGGCATCGGGACGGTCGGTCTTGTTCACGACCAGGATGACCGGCAGCTTGGCGGCAAGCGCCTTGCGCAGCACGAAACGGGTCTGGGGCAGCGGGCCCTCGGACGCGTCCACGAGCAGCACGACGCCGTCGACCATGGAAAGGCCGCGCTCGACCTCGCCACCGAAGTCGGCGTGGCCGGGGGTGTCGATGACATTGATGACGGTCAGAGAACCGTCGGGATTGTGGCGATGAACTGCGGTGTTCTTCGCGAGAATGGTGATGCCCTTCTCGCGCTCGAGATCACCGGAGTCCATGACTCGGTCGACCAGTTCTGCTCGCTCCGCGAACGCGCCCGACTGACGAAGCATGGCGTCGACCAGCGTCGTCTTGCCGTGGTCGACGTGGGCCACGATGGCGACGTTGCGAAAATCGCGTGAAGACGACACGCCTGGATCCTCCTGCTGTTGGGGTATTTGGCGCGCATTCATCTGGCATCGCGGCCTTGTGTAGCTTACCGGTACCGAAGCGGCACCCTCGTGTCAGGCTTTGTACTTAGGCTACGCTAAGTCACTATGGGCAAGGTGAAGGCGAAGAAGGTCTCGAGCCTGAAGCCGAAGAAAAAGTGCTGCAGGAAGAAGACTCGCTGCTTCAAATGCCCGGTCGTCATCATGCGAATGAAGAAGGCCGAAGCCGCCGGAATATGCGGCAAAGATCTCAAAAAAGCTTTGAAGGCGGCGCGCGTCAAGTAGGGCAGGCGTACAAACGAGTCATGGGTACTCCGAAGCTTTCCGCGCCCGAACTCACCATCGCACTGGGCACGTTGCCGCAGTGGTCACGCGAGGGTGACTCGATCACTCGAACGGTCAAGGCACCCAGCTTCCTCGACGGAATCGCGTTGGTACGCAAGGTCGCTGCCGCCGCAGAGGCTGCCGATCATCATCCCGATATCGATATCCGTTGGCGCACACTGCGTTTCGTGTTGAGCACGCATTCCGAAGGCGGGCTCACCGCACTGGATACGGCCATGGCGCACACCATCGACGAACTCGTCGACAAGGCGTTCTAACTCGCCGCGATCCCGGCCGCGCGACGGCCGGGAAGGTGCGCGACCAGCGTGTCGCGGCCGCGCCAGATCAACCACACCAGCAGCACGAACACGCCGATCACATCGACCGCGCCCAGCCACGCCAGCGGCCACGGACGCGGGATGGTCCAGATGTCGGGCTGGGCGAACGACAGCACCCACGGCACGCCGACCAGCATCGTCACCACCCAGAACCCCGCCAGCAGGCGCGCGACCCGCTCGTCGCGCAGCGGCCCGTACAGCAGCCACAGCACGGTCGGGATCAGCCACACCCAGTGGTGTGACCAGGAGATCGGCGAGATCATCAGGCCGAACAGCTGCACCAGCACCAGCGTGCCGAGGCGATCATCGGGGCCCAGGGTTCGCCAGGCGAGCAACGTCAGCACGACGGTGACCAGCACCGCGGCGATCCACCACGGACCCGACTGCACGTCGTGTCCGAGGATGCGGCTCAGCGCGCCGCGCAGCGACTGGTTCCAGACCGAGGCCACCGGGCCGATCCGGTCGGCGTCACCGAGCAGGGTGCCGAAATAGCGCTTCGCCTCGTGCGCGTTGATGAGAAAGCTCACAGCCACGGTCAGCCCGAAGGCCGCCGCCGACCACAGCACCGTGGCCCACCGGCGGCGCGCCACGAAGTACAGGCCGGTGATGGCCGGGGTCAGTTTGATGCCGGCGATCACGCCGACCAGCGTGCCCGAGATCCACCAGCGCGCGCTGCGCACGGCCAGCATCGCGCCGAACACCAGGAAGACGTTGACCTGCCCGTAGTCGATGGTGGTGCGCACCGGCTCGAGCCACACCCCCAGCGCGGTCCAGCCGACCGCGGCGGTGATCCACGGCGTCTGCTTCGCCTTGTCCGCGCCCAGCAGCAATTCGAAACTGATCCTGATCACGCCGTACAGCGCCGCGACCGTGGCCAGCATCCACCCGATCGCCACGAGCGTGAACGGCAGATAGTGCAGCGGGAAGAACACCAGTGCCGCGAAGGGCGGATAGGTGAACGGCAGCGGGAAGTCCGGGGTGACTTCGGAATAGGTGAAGTCGTAGAGCCGATCGGTGAGCAGCGAGGCCGACCCGTCCACGTACACGTGCAGGTCGACGACATTGAGCCCGTTCGGGGCGAACAGCATCCAGGCCAGCCGGGCCAGCACGGACAGTCCGAGCAGCACGAGAGCCCATCGGAGGTGTCGGTTCAAGGCCAGGCTTTCGGTCGAATGGGTGAGACGTTCGCCTCCGTACTGTAACCAGCCCCCGACCGGCGGCCACGCGCACCGGCCAGCACGACACCATGCGTAACATTTGCATCAACATCCCCAGGTGTAACACCGCGCGGGGCTAGCGTCGACGAACATGGTTTCGGCCGGTGACCGGCTTCGGGCCCGGCGGCTGTACAACACGGCGGCGTTGTCCCTAGAGTGACCCCCGACATTGGGCTCGACAGCTCCCGCCCATCGCACCACCGAGGTTAAGGACGGCCCGACAGTGCTTCGTAGCCGAGGATCGCGGCTCGCGACGACCGCTCTCGCCATCGCGGCAGGCGCCATGCTCGCCGCGCCTGCATCGATTGCCGCACCAGCGCCCGCCCCTCAGGCGGCGGCGATCAGCGTCCCGATGGTGCCCGAGGGCGTCCCGGTCGACGCGCTGGCCGCCTTCGCGCCCGCCGTCGTCGGCCTGGTCGCGGGCCCCGCCGACGTCGCCAGCCCACAGACCGCCCTGCTCGATCAGGCGCGCGTGCTGCTGGCCACCCTGAACCTGCCGCCCGCGATCAAGGCCACCCTCGAGAAGATCATCACCTTCCTCGACGGCAGCGGCGGCGGCGGACCCGAACTCCCGCAGGACGGCCCGGCCATCGCGCAGTTCCTGTACCCGACCATCGGCAAGGGCTGCATCGGCGACGGCGCGGATTCCGTGGGTACCGCCCTCGCGGTCGCCGGTCCGGCGCAGCTGCCTCCGCCCGGTGTCGCGCCCGGTCAGGCCGGTTTCGTGTTCACCGCGCTGGGCACCAAGGCCCCGACCGGTGTGCAGAACCCGCCGATGACGGTGCAGTGGCTCAACCTCGACACCCGCCAGTCGGCGATCCAGACGCTGACCGACGAGGCCAAGATCAACCCCGGCGGTCCGGCCACGCTGTCGGCCGTCGCGAGCACCGGTCACGGCCGGGTCGTGGCCGTGGTGTCGGGTTCGCTGACCACCGCCGCCGAGGGCGCCGCACCGCGTACCTGTACGTTCATGCCGACCCTGGGCTTCTTCACCGTCTAGGAGATAACGCGAACTGAGCCCGATCCGTTTCGACGGGTCGGGCTCAGTCGTTTCACCACTGGCCGTAGTCCGACACCAGGACGTTGTTGAGGTCCACGCCGATGCCGTCGATCGAACGCTTGTCGATTTCGAACTGGTGCAGGTGCGCGGAATCGTGCACGAAACCGCGTGCGGTGCCCCAATTGTGTTGCCAGAACCAGGAACCCAGACCCGCGTCCAAGGCTCGGCCGATGGTCGGGGCGTTGGCGTAGATGCCGACCAGGTCCGGTCCCAGTACCGACTGCCACCCTTCGATGTAGGGGGCGATCATCTCGTAGAACTCGCCTTCGGACGGATTGTCGTCGATGGAGGCGTATATCGGCGCGGTGTCGGGGCCGCCCGCGGCGGTGTGCAACTCCCAGCCTCGTTCTGCGTGCCGCTTGCCCGCCTCCAGTCCCCCGCGCCAGTCCGCGGTGGCGCCCTTGCCGAACTGGTAGTTCGACACGATCGACAACCCGTGCGACCACAGGTCTTCGACCTCGGCGGCCAGCAGCGGCTTGCCTTCCATCCATTCCGCGCCCGGCCGTCGATCCGAGACGTACCGGATCACACCGATGTGCCCCTCGGCCGCGATCGACTCCGCCGACGGCACACCCGCGGCGTAATCGACCATGGTGCCGAAGGATTGGGCGCGGGCGGGCGCGGCGGCGAAACCGGCACCGATCGTGGCCGCGGCGGCGGCGAAGCCGAAGAACTTCCGCCTGGTCACCGGAACAGAACGCATCGCAGGACTCCTTCGCGCAACCCGACCAACCGGTAAGCGTGCCCCGCGCGCCATCTCGCGCGCCGGGAGCCTCAGAACGTGCGCTTATTGCATCACAACCCCAGGCGAACTACCAGAACCAACGGCAACTTTCGCCCCACGAGTCACACGAATCAGGTGGCCCCGTCGATCGCGGCGCCCACGTCGATCGTGCGGCCGGTCGGGTCGGCCAGTTCGGTGCTGACCACCGCCACCACCTGGGCCATGACCTGCTTCTTGATCCCGGCCAGCCGGGCCAGCGTGGCCGCGCGCAGACCCTTCGCGGTGAATTCCATCGAGATGTCCTCGAGCGCGGGCGGCGGCACGTCGATCACGATCAGCAGCGGTTGCGCCGCGCGCGCGGTGAGGACCAGGGGAATCTCCAGGTCGGCGCGGTAGTGGTTGGCCTTGAGCACGTCGACGGTGATGTCGAGCCCGACCGGCAGGACCATATCGAAGATCCGCAGGTCACCGGGCTCGCCAAGGCCCCTGTCGACCACTCGCGGTTGCTCGATCGCGCCGCGCACGGTCACCGTGGCCGCACCGCGCGGACCTTCCGACAGCGGCCCGACCTCGATCGCGCTGCCCGCCATCTGCGCGACCACGCCGTGCACGCGGTCCCTGGTGACGATGGTGGTGAAGAACCGCAGCCCGAATTCGCGGTAGTCGATCCAGTCGAACACCGTGTCGTTGCGATGCGAGGAGCGGTAACCGTCCAGGATCGCCTCGATGTCGAACACCCGCTCCGCGCGGACTTTCGGGTCGCCGACGATCGCGTTGACCCGGTTGGCGACCTCGCGCTGCACCATGCCCGCGATCGGGTCCAACAGCATCTCCCACGCACCGTCGACGGCCTCGGCGCGCAAGGTGAAACTGACGTCCCTGGCGGTCACCGGGGCCACATCGATGATCACCAGCAGCGGCGCGGCGGTGCGGGCGTGCAGGGTCAGGCCGATCTCCACCACGGCGGCCAGTCGCAGTTTGCGCCCGCCCAGCACCAGTTTCACGGCCAGGGTCAGTGGGATCCGCACGCCGAAACTGAGCGCGTCGCCGGGCGTGCGGGTGACCACGGGGGTCCCCAGCGCGCCCTCGGCCTCGAAACCGGCCAATCCGGCGGGCCCCAGCGAGAAGGGGCCGATCGTCACCCCGCGCCCCGTCATGCCCGCCACGGCGGCGGTGATGCGCTGCTCGTTCACCGCGTAGGTGACGAACCGTTCGCCGAAATCGGCGTAATCGATCCACACCGGGTCCCGACGCGCTTTCTCGTCCACGGTCACACGCACATCGACCACGCTACGTGACGGCGGTGACACCTCGGCTGGTGGCACAGCGCCCCCGTCCTGCCGATGAGGGGGAAGCAGGACGGAGGAGCCGGCAACGGCGCTGCCGGGCGCCGCGTGTTCCATGGTACGGGTAGCGGCGTGGTACCGCCGTCCAGGATCTCACCGGTTGTGTTGAGCGACAATCGATTTCAGAATCGTCCGTAACCGACCAGGTCGGCTGTTTCGGCGGGGGTGATGGTGCGAACGCGGACCGTGCCCATCTCGTTGCCGCCGATGGTGGTGATCGTGTCGCCGTCGGCTCTGAGCACGATGTTGGTGTGCTGACCCAGCGGACTGTCGGGTCCGTAGAGGACCACGTCACCGGTGCGCGGGCGATAACCGACCTGCGCCGAGGTGAAGCGGCCCTGCTTGCGGTAGTAGTCCTCCAGCGTGTAGACGCCGGGGATCCGCCAGGAACCGGAGTTGGGGTTGGCCAGCGGCCTGCCCGCCTCGCGCATGGTCCAGCTGACGAAGTCCGCGCACCAGGCCTCCTGGACGCCCTCGGCGTATTTCGGGCCGTCGCCGGGCTGCTCGTATTCGCGACGCAACACGTCCACGAGCACGATCTGCTGTTCGTCGAGACGCTCGCTGTCCAGCGCGGGGAACGGCTCGCCCCAATCGTGTTGCCACCAGACCAGTCCCACCACGACCACCGCCGTGGCCGCCAGCACTCCGGAAATCCCGATGGCCCAGGACGTGCGGCGTCCCGGCCGTTCGGTCTGCAGTTGCGTCATCGCCCCCCACTCTCGTTCGTCCTTCTGCTCTATTGGACGAATCGCGAGGGCTTTCGGTTCCCGATCGAGCACGTGTTTTTCCGAAGCGGGAACCGATCACCGGGTGGACCCCTGCGCCATCCGGGTATCGGCCCGCTTCGTGCTCTCGGCGCGCGCCACGCGAGCGCGCGCCGTCCCCTCCGGCGACATCGTCCGCGCGGGTGGTGTCGAACACTTTCCGCTCCGGAACACACTGCTGCGACCTGCACGAAGACCGAAACGCGGTCGGCGAGCAGGAGCCAGGTAGCCCGGCGGTGACCCGCCCGGCTGTGATGAGTTTTGCGAACCCTTTACCCTCGGTCAAGCTAGACGCCTGTCCCAATCTGTACCACCGTCCGAAAGAGGTTGACCGCGTGGAAAACCCGCATCCGCCGATTGCGCGCTACCTGCGCGAACGCCGCGAATCAGCCGGGCTGACCCGTGCCACCCTGAGCGCGATGGCGGGCATCTCCCCCGGGCTGATCCAGAAGATCGAGCAGGGAACCCGCACGCCGACGCTGGAGGCGTTGACCGCGCTGTTCGACGCGTTGGAAGTACCCGACCTGTTCCGTGATCACCTGGTCGCGCTGTCGCTGTCGGATCGCTACGACAGCCCCGCCCCCGCGACCACGATCGAGGTGCCCGCCGTCGACCGCGTGCTGCTGGACGCGATCCCCTACCCCGCGAGCCTGCAGGACTACTCCACCTTCGACATCCTGGCCGCCAACACCGCGTGGGAACACTATTTCCCCGGCCTGCACCCCGGCACGACCCTGCTCGAGTGGATGCTGCTGGATCCGCGGGCGCGCACGGTGATGATCGACTGGGACATCCAGGTTCACCTGTGCGTCTACGGGTTTCGCGTGATGAGTCCCGGTGTGGTGCCGCAGGCTCGGATCGACGAACTCGTCGCGGCCTGCTCGCAGGCGCCGGAGTGGACGCGGTTCTGGACCACCGAGCCCGACGCCCCGACCCATCTGGACCGCCCGGTGCAGCGGATCCTCGATCCCGATACGGGCGAGTCGGTCACGATGATCATGCACGCGCTGGAACCGATGATTCCTCGTCGCGACTGGGCGTTGGTCGTGTTCTGTCCGTCGCCCGACGAGATCTAGGCGCCGGCCTGGTCGCGCTTGCGCAGCGGAATGCAGGCGGTGAGCACGATCGCGACCAGCGCGCCGGTCATCGCGATGAAGAACGCGGTGTGGAAACCCTCGCGCGAGGGCAGCACGTGCGGGCCCAGTTGCATGGTCATGTGCGCCAGCACCACGCTCATCACCGCCGCCGAGGTGGAGGTGCCGATCGAGCGCATCAGCGAGTTCAGACCGTTGGCGGCGGCGGTTTCGGTGATCGGCACCGCGCCCATGATCAGCGCGGGCATGGCGGCGTAGGCAAGACCCACACCACCGGCCACGATCATCGCCGACATCATGATCTGCCAGACGCTGTCGGTCAGCACCAGCGCGCACAGATACCCGGCCGCGATCACCGTCGCGCCCAGACCCAGCGTGAGCTTGGGCCCCTTCTTCGCGGTCAACCGCGCCGAAATCGGCGACAACAGCATCATCACCATGCCGCCCGGCGCCATCGCCAGCCCCGCGACCACCATCGACAGGCCGAAGCCATACCCGGTGGCCTCGGGTGCCATCAGCAGCTGCGGGAACGTCAGCGACATGCCGTACAGCGAGAAACCGACCGCGATCGAGGCCATGTTCGTGAACAGCACGCGCGGTCGCGCGGACACCCGCAGATCCACCAGCGGCGCGGATTGCCGCAGCTCATAGGCACCCCAGCCGAGGAAACTCACCAGCGACACCGCGAACAGTCCCAAGATCGAACCGCTGGTCCAACCCCAATCCACACCCTTGGTGATGCCGATCAGCAGTGTCATCAACGCGATCGACAACCCGATCGCCCCGCCGAAATCGAACCGCGACGGTGTGCGCACCGGCGATTCGGGCACGAACACGAACACCAGCACCGCGCAGATCACCCCCAATCCGGCCGCGACCCAGAACAGCATGTGCCAGTTCATGTTCTGCGCGATCACGGCCGAGAACGGCATACCGACCGCCCCGCCCACACCCAGCGTCGCGCTCATCACCGCCATCGCGCCGCCGACCTTCTCCGGCGGCAGTTCGTCGCGCATGATGCTGATTCCCAGCGGGATCGCGCCCACCGCGATGCCCTGCAGCGACCGGCCGAGTACTTCGGGCAGCAGCGAGTTCGCGGTCGCGCAGATCACCGAGCCCGCGATCATGAAGCCGACATTGGTGATCAACACGCGACGCTTGCCGAACATGTCGCCCAGGCGCCCGGCGATCGGCGTGGACACCGCGCCCGCCAGCAGCGTCGCGGTGATCACCCAGGAGGCATTGGAGGCTGAGGTGCTCAGCAGGCCCGGCAGCGACGGGATGATCGGCACGACCAGCGTCTGCATGAGCGAGACCACGATGCCGACCGTGCTCAGCACCGCGATGAGCACGGTGGGCGACGGACGTTTCGCTTCGGGGAGGGCCGGCGAAGCGTCGGCGGCAAGTACGGACACGATATGCACAGTACATACGATGTGCATAGTGCACAATTTGATTCAGCGATGGCCCACACGACATAGTTGGCACATGTCCGATTCCGGCCCCGCCGACGACACCCCGTTCGCCCGCCTGGTGTTCGAGCTGAACCTGATCTCACGGCACTACCCCACCACCGTGCGCCGCCGCCCCGGCTTCCTGCTCGACCGGTCGGCGTTCCTGATCCTCACGCGCCTGGACCTGGGCGAACCGCTGAGCCTGCGCGAACTGTCCGAGGCGCTACAACTGGACATCTCCACCATCAACCGCCAGGTCGGCGCGATGCTGAAACAGGAACTGGTGCAACGGGTTCCCGATCCCGACGGCGGCATCGCCCGCAAGATCCAGACCACCGCCGACGGCAAAGCCGCCCTGACCGCGGACCGGCGTCGGCGCAGCAGCGACATCGGCAAGGTCGTGGCGGACTGGGACGACGCCGATCTCACCGAGCTCAGCAGACTGATGCGCAAATTCAACCGGTCGGTGGAGAAGCTCGAGGAAAACCCGTGGCCCAGACCGCCGCACGCCGACAGGTGAGCGCGCTAAGCTGCGCCGCGTGGTCACTTCCCGGTCTACCCGCCCGAGCTGGCTTTCCTGGGACAACTACTTCGTCGGCGTCGGCGGACTGGTTCTCGGCCTGTGCTTCGGCACCTGCGCCGCGCTGATCGCCGGACCCGAACACCAGATCGCGGCGATCGCCCTCGGCGTACTCGCCGCGATCTGCGTCCTACCAGCGCTGTTGCGTGCCCTCGGCGAACTCAGCGTGTGGATTCGACTGGCGATCCTGCTGGTCGGTTTCGCCCTGCTGTTGCCCGCGATCCTGGTCAGCGGCGAAGTGCGCGATTGGGCCGCGGAGCGCTGGGAACAGACCTGGAAGTGAACTACATGCGCTGCGGCACCGACAGCAGCATGCGCAGGGTGTTGTGGATGAACTGCGCCGACTGCCACGTCATGTAGGCGGCAGCCGACGGCGCGGCCTCCGCGGAACCCGACGCCGAACCCGTTGCCAGATTGGCAGATCCGGTGGCCGAACCGCTCGCCGAGCCCGAACCGGGAAGTGCCGCAGCGGTTCCCGCCGATCCGAGCAGTCCGATGGCTACTGCCGCCCCCACCACTGCGAGTCTCACGGCGTACGGCTTGGGCGTTTCACGGTCGGCCAACATCAGATGAATCCCACTTCTGTCGAAATGCATTGCGAATGCCCAGTATTCACACGAGAACTCACCGCCAAACCTGAATTGCCGGGATTGCCCGGATATTAGGTTCCAGCGGTGAGTTCGTCGGCTTGCCCGACCCCGAATTTATGGTGCGCCACAGCAGGTCTGCGCGCTAGACCACGATTTTCGGGGCATTGCGTGGGATCGGTCGGTCAGGAGGCGCGCTTGTCCGCACGTTCACGGGCCGCGTCGGCGAGTTCGGCGCTGCGCTCGCGTGCCACGTCGGCGAGTTCGGTACCGCGCTCGCGTGCCACGTCGACCAGCTGCGTGCCCCGCTCGCGGGCAGCTTCGGCCAGCTCCGGCCCTCTCTCCTTGGCAACCTCCGCCAAGTGCGCAGTGCGGGTGCGCGCCGCCTCGGCCACTTCCGGGCCGCGCTCCTTCGCCACCTCGACCAGATGCGCGCTGCGGTTGCGCACCGCCTCGGCCAGCTGCGGCCCCCGTTCCCGCGCGATCTCCGCCAACTGCGACCCACGCTCACTGGCGACCTCCGCCAGGTGCGTGCCCTCCTCGTGCGCGAACTCCGCGATCTGCGCGCCACGCAGCTTCGCCGCCGCCGCGATCGCCGCACCCTCGGCCGCGATGCGCGGTTCCTCCCGCGAGAACGCCCGCCGCGCCCGCCAGCCCAGCGACGGCTTGCCCTCGGTATCGGAGGCCGCGATCATCAACCCGCCCAGCAGCCCCAGGTCCTTCAAGAACCCCACCCGCTTGGCCGCCCTGCGATCCGGATCGTTCTCGGCCCAGAAGTCCTGCTCGGTGACAGTCCCCGGCACCACGGTCGCGGCCAGCAACACCGCCGCGGGCCGCGGGGCGCGCCCACTGGCCAGCAACAACCCACCGGCCACCTGCGCCGCGGAGTTGATCTTCACGAACTGACTCGGATCGTCGGGCACCCGCGCCGCCAGCGCGTCGGGCAGTCCCGTCCTGCCCTTTTCCGCCAGCGCGTTCGCGGCGGCGGCACGCGGTTTCTGATTCATCAACCCGTTCACCCCGGCGGCCACAAAAGTGGTCCCCAGCAGCGCGCGAGCAATGCGTCGAACAGGCTTGATCGGCATCGTCGATCCCTTCGTGTCTACGACTGGGAAAACGGCATCCCTACATTCGACTACCCGGGTCTCACGATGACAAACGATGGACGAAACCGGGCATGCCCTGTCCAGTGACTAGTGTCGATCAGGTGCCCGACCACACCGTCCAAGCCGCCTATTCCGCCATCCACACCCTGTACACAGACCTGTTCGGCTCCCCCGATTCCCTCGCCCCCGAAGACACCACCTTCGCCCTCACCCACCTCTCCCCCGGACCGGTCCTGGACCTGGGCTGCGGCCCCGGCCACTTCACCAAATTCCTCACCGACGCCGGCATCCCCACCACCGGCATCGACATAGTCCCCGAATTCATCACCCACGCCCGCACCACCTACCCCGACATCCCCTTCGAACTCGGCTCCCTCCGCACCCTCACCGCCCCCACCGAATCGATCCCCGCCATCCTCGCGTGGTTCTCCCTGATCCACCTCACCCCCACCGAACTCCCCACCGTCCTCACCGAATTCCACCGCGTCCTGACCCCCGGCGGCCGCCTGGTAGTCGGCTACTTCGAATCCCCCGACACCATCGACCCCTTCCCCCACAAAGTAACCACCGCCTACCGCTGGCCCACCGACACGCTCACCGAAGTCGTCACCGAAGCAGGCTTCACCGCACTTGCCCACCTCCACCACCCAGCCTCAGGCAACGTCCGACCCAGTTCCGCACTGGCCGTGATGAAGTCACAATGACCTGTCATGACGATTCCACCGCACGGCACATCTAGAGTCGCCCTATGGGCAATAGATTCGGCGCACGAACGCTCGGCGTGGAAGTCAACATGAACAACGGCAGCACCGACGTCTTCTGTGATGTGATCGCCCTGGCAGGTTCCCCCCTCGCACGAACCACCTGGCAACAGAATCTGGTCCTGCATTTCTGCGACACGTCCCGAGCATCCCGAGGCTTCGCGGGCTTCGACCTGGACGACCTGCCATGGACCGCCGACCACCGAGCCGAACAGGACTTTTTCCTAGACCTCCTCGATCGCGCCACCGCCCGCACCGCCTGGCACCACCTGACCTACACCCCCGCCATCGACCACCACCTAGCCGCCTTCACCCACCTGCTCACCGCCTTCAGACCCACCCCGACACCCCCATCCCCACTGGGCGACTGGACTACCCCACCGAACCCGAGCTCCCTCGAACTGTGCACCCACCACCCGGTTTTTCACGGCTACTACCGATGCCGCCTGTGCGACACCAGCATCCAACCCGCCTGACGTAGCCGCCGCATCCGCCTTTCGACGCAGGAGGCGGAAAGCCATGCCAGACATACCGATCCGCCCCGTATCCCCGAATCGAGGAATTCGACCTAGTCGCCGGTCGACTCGAGCAACAGCTTCAGCCTGCGGTCGTCACGGTCGATGTCGCGAATAAGAATTCGCCGGAGCAACGGCTCGAAGAATCGCAACAGTCCCGACGGTCGCATCTCGAGGTGCGAGACCAGTCGCGTACTGCCGTCGGGCAGGCTTGCGACATCGTAGGAGCCGCGCCCGGCGATCGAACCGTCGTCGAATTCGAAGGCGACGTGGCGGCCCTCGTCGTATTCGACGAACCGACTGCGTGACTTGATCACTCGCCCGGCGAATCGACGGTGGAACTCGTGTTCGGTACCGACCCCGAGCGGCAGGTCACCGATGCGCGTCACCTTGTCCAGCCCACCCTGCCAGCACGGTGCGTTGGTCTGATCGGCCACCAGCGCAAACACCTCGTCGGCAGGCCGAGCAACATCAAGCGTGCGTTCGATGCTGATCACTGTTGAAGTATCGACCGACTTCCGACCGGACTCAAGACCTCATCAGGCCAGGTCGACTCCCGTGGGTACTTCGCTCAGCCTCAGGCGAAGCGAACTACACGTTGAAGCGGAAGTCGCAGACGTCGCCGTCGTGCATGACGTACTCCTTGCCCTCCATGCGGACCTTGCCCGCGGCCTTGGCAGCAGCCATGGAGCCCGCTTCGACCAGGTCGTCGAAGGCGACGAGTTCGACCTTGATGAAGCCGCGTTCGAAGTCGGTGTGGATGACGCCTGCGGCCTTGGGGGCGGTGTCGCCCTGGTGGATGGTCCAGGCTCGGGATTCCTTGGGGCCTGCGGTGAGGTAGGTCTGCAGGCCGAGGGTGTGGAAGCCGGCGCGGGCCAGGGCGTGCAGGCCGGGTTCGGTTTGGCCGATGGACTCGAGGAGTTCCAGGGCGGATTCGTCGTCGAGTTCGAGCAGTTCTGCTTCGACCTTGGCGTCGAGGAACACGGCGTCGGCGGGGGCGACGGAGGCCTTCAACTCGGCGATCTTGGCCTCGTCGGTGAGCACGGATTCGTCGGCGTTGAAGACGTAGAGGAACGGCTTGATGGTGAGCAGGGACAGCTCACGCAGCAGGTCGGCGTCGATCTTCTTGCCCGCGGCGAACAGGGTGGTGCCCTCGTTGAGGAAACCCTCGGCGACCTTCGCGGCATCGAGGAGCGGCTTGCGATCCTTCTTGACGCGCGCTTCCTTCTCGAGGCGCGGGATGGCCTTCTCGAGGGTCTGCAGGTCTGCGAGGATGAGCTCGGTTTCGATGACCTCGATGTCGGCGGCGGCGTCGACCCGGCCGTCGACGTGGATCACGTCGTCGTCGGCGAACACGCGCACGACCTGGCAGATCGCGTCGGCCTCACGGATGTTGGCGAGGAACTTGTTGCCGAGCCCCGCACCTTCGGAGGCGCCCTTGACGATGCCGGCGATGTCGACGAACGACACCACCGCGGGCACGGTCTTCTCGGAACCGAAGATCTCGGCGAGCTTGTCCAGGCGCGGGTCGGGCAGCGGCACGACGCCGACGTTGGGCTCGATGGTCGCGAACGGATAGTTCGCGGCCAGCACGTCGTTCTTGGTCAGCGCATTGAACAGCGTCGACTTTCCGACGTTGGGCAGGCCGACGATTCCAAGGGTGAGGCTCACGAGAAAGAAAGTCTACGCGCTATCCCCCGCCCCTCCCCGACCCCCCGACCTGGTCGATTGATAACAACCCACTCATCGAGGGGTTTTATCACCCCGATCTCAGCGTGGCTTTTTCGACTATTACCCTGGTTGAGAGCGTGTTGATCGACTGTCCATCAGGGGACCAGGACGACCTTGCCCAGGTTGGCGCGTTGTTCGATGACGGCGTGGGCTTCGGCGGCTTGGTCCAGGGGGAATTGGGCGTGGACTGTGGGGTGTAGCAGGCCTGAGGCGTAGTACTGCCAGACCTCTTGGCGGACGTCTTCGTAGCGGGCGGGGTCGCGTTGGGCGAGGCGGCCGATGCGGAAGCCGGTGAGGGTTTTGCCGCCGGACAGGAGGGCTTCGGTGTCGATGAGGCCGGTGCCGGTGCCGTAGGTGACGGCGCGGCCGCCTTCGGACAGGGCTGCGAGGGTGCCGTCCAGGTCGGTGCCGCCGACGCCGTCGAGGGCGTAGTCGGCTTGCTTGCCGCAGTGCAGTTGGTCGTAGGTGAAGACCTCGTCGGCGCCCAGTTCGCGCACGAAGTCGATCTTCGATTCGTCGGAGACCGCGCCGACCACCCAGCTCGCGCCGCGCACGCGGGCCAGCTGCACCGCGAGGTGGCCGACACCGCCCGCCGCGGCGGTGACCAGGGCGGTTTCGCCCTCGCGCGGGGCGGCGGTGTCGAGGGCGCCGAGGGCGACGAGACCGCTGCGCATCAGGGCGACGGCGTCGACGGCGGAGGCACCGTCGGGGATGGCGGAGGCCTGGTCGACGGCGAGCACCACGTATTCGGCATAGGCGTCGGACGTGCACAGCCCGACCACGCGATACCCGACGACGAACCCGTCCACCCCGTCACCGACGCCGACGACCTCACCGGCGATCTCGGCCCGCACCTGCTCGGCTTCGCCGCTGATCCGCCGGATCGCCGACAGGGTGACCCCGATCGCCTCGACCCGCACCAACAGCTCCCCGACACCGGGCACCGGCACTTGCGCCGCGACGACCTCGAGCGCCTCCGAACCACTGCCGCGCTCGTACTGAACCCGCCGCATGACACCTCCTACATAAGTTGTGCGAAGGCGCCAGATTAACCGGCTGACCTCGCGTTTCCACCTACCCACAACCCGTGAGTGCGAAATCTCACCGCCGCTGTGCCGCGACGGAGAGCACGTTCGTGACGGGATTACCCCGCCACGATGTCGGCGACGCGTGGGTAATCCCACAGCGGTCGTCAGCGAGAGGGCGCAGCTCCGTCCGCCAGGAAGGTCCGCCTACCGGGCATCGACCGCAGAATGGGCTACCGACGCCCCTGGTCGCCGACCCCGTTTCCGGCGTAGCGTTGCCGTATGGAGG
>NZ_JBHXRG010000054.1:0-15883 GCF_042716995.1 Nocardia sp. NPDC058640
TCTTCCCTAGACAAGAAGAATTATCGCAGGTCAGAGCACCTTTCGCCATTTCTGGTGCAGGTCAGACCCTATTTCCATGACCGGTCGAGGCTAGAGTGCGGGCAACGGTTTCGCAAAGTTCTCCGGTTCGAAGATTCGGCTCGGTGGGTGTGAGTCGACGGCCGGGCTGACGGAAGGCTCACTGTATGAAGCGGGTTCTGTTCGTTTCGGTGATCGCGGCGTTGACGGTGTTGGGGGCGGGGTGCTCCGATGATTCCGGGTCGAAGACGTCGACCACTACGAGTACGACGTCGACCACGACCAGCGCGAAGCCGACCACTTCGGCGGCGCATGATCCGGGGCACGGTGATCCGGGGCATGTGCATCCGACCGCGCCTGCGCCGGGGCCGAACATGATGCCCAATCCCAATGGGGATGGGACGTGGGTTCCGTGTGAAGGGACGATTTGTACCAACCCGAACCATGGCGGTGCTGATCCGAGTGCGCCTGCGCCGGGGCCGAACATGATGCCGAACCCGAACGGGGATGGCACGTGGGTTCCGTGTGAGGGGACCATCTGCACCAACCCGAATCATGGCGGTGGGTCGGCGGAGACCACCGAGATGGGGACGCCGGTGCAGCCGACGGCGACTGCTGATGTGGGGACGCCGGTGCAGCCGACGTCGTAATCCGGGTCGGGCGGCTTTACCCGCGGGGTCGATGCGACGCGCCTCGCGGGTGAGCCGTGACCGGGGCTGACCGGTGGACGGTCATCTGCGGCGGTGCGCTCGGCTGCCTGTTGGGCGGGCAGTCGTGGCCGGGGGTGGGCTCACCGGTGGGCGGGCTCGAGGGGGTGGTGGGCTCTCACCTGCGATGTCGGCTGCCTACACTGGGCCGCGTGCTGCTCTCCGATCGTGACATCAGGGCCGAGATCGCTTCCGGGCGGCTCGGTGTCGAACCGATGCTCGAGTCGATGGTTCAGCCGTCGAGCATCGACGTGCGTCTCGACGGGCTGTTCCGGGTGTTCGACAACAGTCGCTACACCCATATCGACCCGGCTCAGCAGCAGGACGAGCTGACCAGCCTGGTGGAGCCGAAGCCGGGCGAACCGTTCGTGCTGCACCCGGGGGAGTTCGTGCTCGGGTCCACGCTCGAGGTGTGCTCGCTGCCCGACGATCTGGCCGGGCGGCTCGAGGGCAAGTCGAGTCTGGGGCGGTTGGGGCTGCTCACGCATTCGACGGCGGGGTTCATCGATCCGGGATTCAGCGGGCACATCACCCTGGAACTGTCGAATGTGGCGAATCTGCCGATCACGCTGTGGCCGGGGATGAAGATCGGGCAGCTGTGTCTGATCCGGTTGAGCAGTCCGGCCGAGCATCCGTACGGTAGTGCCAAGGCCGGGTCGAAGTATCAGAATCAGCGCGGGCCGACGCCGTCGCGTTCGTACCTCAACTTCCCGCTCTCGCCGGATTCGCTCAGCGCGGTCGAGACGCGCTGAGGGCCGCACGCCACCGCGATCCGTAGCACCAGCGACAGCGCGGGCATGGCGTCGTTGCCGGTCGGCGGGCGCACCCAGTGACAGCCCTCGCGACTCCACCGGCCCAGATCGGTCGGCAACATCACCGCGCTGCCGGTGCCGGGAATGTCGATATCGAGTCCCGCGAGCTCGGCGGCCTCTTCCTCGGAGGGCCGGGCATCGGGCGCGGCGAGCACGCTCCAGCGGATCTGGCGTGCCAGCACCGGACCCTCACGACGTTGCTCGCGCAGCGCCGTGAGCACCTTCTCGGCGCGCGCGGTGGGCAGGTGCACCACACACAGCCGGTCGGTGATCGGCAGCATCACAAAGCCGCCGCGCTCGCGGACGGGTAGCCGGAACTCGCGCTGGTAACACCGCACCCAGTCGTCGACAGTTCTGGCTTCCACCCTTCCAGAATCACGCACCGACACGCGCGTGACCACTGCCCCGCACCGCCCTTTCACTGCCTCTGGCAATACCGATTCCCCGAAGTTGTGGTGTGCCTCACTGTCTCGCTCGTACTCTGGACCATGTTGTCCGTCGGATGAGGTGACGCCGTGGTCGGGGAGTGGACAGGCAAGCAGGCCAGAGCTCTACGCGATGCCAAACGAATGAGCATCCGGGAGTTCGCGGCTCATCTCGGTGTGCACGAACGACTGGTGTCGAAGTGGGAGGCGGGCGGGGAGCGGGTGCGCCCGCGACCGGTGAACCAGGCCGCGCTGGATACGTCGCTGGCTCGATCCGATGATGTTGTGCGAGCACGGTTCTCGTCGCTGCTCGCGCCCGCCGGTGACGTCGACCTGCTGGCGTTCGTCGATGCCGGAACGCTCAAAGGTGCTGTGCCCGAGGTGTTGTCGGAGAAGGAGTTGATCATGGCGGCTGCGCACGAGGCCAGCGAACACGCGGCCGCCGCGGAGGGTACCAATGTCGGGGCCACGACACTGGCTCAGCTCGACGCCGACGTGCGGCGCATCGCCAACGAATACGTGCACGCGGCACCGGCGCCGATGATGGTGGAAATGCTGCGGGTGCGCAGGCGGGTGTACCGACTACTGGACGGGCAGCAGAAACCCGTCGACACCAGCCACCTGTACTTGCTGGCCGGGACATTGTCGGGGCTGCTGGCCAACGCCAGCACCGACCTGGGGTACCTCGACGCCGCGGGCGAACAGATCAGGGCCGCATGGGCTTACGCGGAACTGAGCGGGCACAACGGGTTGCGGGCATGGACGCGCGGGATGCACGCGCTGATCGAGAACTGGTCGGATCGGCCACGCAATGCGGTCCAATTAGCGCGCAGCGGACAGGAATTCGCGGGTCAGGGGCTCGGACGGGTGCGGTTGCTCAATATCGAGGCGCGGGTGTGGGCGCGGTTGGGTAGTGAGGTGGACACGGATCGGTGTTTGCGGGCGGCCGAGGTGGTCGGGGGTGATCGGCGCGATGAACTGCACGACGAGATCGGTGGGGTGTTCGGGTTCGGGCCGGCCAAGGCGGCGTATTACGCGGGGGCCACGTGCATTCAGCTCGGGCGTGCGGAGCAGGCGTTGGCGGCTACCGATCGGGCCATCGCGTTGTACTCGAGTGGGCCGCCGCTGCAGCGTTCGTATGGGGCGGAGTCGTTGGCTCGGGTCGATAATGCGGCTGCGCATCTGATCAACGGGAGTATCGACGGGGCGGCTGACGCTTTGCGGCCGGTTCTCGACCTGCCCGAGGACAAACGGATCGCGCAGCTCAGTGAGCGACTGGTGGGGTTGCGGCGTCGCATCGCCACGCCGACTTATCGCGACGCGGTGGAAGCGCGCGGGCTGGACGAACGCATCGAAGAGTTCTGCGTAGCGACGGCCGCGCTCGCGAGTCATCCGAGGCCGTAGAAGGCCGCCACCAGGCATCGAGCGTCGGCGCGACACGGCACACACCGCCCGTGCAACTAAATCGGTTTGCCGCGAGTGGCACGATGGACTCGTGAGTAGCCAACCTTCGCATGTGTCCCCGCGCGTTCTCGAGCAGTCGACGAAACTGCAGAACGTGGTCTACGAGATTCGTGGGCCGGTTCACGCGCAGGCAGCACGGCTCGAGGCCGAAGGCCATCGCATCCTCAAGCTCAACATCGGCAACCCGGCCCCGTTCGGGTTCGAGGCGCCCGATGTGATCATGCGCGACATCATCGCCGCGCTGCCGCTGGCGCAGGGGTACTCCGAGTCGAAGGGGATCCTGTCGGCTCGGCGCGCCATCGTGACCAGGTACGAGCTGGTGCCCGGGTTCCCCGAGCTCGATGTGGACGACGTCTACCTGGGCAACGGTGTCTCGGAGCTGATCACCGTCACCATGCAGGCCCTGCTCGACAACGGCGACGAAGTGCTGATCCCGGCCCCGGACTACCCGCTGTGGACGGCCATGACCAGCCTCGCCGGCGGTACCCCCGTGCACTACCTGTGCGACGAGGAGAACGGCTGGCAGCCCGATATCGCCGATATCGAATCGAAGATCACCGACAAGACCAAGGCACTGCTGGTGATCAACCCGAACAACCCCACGGGTGCGGTGTACTCGGCGGAGGTGCTGCAGCAGATCGTCGATCTGGCGCGCAAGCATCGGTTGCTGCTGCTGGCCGACGAGATCTACGACAAGATCCTGTACGACGACGCCAAGCACATCTCCCTGGCGTCGCTGGCGCCCGACCTGCTGTGCCTGACGTTCAACGGGCTGTCCAAGGCGTACCGGGTGGCCGGTTATCGGTCGGGCTGGCTGGCCATCACCGGACCCAAGGACCACGCTCGTGGTTTCCTCGAGGGCATCGACCTGCTGGCGTCGTCGCGACTGTGCCCGAACGTGCCTGCGCAACACGCCATCCAGGTGGCGCTGGGCGGATACCAGAGCATCGACGACCTGATCCTGCCCGGCGGGCGACTGCTCGAGCAGCGCGACGTGGCGTGGGAGCGGCTGAACATGATTCCGGGTGTGTCGTGCGTGAAACCGCGCGGCGCGCTGTACGCGTTCCCGCGACTGGATCCGAACGTGCACGAGATCCATGACGACGGCAAGCTCGTGCTCGATCTGCTGCTGCAGGAGAAGATCTTGATGGTGCAGGGGACCGGGTTCAACTGGCCCGCGACCGACCATCTGCGGATCGTGACGCTGCCGTGGGCCCGGGATCTGGCCGTGGCGATCGAAAGGTTCGGAAATTTTCTGGCGAGCTACCGCCAGTAGGTTTACAGTCGAAGCTCACCTGTCACGGCCCTGACCAGTGAGTTTCGACGCTCAGGTCAGGATGCGCATCCTGATAGATGCAGGGAAAACAGACTCCGAGTTCGGAAAATCGGATCTTTTGAAGATCTACTAGTGCAAAAGGGCATCTTTTGTGTACAGTAGACCTCGGCGCTTCGGCGCCCTGGCCCGGTTGTCTACCCCCCCTGGACAACCGAGAGCCTTACGGTTAGCGCGCCTACCCCCCTGGGCGCCTACCGCGGCGGCGGAGACACCCCCCTGCTCTCCGCCGCCCCATACCGCCTCCCCGGGTATCTAGGCCAGACCTAGGTACCCGGGGAGTTTTGTATGCGGCCGGGGGTTGTGGGGGTGGTTGGGTTTGCTGGTTCCCGGTGAGTTACCCATGTGCTTGCGAGATCTGGTGTTGCGTTTGTCGTTCTTGAAAACGAGATCCGTTAGGCTTCGGGCCGTGAGCGATCATCATCACCATCATCACGATCATTCCGGGCCCATTGCGATCAGTGACACCGCTGCCAAGGTTGTCGTGGGGCTGTTGGCGATCATCGGGGTGATCGTGGTGGCCGCGACGGTGATCTTGTGGCCCAGTTCGCAGAACGTCGAGATTCCGCTGCCGATGCAGACCATGACCGGTGGGGCGGTGCAGACCGAGGCCGGGACCGTGGTCATGCAGGACATCGGGGCCTGTGGGAGTCCGTCGATGGGAAAGGTGTTCGCGGACAAGCCCGAACCGCCTCGGATCGCCGCCTACACGTGTCAGCGCAGCATCATCGACATTCGGTCGGGGCCCGACAAGGGTAAGAAGACGCTGATCGAGATCGCGCCGGGGCCGGGGCAACCCGATCTGCGGGCGGGCGACGACATTCGCGTCGTGCGGGCCGCGGACCCGGCGGGGATCCCCATGTACGGGTTCGAGGACTACTCGCGTGGACTGCCGTTGACGTTGATCGTGCTCGCGTTCGTGGTGGTGATCTGCGTGGTCGCGCGGTGGCGGGGATTCCGGGCGCTGGTGGGGTTGTGCTTCGCGTTCGGGGTGGTGGTGATGTTCCTGCTGCCCGCGTTGCTGGACGGGAAGTCGGCGATTCCGGTCGCGTTGGTGTCGGGGGCGCTGATTCTCTACGTGGTGCTGTACCTCGCGCACGGAGTGAATCTGCGGACCAGTTCGGCGCTGCTCGGCACGCTCGCGTCGATGCTGGTGGCGGCGCTGCTGTCCTGGGTCGCGATCGAGATCACGCATCTCACGGGGCTGTCCGAAGAACAGAACACCAACGTGGCCACCTACATTCAGCACGTCAGCATCACCGGGTTGCTGCTGGCGGGGTTCATCATCGGGTCGCTGGGTGTGCTCAATGACGTGACCATCACGCAGGCTTCCGCGGCGTTCGAACTCGCCGCGCTCGACGAGGGGGCTACGCGGCGGGAGATCTTCACCGCGGCCATGCGAGTGGGGCGCGACCACATCGCCAGCACCGTGTACACGCTGGTTCTGGCGTACGCGGGTGGGGCGTTGCCGTTGCTGCTGCTGTTCAGTGTGGCGGGGCGGTCGATCACCGATGTGTTGACCGGGGACGCGGTGGCCATCGAGATCACGCGGTCGGCGGTGGGTGGTATCGCGTTGGCGTTGTCGGTGCCGTTGACTACTGCGATCGCGGTGATGTTGGCTCGGCCGTTCGGGGCGAAAACTGTTATCGCGCAGCCTGCTCGGGCACGGCACGCTCGGAACTGAGGTGCTGCCCGGCTGGGACTTGCTGCCCGGCTGGGACTTGCTGCCCGGCTGGGACTTGCTGCCCGGCTGGGACTTGCCGCCCGGTTGGGACTTACCGCATCGGCTGGGACTTACCGCATCGGCTGGGACTTACCAGCCCGGCTGGGACTTACCGCATCGGCTGGGTGTTGCCGCCCGGCTGAGTGTCATTGCCCGGCTTGGTGTTACTGGCCGGGTGGAGGGAAGCCTGGCAGGACCACCGGGGGCAGCGTCGGCAGCACGACCGGCGGCAGGCCCGGGACCACCGTGAAAGTGTTGGGGCCCTGGGGCGGTGGCGCTTCGGTGGTCTTCTCGGTGGGGCGCTGGTTGGCCGGGGGCGCGACGACGGCCGCGTGCTCGGCCTCGGTGGTCGTGACCGGGGTCGTCGTGGGGTCGGCAGAGCTGGGGCGCGGCGGCGTGGACGCCGGGACCGCCTGCGAACCGTCGCTGGACGAACCGCTTTCCAGCACCTCAGGGCCGTAACCGAGACCGAGACCGATCGCGGCCAGCACCACCAGCGAACTCACCGTCAGCACCGCGACATTCAACTCTCGACGCGAATGCGAACGGTTGGTCAGCGCGCGCAGCGGGCGGCGGCCACGAGTGGGCGCGGTCAGCCAGGCGGGGGTGATGTCGTCGTTGTCGCCGATCGGGATCGGGGCGGCGGCGGGGGCCTGCTGGACCTGCGCGGGACGGGCCAACAGCGCGGCACCGCGGGCCAGGGCCGTTTCGGGTTCGGGGGGCACGATCACCGGGACGCCGATCGTGCGCTCGAGCACGCGCGCGATCAGCGGAATCCGGGCGCCACCACCGATCACCAGCACCGCCTGTACGGGATGCTGGGCGCGGATGATGACATCGCGGGCCATCCGCGCCGACGACTCGATCGCCAGCATCATCAACGCTTCGAAATTCTCCTGAGTGAGCAGGACCAGGCCCTGCTCACTGGGTAACGCCACCGCATTGCTGTGCGACAGTTGCTCTTTCGCCGCCCGGCACAGACCGTCGAGCGCGGCCAGGCCCGCCGGATCGGCCGGATGCGCGATCCGGCCCGAGGCGATCTGCTGCTCCCTGATCAGCGAATCCAGGTAGTCGCCGCTGATATCGCTGATCCGCTCACACTGGTGCACATCGCTGGTGCGGGCGTTGATCACGCTCACGGTCAGACCCGAGGAACCCAGGTCGTACACCGCCAGCGTGGACACCTCGCGCATATCGCTGGTCGCGTGCGCGAAGTGCACGGCCGCCACGGCTTCGGGGATGAGCTGGTAGTTGGTGAGCTGGCGGCGCGCCATCGCGGCACGCACCGCCTTGGCCTGCTGGTCGGTGCGGAACGCGATGGTGGTCGCGGCGACCTCCGGCGACCCGGCCAACGTGCCCGCGATCGCCTCGGCCGCGGACTCCTCCGCCTGCTGCTCCGGCATCGCGATGGACTGCAGTTCGAACGAATACGGCGGGACGACACCGTGCGGGCCACCGTGCTGCGGACGCGCCAGACGCACCGTCCCGGCCCCCACCGACACTCCCAGAACCGAACTCATCTGTTGCCCATCTCGTTGCAGTACGCCCCCACCTGGCTGGTTACTCTACGGGGTGCCCAGGCCTGCGTACACCCAGCCGGCGTCACGCCAGGTGGTGCTGTCCAAGCAATTGCGACCGTCGATGATCGAACGGGACCGTACCACCGGTGCCAAGTCCGCCGGGGTCAAAGCGGTGAACTCGTTCCACTCGGTCAGCACCAGCACCACATCAGCGCGATCACACGCCTCTGAGACCGAGGTGGCGTAGTTCAACGTGGGGAACACGCGGCGCGAATTCTCCACCGCCTTCGGGTCGTACACGGTTACCACGGCGCCGTGCAGCTGGATCATGCCCGCCACATTCAGTGCCGGCGAATCGCGGACGTCGTCGGACTCGGGCTTGAACGCCGCGCCGAGAACCGCCACGTTCGCGCCGAGCAGGGAACCACCGCAGGCGCGGGCGGCCATGTCGACCACCTTGGTGCGGCGGCGCATATTGATGTTGTCGACCTCGCGCAGGAACGCCACGGCGTGATCGGCACCCAGTTCGCCCGAGCGGGCCATGAAGGCACGGATGTCCTTGGGGAGACAGCCGCCGCCGAAACCCAGTCCGGCATTGAGGAATCGGCGGCCGATGCGGGCGTCGTAGCCGAGGGCGTCGGCCAGCATGGTGACGTCGGCGCCGGTGGCCTCACAGACCTCCGAGACGGCGTTGATGAACGAAATCTTGGTAGCGAGAAAGGCATTCGCGGAGACCTTCACCAATTCGGCGGTGGCCAAGTCGGTGAGCAGGAAGGGGATCTCGGCGGCGATGAGGTCGGCGTAGATCTCGCGGATGTGCTGTTCGACCCAATTCGACTGTTCGCGGGCATGATCCAGGCCGAGCACGAGCCTGTCGGGGCGCAAGGTGTCTTGGACAGCGAACCCTTCGCGGAGGAACTCGGGGTTCCAGGCGACCTCGACATCGACCCTCGCCTGTTCGCGAGCTCGAATGCCAAGTGCTGCAGCGGTTCCCACCGGAACCGTGGACTTGCCCACGATCATCGCCGGGCGTTCCAGCATCGGCGCGAGCGTATCCACCACTGCGTGCACATATTTCAGGTCCGCGCCGTACTCGCCCTTCTTCTGCGGGGTTCCGACGCCGAGGAAGTGCACGTCGGCGTGTGCGGCGGCATCCTCGTAATCGGTGGTGAACCGCAGACGGCCGGTCGCGAGGTTGCGTTGCAACACTTCCTCGAGGCCCGGTTCATAGAACGGCACCACCCCATCGGACAGCTTGGCTACCTTGCCGGGATCCACATCCACCCCGACCACGTCATGTCCCAACTCGGCCATACACGCTGCATGCGTGGCTCCGAGATAGCCCGTTCCGAAGACTGTGCATCGCATAGTTCTGTTGGTAAGCGGTGTGCGTGGCTACGCCGCGTCAGCGAGGCAGCAGGGGGAGCAACATCTGGTGTACAGGGGGGAACGGGGGGTTTTGCGGTGGGTGTGCGGGGGTTCTACCTGCGGTGATGTAATTCTGGGCCGTGCAGGGTTCGGATCGTCGGCCTGCGCTGTGCGGGACTGCTCCGCCAGCGGGTTGCCCGGCGTAATCGACCAATTCGGGGGCCCTATAGGCGGAATTTCGATGGAGAGACGGCGAATTGGTCGATTACGCCGGGCACCGAGGACGCGATGTCGGTTCACTAGCATTCGGTTATGCGCCGGATCCTGTTCGCCACGGGGGGATTGCTGGTCGCGGTGTTGATCGCGGTGATCGCGCTGTGGCCGGTCTACGTGCGGCCGCGCACCGATGAGGTGCGGGTGGCCGATGCGATTCTGGTGCTGGGGGGCGCCCACGACGGGCGCGAACAGCTCGGACTGCGGTTGGCGGCGCAGGGTTACGCACCGCGTGTGCTGATCTCCAACCCGTACGAGCACAGTCCGATGGTGAACCGAATCTGCCACGGCGGCTACAGCTTCGAGGTGATCTGCTTCGATCCCAGCCCGCGCACCACCCTCGGTGAGGGGCGCGAGCTGGCGCGACTCGGCGCCGACTGGGACCGCGTCATCGTGGTCACCTTTACCCCGCACATCTCCCGCGCTCGGTACATCCTCGGGAAATGTTGGTCCGGGGAACTGCTGTTCACCGACCCCCGACCACGCCTGTCACCGGCGCGGTGGGCGTGGGACTACGCGTATCAATCGGCGGGGTATGTGAAGGCCTGGTTCGCGGACTGCTGACGGGTGTCGTACGGGCTGGTTGCGCCGCGCCGCCGATACCGTTGATCGAAAATCCCGAGCGTGGAGGAGCTGACGATGGTCGATCGAATGCGCCAGGCCCAACTCGATGAATGGGGCGGACCGGAGGTGTTGCACGTCGTGGACGACGCCACGGTGCCCGAGGCTTATCCCGGGCACCTGCTGCTCGAGACGACGTCGATCGGGATCAATCCCGTGGACTGGAAGACTCGGGCCGGCTCGGGTGTCGCCGACCAGCTCCCGGCCGCGCGGCCGCTGGTGCTCGGGTGGGACATCGCGGGCAAGGTCGTGGCCACCGGGCATGATGCGACCGGGTTCTCTGTCGGCGACATGGTTTTCGGGATGGCGGGGTTTCCCGGCCTCGGCAATGCCTACGCGGACTATGTCGCGGTGCGCGCGATCGACGTCACGCACGCGCCCACCGACGTGGACCCCGCGGAACTGGCGGGCACGCCGATGGTATCGCTGACCGCCTGGCAGGCACTGTTCGCTATCGCGGAACTTGTTGCGGGACAGAAGGTTCTCGTGCAGGGCGGGGCGGGTGGTGTCGGGCACATGGCGGTGCAGTTCGCGGTGAACGCCGGGGCCACGGTCTTCGCCACGGCGGGGCCGTCGGACCAACAGTTCGTCACCGAACTCGGCGCGACCCCGATCGACTACACCAAGGGCGACTTCGCCGACCACATCGACAACGTCGACCTGGTCTTCGACACGATCGGCGGCAAGGTCTTCCTCCGCTCACTCGACGTCCTCGCCGACGGCGGCCGCATCGTCACCACACCGAACCCCAGCCAACTCGACGTCGCACGCCGCCGCGGCATCCGCGCGGACTGGGTGTTCGTCCACCCCGACCAAGCACAACTCACCGAAATCGCCGCCCTGCAGTCCGCGGGCAAGATCCACACCCGCATCGCCCGCAGCTTCACCCTCGCCGAGATCGCGCAGGCACACGCCTACGGGGAGCAAGGCCTCGCCCACGGGAAGATCGTGGTCACTCCGCGCTAGGGCGATCAACGAGTAAACGGGAACGCTCCCGGATTCCGAGGAATCCGGGAGCGTTCCCGTTGTGTTCAGGGTGTTCAGTTCTTGCGGCCGGGGGCCTTTGCGCTGGACTTGAAGCCGAGGCCGCCCGGCTTGGCGGTCGGAGGGGCTGCCGGGGTGCCGTTGCCGGTGGGCTCGGGTGCCTTGGCGGTTTCCGGGTCGGGTTGAGCCGCGGATTCCGTGGGTGCCGGGGAATCAGCCGGTGCCGCAGCGGGTGCTGTGGGTTCGGCCGGTGCCGGGGTGCCGGGGGCCTTGGTCGGGCGTTTGAAGCCGGACTTCATGGCTAGGCCCTTGACGGGGACCGACGGCTTGGATTCGGCGGGGGTCGAAACCTCGGGGGTGGCGGGGGCTTCCGTGGGGGTTGCCTCTGCTGCCGGGGTTGCCGGGGCCGATGGTGGTGCCGGAGTCGCAGCGGACTTGGCGCCGGGGGCCTTTGCCTTGCCCTTGAGGCCGAGACCCTTGACCGGGGGTGCGGTCGGGGCCGGGGTGGCTTCGGGGGCAGGAGTTTCTGCGGCGGGAGTGGCCGGGGTACTTGCGCCGGGAGCCTTTGCACCGGGGGCTTTTGCGCCGCCCTTCATGCCGAGGCCGCCGCCGGGAGCCTTGGCTCCGCCCTTCATGCCGAGGCCCTTGACCGGAGCCGCGGGGGCCGCGGTTTCGGTGGCTGCTTCGGTTGCCTTGGCGCCGGGGGCTTTTGCGCCGCCCTTCATACCGAGGCCGCCGCCGGGAGCTTTCGCTCCGCCCTTCATGCCCAGGCCCTTGGCGGGAGCGGCTTCGGCGGTCGGGGTGGCGTCGGCCGCGGGGGCCTTCGCGCCCGGTGCCTTGGCTGCGCCCTTCATGCCCAGGCCGCCGCCGGGAGCCTTCGCGGCACCCTTCATTCCGAGGCCGCCGCCGGGGGCCTTCGCGGCACCCTTCATGCCCAAACCGCCACCAGCGGGAGCAGTCTTCGCAGCAGCAGCAGCAGGTGCGGCCTCGACGACCGGTTCCGGCTCGGGTTCGGGTTCTGCTTCGACCTTCGGCTCCTGGACAACGACCAGGTTGGCCGACAACTGCGACGCGTCGATACGGGTGATCGAGTCCAGGATCAGCTGCGAGACGTCGACGACCTCGACACCTTCGCCCTGGCCCTGTTCCTGACGTGCGGTCACGCCGTCGTTGAGCATGACCCGGCAGAACGGGCAACCGGTCGCGATCTTGGTCGGGTTGGTCGACAGTGCCTCGTCGACCCGGTCGACGTTGATGCGCTTGCCCAGCTGCTCTTCCATCCACATCCGGGCGCCACCGGCACCACAGCACATGGAACGTTCCGCGTGCCGGGGCATTTCGACCAGGGTCGAGCCCGAGGCTTCCATCAGTTCACGCGGGGCGTTGTAGATCTTGTTGTGCCGACCCAGGTAGCAGGGGTCGTGGTAGGTGATGTTCTGCGAGACCGTGGCCACGGGCACCAGCTGCTTGTTGCGCACCAGCCGGTTCAGCAGCTGGGTGTGGTGCACGACCTCGTAGGTGCCACCGACCTGCGGGTACTCGTTGTTCAACGTGTTGAAGCAGTGCGCGCAGGTGACCACGATCTTCTTCTTGGACTGCTCGACACCTTCGAACACCGAGTTGATGGTCTCGATGTTCTGCAACGCCAACTGCTGGAACAAGAACTCGTTGCCCGCGCGGCGAGCGGAGTCACCGGTGCAGGTTTCGTCGGCACCGAGCACCATGAACTTGGTGCCCGCGGTGGCCAGCAGTTCGGCGACGGCTTTGGTGGTTTTCTTCGCGCGGTCTTCGTAGGCGCCGGCGCAACCGACCCAGAACAGGTACTCGTACCCGTCGAAGCTGTCGGCGTCTTTACCGAACACCGGGATGTCGAAATCGACTTCCTTGATCCAGTTCAGGCGGTCCTTGGAGTTCTGACCCCACGGGTTGCCCTTGTTCTCGAGGTTCTTGAACAGGCCGGCCAGCTCGGAGGGGAACTCCGACTCGATGAGCACCTGGTAGCGGCGCATATCGATGATGTGGTCCACGTGCTCGATATCGACCGGGCACTGCTCCACACACGCGCCACAGGTGGTGCAGGACCACAGGACCTCGGGGTCGATGATCCCGCCGATCTCCTCGCCACCGATCATCGGGCGCGCGGCCTCGGCGCGAGCGGCCTCGGGGATCTTGGCCAGTGCGGCCTCGTCGGGCTTGCCGTCGGCGTCGACCAGACCGATCTCGTCGCCCGCGGCATCCTTGCGGCCACCGGCCAGCAGGTACGGGGCGGCGGCGTAACCGTGGTCGCGCAGCGACATGATCAGCAGCTTCGGCGACAGCGGCTTGCCGGTGTTCCAGGCGGGGCACTGCGACTGGCAGCGGCCACACTCGGTGCAGGTGGTGAAGTCCAGCCAGCCCTTCCAGGAGAAGTCCTCCATGTGGCCTGCGCCCAGGCTGTCCACCTCGGGGTCGACGTTCTCGATGGTGAGCACCTTGCCGTGCGACATCATCGGGGCGGCGGCGCCCAGCGCGACACTGCCGTCGGCCTCACGCTTGAAGTAGATGTTGAAGAAGGCGGAGAAGCGGTGCCAGGCCACGCCCCAGGTGATGTTGCGGCCGACCAGGTACAGGAAGGCCATGCCCGACATCAGCTTCACGAACGCGAAGATCGACACCATGGTCGGGCTCGCGGGCAGCAGCTTGGCCACCTGCATGGTGAAGAAATCGGTGGAAGCGTGCGCGTTGCCGTAGGTCGCGAGTTTGCCCGCCTTGACGAAGATCATGCCCAGGCCCTCCATCAAGACGATCGTCTCGATGACATAGGCGGGCGCCATCTTGGAGCCGCTGAAACGCGACAGGCGCGCGGGCACACGCGGGTGGTTCAGCTGGCGGATGACGATCAGCGTGACGATGCCGACCACGGTGCCGATGCCCAGGATCTCGTCGAGCAGGTGGTAGGCAGCGGTGCCGCCGATGAACGGCCAGTGGAACGACGGGTCGAAGGTCTGGCCGTAGGCCTCGAACCACAGGATCGCGCCCAGGATGAAGCCGGTCATGACCAGCCAGTGCGGCCAGCCCACGGTGCGGAACTTGTTCATCCGCGTATGGGCCGCGACCTCGATGAACATGTGCTTGAACCGCGGGAAGAACGGTCGCCAACGATCGGGAGCTGGCTGGCCGATGGTGATGGCCTTGCCGATGTTCCAGGCGCCGCCGATAAACGACGCCCAACAGAACAGGCTGAGCACAGCTCCAATCGTGCCCAACGTGATAGTCAGGGCATTCATGTCGCGACCTTTCTTTCGAGGCAACACGAGGGTCAGCGATGGACAGACTCCACCGAGGTTGCTCGTATCGTAACCGGCCCTAAGTTACCCGTCAGTAACTACCGCTGTCCACCGTAGGATCGGCATTTGCGCTCTGACCTTGTTTACTGGGGCTTGACCTGGATATTGCCTGTGGGCAATATCACAAAAATGTTTGCTACGGGGTTCCAATAGCTGCTGGTGAACACCGTAAACCGTGCGTGAACTGCGGCGACACTAAGGTCAGGCTTACTAACTTCGCCGAAATTCCTTCTGGCCACTGGGGTTTCAGTCCATTAGGCTCCAGCTGTTCTGCATGCTGTGCCGGTCTTCACACTGCTCGGGGAGAAGTCGGGGACATCTCACCAGATGTCCTCGCTTGACGAGATCTCGCGTGTTGCTGGACCGCACGCCGCACCACACCTGATGAATGGAACCTGAATGAACTTCCGTAGGACTACTGCGGCTGCCGCACTGGTTATCGGGGCGATGACCGTTGCCATGGGCACCGCACATGCCGACGAGGCGCCGCAGGACATCAAGTACTCGGTCAAGCTCGTCGACAAGACGGTGGTCGCGACCCTCCAGAACGGCACCTTCTCGATCGTCGAGCAGGCTGGGGAGACTCCCGAGGCGCCGAAGACTCAAATCGCTGAGATCAAGGACGCCCGCGGCGGTCTGGTCGTGGCCCTGCCGATCGCGTTCACGATCGGTGGCGCAGATATTCCGACCAAGGCCGAGGTCATCAAGGACTCCACTGTTCTTGCGCTGACTCCGGAGAAGCCGGCCGGCGTAGAAATGGGTCAGCAGACGGTTGTTCCGAAGCCGGTTCTCAAGGGCTCCGAAATCGCTTCGGCGCAGGAGAACCAGAGGGCGATCAACGATTTCTCCAGCAAGTTCAGCATCGGAACCGCGGTCGGCACCTTCGTCGGCACCGCCATCGGTGCGATCGTCGGCTGTGGCCTTGGCCTGATCGCCGTGCTGGCAGGCTGCATCGTTGGCCTGCCGACGGGCGCCGCGATCGGCGGCATCCTGGGCATGATCGCCGTCGGTGGCCCGGTTATGGCAGTCACCGGCTGGGAGCTGCTGCAGGTGCTGCAGGCTCCGGATGGCACGACTGTTTGGGCTGACAAGCCTAAGTAGGGGATTGAGCTTTGGGCCCCGCTCCTGGTTGGAGCGGGGCTTTTTGCTGTTTGGGGGTGGTGGTGCTGGGAGGGGGTGTTCGGCAGAGCTTCAGGGTTTGGGGGTCCCGGGATGATTTGTGTGGCAGAGCTTCAGGGTTTGAGTGGTCCCGGGGGGTTTGAGGCTGTGTTTTTGGAGCGCTGGCGCGCTCGAGCGCGGCCCCTGAGGG
>NZ_JBHXRG010000055.1:0-13816 GCF_042716995.1 Nocardia sp. NPDC058640
CGTTCGCCCAGCTCAAAGTATGGAAGATCCTGCGCAAGCTCCGTTGCTGCCCGGACAAGACCACCCGCCTGGTGAAGGCGATCAGCGTACTCCAGACTACGAGCGTAAAGCCGTGGCGGCAGGATGAAAAAGGTTCATTTCCGCAGATTCCCGCCAGTCAAGAACACAATTCTTTTATCCGCTACCGGACACTGACCGCCGCGATCGCAGCACATCAAGGGAAATGGAGTCCGGCCGATATCAGCGGCCTGCTCGATACGGTCCTGTGCTCCTACGTCAGCAATGCCACCGCCGGAATCGCCGGCGACGTCCCCGAACGCACCCTGTGGAAATACCTCGCCGACCCGACGAACCGCCAGTACCGCTTCCGCTTCTATCAACACGACCTCGACCCGGAACCGAATTCGAACCACGTCGGATCCCAATTCACCGACCCGATCGAGTGGAGCCTGACCGAGGCGGCGCTCAGGTCGCCTTGACCACCATCGCGTCCGCGAAGGACGGCGACACGGCGCTGAAGGCGCGGACCAACCCGACGTACCGAGGTCGCAAGGACGCCGGTTGCGTGCGGACCGCCTCGACCAGCCACTGGGCGGCTTCGGACGGCGTGAGGGCGGCCAGTTCGCGGTAGTCGTCGGTGGGCGCGATCATCGGCGTGCGAACGAGCGGGAAATGGACAGTGGTGACCCGAATCCCTTGCGCCGCGGTCTCGGCCCCCATGCTGCGACCGAACGCGCTCAGCGCCGACTTCGACGCGTGATAGGCGGCGAACTTGGGCATCGTTTCCGCCGGCACACCCCAGGTGGCCACGTTGATGACGTGCCCGCCGCGCTGCTCGAGCATGGCGGGCAGCAGTCGCAGCGTCAGCGCGACCGGGCCGAAATAGTTCACCGCCATGGTCCGTTCGTAATCGTGCAACCGGTCGCAGGAATCGGACACGGTTCGCCGAATCGACCGCCCGGCATTGTTGATCAAAACATCGACGCCACCGAATCTCTCCAGCACCTGCGCGGCCAGCGCATCGACTGCCGTCGTGTCGGTCAGATCGCAACCGATGGCGTGCGCCCGCCCACCGCGCTCGACGATCTCGTCCCGTACCTCGCCCAATTCCTGTTCGCGACGAGCGACGACGATGACCTCGGCCCCGAGGTCGGCCAGCCTAAGCGCCGCCTCCCGGCCGATCCCCGAGGAAGCGCCGGTGACCAGAATCCGCTTGCCGGTGACCCGATCAGGCTCCCGCCCGATCGCCCGACTCACAGCCCTGCGCGCCGAGAACGGCGGCCGCAGCATCGCCGTCACTGCCCACCGCGGCATCAGATTCCCCATCCAGCATCACTCTCCAGCACGTCGGTTGCAATCCAGGACCAACCTAACCCGGTCGGTCTTGATCCGCAACCGACTCGGAGGCCCGTTGTAAGGTGGTCCGATGAGCGCCCCCGACGTCAACGACCTCGCGCGCCTCCGCCGCGACTCGGTCGAGGCCGCCCTCTCCCAAGTAGGCGACCGCTGGACCTTCCTGATCCTGCGCGAAGCATTCTTCGGAGTCCGCCGATTCGTAGACCTGCGCCGCAATCTGGGAGTCGCCCGAAACGTCCTCGCCGACCGGCTGAAAAAGCTCGTCGACAACGGAATTCTCGAACGCTTCGAATACAGCGAACGCCCCCCACGCGACGAATACCGCCTGACCGAAAAAGGCCGCGACCTCTACGGACTGACCATCGCCCTGATGCAATGGGGCGACCGCTGGTGCCTCGACGAGCCCCCCTTGCGGATCACGCACGCGGCCGATGACGGACTTGTCGAGCAGGTTTTGCGGTGCACGTGTTGTGGGGAGGATGTGGATGTGCGCGATGTGCGATACGAGTCGACGGACGAGTCCCATAGATCGAGCGCGTACCCGTCGTAGGGCCAAGCCTGGCGGCTACCTGTCGGATGAATTGAACAGCTGGATGTGGCGTGAACCGGGGAGTTGGCGGACGTTAGTCGTCGTGGGCGAATTCGGCGGCCCGCTGGGACCGGCATTCTGGTCCAGTTGATCGGCTAGCAGGTCCAGTCCCTTGCGGTAGATCGCGGAAGCAGCCGGACCCACGTCGTGATCGTAGGACCCACCGTGGCCGGCCCCGCATTATTCGCAACGCCCGGCAAGTATGCGCGATGTATTACATCGCCGACGTCGGGCCGCCCGAGGCCCGCTCGGCCTGTTGGTACCGCGCACGTGCGTACTCCGGAAATTGTTCGCGGAGTGCGGCATCGAAGGCCGAGGCCCTACTGGTGGAGTCGATCGGGTGGGATTCGGTGCGTGCCAGGTACCACTGTGCGAGGTCTGCGGCGGCATCATGGTGACCGTGGGCTGCGCAGAAGGCGATGGTGGCACGTAATCGTCGTGGGTTCACATTCTGTTGCCCGCGAACAACATTGGTGGTCTTCGCACGCGAAACAAGTCCGGTGACGTCGGAACGCTCGGCAAACCACGTCGCCATCGGCCCGTCCAGATACTTCATCACCCAGTCGACACCATCGCCGATGTCCCTTGCAGCCACCATGCTGTGGGAGACGGGATACGCCAGTTGGCGTTCGGGGTCGAACCGGCAATCGTCGATCTCGCCGAACTCCGCGTCGGTGCTCGAGGACGCCAGACGCGCAGTCTCCGGGAGCTCGGACAGGACCTCCGCGACGGCCGCCGACTGAATCCCGACGGACCCCGTGATGGTGACTCCGCCGAAGTTGGCTCTGTGGATGCGGATTGCCACCGCTGCGGTCAATCCGGGCACGCTTGTGGCGGCCGTGTACCAGGTGCGGTACCCGTCCAGCGATGGCGATGCGGTGAAACCTTTGCCTGCCAGAGCTGCTGCGAGCGCAGCTGGAAAGCCATTCAGTACCGCGGCTACGTCTGGGTCATCCAGAATCTCGAATGGTTTCGGCCCACTCTCGGAGAACCCGTTGCCGCAGTCATAGCCGGTCAGCTCACCCCCTAGGTTCAGGATCGCGTTGAAATAGTCTGGGTCATCCTCCCCGTTCTCTTCGCTCGCGTACTCCTCGACCTTCGCGAGGATCTCTGCGGGAACGTCCCCCGAGATATACGTTTCACCATCGTCCGCCTGGATCCCCCACACCTTGTTCCCGTCGTGCCACAGCACCACTTCGGCACCGCCGCCGCCATCGACCTCCGCGACGCCGATCACCTCACAGCCCGCCGACAGCCCGGCCAGATCCCATGTATCCTCCACCGATTCCTCGGCGGAATCCTCAACCAACAGGTACGAGCCATCAGACCGCACCGCGCCGCACAGCCGTGGTTCGGGGTGGTCCAACCGTATCCCGCTGGGTTGAACCCCGAGCGTGTCCCAAATCTGTTCCGGTGCCATCCCTCGCACCAACATCCAATTCGACGTGAAGCCCATTCCACTCCCTTTCGTGCACTGACCGGGGTTACGGTACCCAGGCCCTCTGACACGGGCCGTCCATGCAGGCCGGTGTTGTTGTTGCGGCCGATCTCAGGCCACAGGAAGTGACTCGGGATCCTCGATGAAGTCGACGACGTGGCCGTCCTCGATGGCATACACGCCTCTCGCTCCGGCACACCGCCGCCGTCAACAGTTCCTGCCGAACGGCGAGAGTCTCCGTGAGGGTGACTTGGTTCGGTATTCCGAAGTGTCACATCACCTTTGGAGTCAGCTGCATTCATGGATACGTGCGGAACTGAAGGCGCTTCAGTCGGCATGACAGCGAATATTCGATCAGAGCCGAGCCGCGCCCTCAAAGCAATTGTCGCTCAAGGTATTTCGGAGATTGATGTTTCTGAATGGTCCGCAATTCGCGCTACGGACAGGAAGGGGTTGGTCGGCGAATCGGCTCGCATTGGTGCTCTGGGGTAGATTTGCGACGCTTCCGGCAGTTTCAGCCGGGATTGCTCGAAAGGAACACAACTTGAGAACGACCGTACGCGTCTTCACTGTCGCGGCCGCACTGATGACGACTCTGAGCGGAATGGGAGTCGGCCATGCCGGCACCGGCAGCGCGGGAAACTATGCGTCGCCGGCGCCGAGGTACATCCTTCTTCCCGGCGGCGTCGTCCGCCTCGAGTCGGCTCCCGGCGGCAATCCGTACGGATGGTGGTGCGGCGGTGCGTCGTTCAACCCGCCGGCCTATGTTGTCGCGCCGTACGGCGCGCCCCTGCCGCAGGAACTACACTTCCCTCCTGGCAGTACCGTCGACATCGACTGCAGCAGTAGCAATTCCGACGACCGCGCTCAGGTGCGGCTCATCACCTTGCCCTGACTGTTGCTTGGCTCTTGGACGAGCCCGCGTCGCAGCCGGTCCCGAAATCCGGGACCGGCTGCGTTGTCAGAGAGCCCGCAACTTCGCGACTTGGGCGGTCAAGACTCGATCTCCGAGGGCCAGGCTCTGTGCGGAGACCTCGAAGCCGAGCAGGTCTCCACTGACGTACTCCACGACAGTGCGACCGCCGACTGTGACGAAGCGGACTACGCTCGCCGTCGGCATCGAGCCCGATGCTTTGTCACCCAACTCGCGCAACAGGGTCATCGCGACGATCGGCCCGACACCGGTGATCTCTTGGGGGACAGGGGCTTCCCACTGCATTTGTTCGGTCGAACCATCCCGTGAAGTGACGGTCATGGCAGATGCCGTGGTGCATCCTCGCATCGTGGCAGCCAGTGCGGCGGTATCGACAACTCGGTTGAGCACCGCGATCTGCACGTCATAGCGCGGTTCGCCGTCCGCCGTCGCGACCCGGGTCAAAGCGCCCGCGTAAAGGTCGGTCGTGATCATCCGGATGGCGGAATTGCGGGCCGCGCATTCTGGTGAATCCTTGCCCGAAGCCATCCCGATGGCACCCAGCTGGGCTGCCGCTGCGGCGGAAGGCTGGGTGTAGGTGATTCCGGGAGAGTCGGCGGCTGTCACCAGGAATTCAGTCATCATCCGGGGTGCCACGGTAGTGGTCGGAACTGGATTCGACGTCGTCGCATCGTCGGTCGTGCCGGCCCCGCACGCGGTCGTAGCCGCGATAATCGCCGCGCCGACCATTCCAGCACACATATTTCGACGAAGCGTCATCACCTGAGGTCCTCCAACTTTCCAACAACGAACACGCGCCCCCAGCGGGGCACGCCGAACATTAGCTGACGAGGGAGGGTCAGGTATTGGCGATCATCTGCTCGCCCGCAACGATGCAGTGTTCGCCGGTGCGGCCGCCGACGCGATCGGTGCGGCGATCGATTTACGGCAACCGAATCGGTGGCGGTCCTCGGCGCTGGATCGGCTCGGTATCATCGAAGCACGCCTGATCCAAGCTGAGGACGACGAAGCTGGACGGCTCGGAATCCTTGCGCTCGACGATGTTCGCAATACCGGTTCGGATCGGGCGTATGAGGCTGCCAATGAGGTGCTCGTCGGCGAGGCTGATCGGATGATCGCGGTGTGGGACGGGCAGGACGGCCAGCGCGCCGGTACCGGGACCGTTGTCGCTCTGGCGCATGAGCGGGGGATTCCGGTTGATGTGGTGTGGCCGAAAGGTGCTGAGCGCTGTTAGCTAGCCCGCTCGCCATCCCGCGCCCCCGTATCGCGCAGCTCGGCCCCAGCCTCCATGTCATCGGCGTAGCGGTGAAGCCCTGATATCGACGTGTAGGAATTCCGTAGCTAGTCCGTAGTACTGGGAGTAGGATAGTGGCTATGACCAGCCCTGCTGAGCTTCCCGAGATCCCGCAGCGCGAACTCCGCAACGACGCGAGTCGGGTTCTGCGCGAGGTCCGCTCCGGGCAGTCCTACACGATCACTGTCGATGGAGCACCCGTTGCGGATCTTGTTCCGCATCGCCATGCCCACCGTCGAGCGGCAGTGCCGCGGGCGGAGGTGATCGCAGCTTTCGCGGGCTTGTCGGGTCCGGCTGGGGCACAGCTGGATCGTGATGATCTGGTCGACGACTCGCTCTACGACCCGTACGACCGGGCTTACCGACGCGGTGAGTTCGCCGGGGATAGCACCGAATGACTACGGCTCCCGCGCGCGGAATTGTCGACACGAATATCCTGATCCTCATAGAAGAGCTCGATCCCACAGAACTGCCGGATGAGCTCGTTATCAGCTCGGTGACGATGGCAGAGCTCGCAGCAGGCCCCCACTACTCCACGGAACCAGGGGAGCGGGCCCGCCGGATCGAACGGGTGCAGAACGCCGAGGCGATGTTCGAACCGATTCCGTTCGACACCAGAGCAGCACGGCGATTCGGACATATCGTTGCCGGCGTGCTGGCAGCCGGCCGCAACCCGCGACCCCGACGAATCGACCTGATGATCGCGTCGATCGCCTCGGCCAATCGCCTTCCGCTGTTCACCGTGAACCCGCAGGATTTCGCAGGTCTGAGCGAGTTGCTGACCGTGGTGCCGGTGACACATCCGGACCAGCGCTGAGGCCGGGAGCCGTCGACGCACGGGCGCCGGCGCGCTGGGAACGGATCAGCGGTGTTCGTCGACGGCGGTGGCGGGGAGTTGTTGCCAGTGGGCGAGGATCGCGGGGTCCTGGAGGTCCATCCATGCGGCTACGTCGGCGTGGGTGGCGCAGATCGTTTCGGGGTTGTCGCATACCTCTGCCATGAAATCGGCGGTGGCGGGGTTGAAGGCGTTGCCGTTCCAGGTGTTGAAATGGTTCGCGATGACCAGGGGTGCGCGGTTGCCTTCGAAGGCTCGGCGATACATGTAATCGTAGGTCTGTTTGGTGAGTTCGCGGGCGTGGTGCGCGGTTTCGGGTTGTTCTTTCGCCTTGTTGAAGGTGAACCAGAAGTTGTAGTCCAGGGCGGTCTGGCGTTGGCGGAGAACGGGGGAATAGGCGAACGGGATCGGGAACTCCCAGATTCCCTCGATGCGTTGTGGCCAGGTCAGTCCGGGGTTCGCGGCGGGCATCGACGAATCCCATGTCATCGCGTGCTGGTGCCATGCCGGAATGAGTTGAGGGAGTTGGCCTTCCAAACATTGTGTGCGTCCGCCGCGCACCACCTCGGGCCCGAACAGGAGGTCGGGGCCGTCGTGGATATTGTTGTTGGTGCGCCAATTCGTCATCAAGGCGAAGAACTGGTCGAGTTCGTGGATCCAATCCTGGGTGGTCCACCGGTCACCGTTGTATCCACCGCCTCGACAGAAATGTCCGACGTAATGGGTGCCCATCTCGTGCCCGGCCAGCCATGTTCGATTCAGATAATCGATCTGCGTTCGGACATCGTCGGCATTACCGCCGAAGGCAATGGCCGACTGTCCGGGTGCGTGACCAGGTCCGTGATAGTGGTTTCGGTTCTCATCGGTCAGGAAATACAGTCCGGTCATCAATGCGGTGAAGCGAGCGTCGACGCGCTGCGCGACGTCGAGGAACATATCCCAGTTCGGCGTGACGCCGACACCGTCGAAAGAGAACAGGACGAACTGCGGCGGACGCTCACCCGGCGCCAGTCGGCGCATCGGCACATTGGACTCGGCGCGTTGCGGCGGCACGACACCGGGCTGCCCCACTTCCAGTGTCACAGTGGCGAAATCGGGGCCGGTCGATGTGGCGCCGTGCGACGGCGCACATGCGGCGACGATCCCAGCGGCCGCGCAGGCAACTATGCGGGAGATCCGTGTGCGCGCCCCCCGCCGCGGTCGAATTCCGATCGGGGCACTGTCTCGGTATCTCATCTCGGCTCCGCTCACATTGCGACGCAGTCCGTGCGATCGTCACCACTGAGTGTGCCGCAGCAACACGCAGTGGCCACCGCTCATTTGCTTGGCGTGTCGGGCGTGCCGTCGGACTTGATGTGATGGCCGGATGTACAGGGCGGCGGGGGTTCGATGGTCATCGTGAAACACTGGGCTGATGGCGATGTCGTCCGAACCTGTGCCGACGTGGATGCGAGATGTCGCTGCGGACCTGGAAACCTACCTGCATGCCGCCAGCGCGCTGCCGCCCCCGGCACCAACGACTGGCACCGGCGGGCAGAACGGGTGGTATGCGACATTGCCCGGCGGGCCCGTCGAAGGGCGAACGCCGTGGGTTCACATGTCCGACATCGCAATTGACTGCATGGGTGGCGCGCTCGTTCTCACCTTCACGTGGAAACCTGACGACTCCGACGATGCGCCGCGATACATCCTTCCCATGACGACCATGGAGGCCGACGAAATCACCGGATCGGATGCGCTGATCACGCGGCTGGACTACCTCCTCGACTCGGACTGGCGTGGTGATCACGCTGTCGATCTCGGGAACGGTGTGATGCTGGTTGTCATGGCGAAAGGACGTCACTACTGATCAGGGTTGGAACTGCCAGTTCAGTTCGCCTGCTTCGACTTTCGGTAGCCAGTGCTGGTCGAAGGGGGTGCCGGTTTCCAGGCTGTGGGCGAGGTCGGTGAGCATGGCGCTCAGCGATGTCCATCGAGGGCCCGCATCGTCGGCGTCTACCTTGTCGAATTCGGTGACACAGCCGTGCAGTGGGCCTGGTCTGGTATCTACGAACAGCAGGTTGCCGTCGAGGCCGGCGAAGGGGAGGAATTGGGGGAGGTAAGTGCCCGCGGGGTCGCCTGCTGCGGCGGCGGGCCGGCCTGTCTCTTCGTCGAATTCGCGCCAGATGTCGAGTTCGAGTTGGTGTTCCTGGACGACTCTGTCCAGGTCGAACAGTTCGTGGACCGGGAGCAACCTGAGCCAGTGTTCGTGGGGGAAGCCGTTGATGTGGGTGAACAGCGTCGAAAGTTCTTCGGGCCAAGGAGTTCCCGTTTTTTCGGCGGCTCGATCGATCTGCTCGGGATCGGCTCCGATCAATGGCACCGACGGCAGGTTGGCGTTCAGCCAGGTGGAGATCCGCGCCCATTGTTCGGTGACGGAATTCAGGTGCTCCATCGACATCGTCGGCGCGGTGGCATCCGCCCTGGCGGGCTGCATGGCGGGCGTGTTCAATAGCTTGTTGCGTTCATCCTGTGCTCCGATTTCCTCTTCGATTCGTCTGCTCAGCTCATCGTCGGACAAGTTCGGGTCGTCGAACCCACGCACGGTGGCGAATTCGTTTCCCAACTGAACTTGGACCACGTTGTTGACCGGGGCGCCGTTCTCGTCACGCAGACACGCGAGTACGCGCGCGGCCGCGATGAGGTCGTCGATGGCCGCGGTGCGATCAGGTGCATTGCCGAAGCGCGAGTGGGCGGCACTGTGCGCGATATCCCAGTAGGAGACAGCCCAACAGGCCGGTCATCAATACGGTGAAGCGGGCATCGACGCGCTCGGCGACCTCGAGGAACATGTCCCAATTCGGAGTGACGCCGACACCGTCGAAAGAGAACAAGACGAACTGCGGTGGGCGCTCGCCGGGCGCCAATCGGCGCATCGGCACATTCGACTGTGCGCGTTGCGGCGGCAGGACGCCCGGTTGCGCCGCTTCGATTGTGGCAGGGGAGGAATCGGGGTCGGTCGAGGTGGCGCCGTGCGACGGCGCGCACGCGGTGACGATCCCGGCGACTGCGCAGGCAATGAGGCGTGCGATACGCGTGCCTCGCCGCGGTCGGGGTCCGATGGGGCGGCGCGCTCGGTTTCTCATGTCGACTCCGCTCAGTTACGACGCAGTCCGTGCGATTCGTCGTAATCGAGCATCCCTCAGCAACACGCAGGAGCCATCGATCATTCACTCGGCGTGTCGTCGAATTCATCGCCGAATAGCGCAGAGTTGGCACACGCGAAGCCGACGGTTGTCGGTCTCAGCGGAGGGGGAGGGGGCCTGCTCGTTTGATCCAGTGGGTGACGACTTCGGTGTGTGCTCGGCTCACGCCGGGTAGTGCGCCGAGGCTGTCGGCGAGGAAGGTGTGTAGGGCTTCGGAGTCGATGAGTTCGAGGATTGCCAGAACGGTGGATTCGCCGGTTGTGGTGGCGGCGAAGGCGACCTCGGGGTAGGTGGCGAGGGCGTTGGTGACGGTTCGTAGGTCGGTGGGGCGGACGTCGAGGCGGCAGATGACGTCGAGGGTGCGGCCGTAGAGTTTGGGGTCGATTTCGACTTCGAACATCAGTGTCCCGTGGGTGATGAGTTCGGTGATCCGGCGGCGCACAGTCGATTCGGCGATGCCGGAGGATCTGGCGAGGCGCGCGATGCTCATGCGGCCGTCGGTGGCCAGCAGTGTCAGTATGCGTTTGTCATCGGCGGTGTGGTGTGGCGCCGGGTCAGGCGGTGCGGGATGGTGGTCGAGTAGGGCGTGCTGCTCTTGTGGGGTGAGGGCTTGGAGGCGGCCGGGCCATCCGCCGACGCCTGCGACGGGGGCGAGGAGACGGTGGGCGGTGACCGGGCCGATGTGCGGTGTTCGACGGAGTTGGGTCAGCGTGTGGGAATCGGTCGGTGTGGTTCGCAGGATGCAGAACAGGCCGCCTGTGTCGGCCAGGGTGGCGACCCAGGACGTGTCGGTGCGGGCGGCCAATGTGCGCGAAATCGCGTCCACCGCGGATGGTTGCGGGGTGATCCGGAGAATCCAGTCCGCCTGGCCGGGCCGGTCGTGGCGGGTGATGCCGACGACGCGGAGCACCAGTTGCGAGCGCAAACGGTGATAGCGGCGGGAGACGCCGCGCTCCGATATTCCGAGGGCGGTGCCGATCCGGGCGAACGATGCGCGTGGGGCGAGCTGCAGCGCGTGCAGCACACGCCGGTCATCGCTGTCCAGGCTGACCGATTCCACCACAAGCACTCACTCTAGTGACAGTATCCACCGCTCTGAGGCCTGGTGAACGACGAATTTCTGCAGCCGAAGCACAGTGAGCTCGTGGCCCACTGACGGGTCGCCCGGCCTCGCCGGAATGCTCGATCCAGAGGAGAAGATCCCTGTGCTGACAGTTCTGCCCATCCGCTATGTCGCCGACGTGGCGACCTCACGCCGCTTCTACGAAGGTCTCGGGCTCACCTATCGCACCGACGGCAGCGTCGCTGTGTGGGCACAGCTCGACGCGTCCGCCGGCGCGCTCGGCGTCCACGACGCTGCGGTGTCGAAGGGAAAACCGCCCGGGACAGTAGAACTCGGCTTCTCCACCGGCGAGCCGCTCGAGCAGGTCGCCGCCCGGCTGACGAGCGACGGCTACGACTACACCCTCGTCGAGGAGGATTTCGGTCGCAGCATCCGGGTTACCGATCCCGACGGTGTGGTCATCCAGATTCAGGAGATCGATCCCGAGACCGTGCGACGGTCGCAAGCGCAGCTCTGATCGGAGACTCAGTCCGCATTGCGGTGGGTGCCGTCGCGGACGGTGCCGACGAACTCCTCGATCAGGTCCTCCAGGGCGACCACACCGACAGTGTTGCCTCGGCTGTCCACCACTCGACCCAGGTGGGAACTGGTGCGGCGCAAGCGGGCCAGTGCTTCGTACAACGGGGTCCCGGTGCTCACGGTGGGCAAGGGGCGGATGTCGGTGCGGGGGATGACGGTGTCGGGGCCCGCGTTGTCGTCGGCTACCTCGTCGAGGACGTCCTTGATGTGGAGGTAGCCGACCAGGGAGCCGTCGGCGGCGGCTACCGGGTAGCGGGAGAAGCCGGTTTCCGAGACGGCGGCTTCCACTTCGCCCAGGGTGGTTCCGTTGCCGATCAACGGGACCGACCTGGCTTGGGCCAGGGGAACCATGACGTCGCCGACGACCTGTTCGGAGGTGCCCAGCGCCTGAGTGAGGCGTCGGTGCTCCTCTTCGTCGAGTAGGCCTTCGGAGCGGGATTCGCCGATCATTTCGGCCAGTTCCACTGTCGAGACCGTGGCGTCGAGTTCGTCCTTGGGTTCCACGCCCAACATGCGCAGGGTCATGTTGGCGGCGAAGTTGTAGATCGCGATCAGGGGGCGGGCCAGGCGCAGGAACATCAGGTGGATCGGGACCAGCAGCAGCGCACAGCGTTCCGGGCCGGCCAGGGCGATGTTCTTGGGGACCATTTCGCCCAGCAGGATGTGCAGGATCACCACGATGGTCAGTGCGAGGGCGAACCCGACCGGGTGCAGCAATTGTGCTGGGAGACCGAGCAATTCGAAGGGGCGCTCGATCAGGTGGGCGATCGCGGGTTCGCCTACTCGGCCCAGCAGGATCGAGCAGATGGTGATACCCAGTTGGGCCGCGGCCAACATCATCGACAGGTTCTCGCCCGCTTCGATGACTGTTTGGGCCTTCTTCTTGCCTTGGGCGACAAGGGCTTCCAGGCGGTCGCGCCGCGCGGAGATCAGGGCGAATTCGGCGGCGACGAAGAACGCGTTGCCCGCCAACAGGATCACGGTGAGGAAGATTCCGAACAGGTCACCCATTGTTGTGCTCCCGTCCGGCCAGATTCGCTGCGTCCACGGGGATCAATCGGACGCGGTCGATGCGTCGTCCGTCCATGCGTTCCACCTTGGCGATCCAGCCGCCGCCCGAGCCGCGGGACTCGGGCAGCACCACTTCGTCGCCGGTTGTCGGGATGCGGCCCAGTTGCGTGAGGACCAGCCCGCCCAGAGTTTCGTATTCGCCTTCGGGGGCGTCGTAGCCGGTGGCGCGGGAGACCTCGTCGATGCGCATCAGGCCCGAGCAGTCCCAGCCGTCGGAGACCCGGCGCACGTCGCGTTCTTCTTCGTCGTGCTCGTCGCGGACGTCGCCCAGGATTTCCTCGATGAGGTCTTCCATGGTGACCATGCCCGCGGTGCCGCCGTATTCGTCGACCACCAGCGCCACCTGCATGCCGTCCGCGCGCACGCGTTCGAGCACTTCGTCGCCGTCGAGACTGGCGGGCACGATCGGCACCGCCACGGCCAGCTGGCTCAGCGGGATCTTCTTGCGCATGTCGCCGGGATGGGTGAAGGCCTGTTTGACGTGCACGACGCCCAAGGTGTTGTCCAGGTCGCCGTCGATCACCGGGAAACGGGAGTAGCCGGTGCGGGCCGACGCGGCGATGAGGTCGGCGATGGTGTCGTCACGGTCCAGCGATTCGACTTTCACACGCGGGGTCATCAGGTCCTCGGCGCTGCGCTCACCGAATTCCAGCGAGCGGTCCATCACCTGCGCGGTGCGCTGATCCATCGCACCACGCATGGCCGACGTGCGCACCAGCGAACCCAATTCCTGCGGTGAGCGGGCCGAACGCAGTTCCTCGGCGGGCTCGATGCCGAGGCGGCGGACCACCCAGTTGGCGGCGTTGTTGAGGAAACGGATCAGCCATTTGAACAGGGCGGAGAACCCGATCATCGGGCCCGCGGTCAGCCGCGCGACCTTCATCGGTTCTGCGATCGCGATGTTCTTGGGTACCAGTTCGCCGTAGATCATCGACAGCGAGGTCGCGATGACCAGCGCCAGGATCAGCGCTACGGCCTGCGAAGCGCTCTCGCTCAAACCGACGGCGTCCATCAGCGGATGCAACAACCGGGCCAGCACGGGTTCGGCGATGAAACCGGTGATCAGGGTGGTGATGGTGATGCCGAGCTGGGCACCGGACAATTGGAACGACAGGGTGTTGTGGGCCTGTTTCACCAGCCGGGCGCGGGTGTCACCCTCGCGGGCGGCCGCTTCGACGGTGCTGCGTTCCAGTGCGGTGAGCGAGAACTCGGCGGCGACGAACAACGCCGTTCCGAGGGTGAGAGCGGCGAAGCCGAGCAGGCTGAGCACGGTCACAACGATGGCCATCCTCAGCACCACCCGAGTGGGGCAACGGGGAAACCAGGGGATCGAACGGACGCTGCGGAAAGGAGGACGCCGGGTTTGTCACCCGGCTCCGTAGAGGAGCCCTCCTGTGTGGCGCCCTGAGACGCGGGTGACAACTGGATCCTTTCGAGGCGGGAATCGAGCGGGTGCCGTGATCGGCAACTCC
>NZ_JBHXRG010000056.1:0-13113 GCF_042716995.1 Nocardia sp. NPDC058640
TGGTAAAACGATTTTGGCAGACAAGGACCGTCGCTCGCGAATCGAGGCGACGAGCTCCTCAGCGAAAGTGCTTATGCCGCAGCTGAATAAGCCTCCTAGTAGTCTGCACATCGATGTTCTTGTTTCCCGCCAGTGGGAAGTGCTCTAACATCTCGATGTACCAATTGACCAAAGGAAATATCAGGAGCAGTGGGATGATCCAATAGATCAGAAATTCCGTTCCGTATCCGAGCGCCCAGCACATCATTCCAAGAGCGAGCATGTATGAAATTACACCGAGGCCTCGCTGGATCTCTTCGCGTGTACCGGACAAGCGCGCTACTACAAGCTCTTTGACAATGGCGGGCGTTTGCCGCCCGAGTAGCGGCATTATTAGATAGCGCCATGTAAAACGTGCGCCCGACTGGGGCTTATAGAGTCCAGCCGCAATGTGGGCTCTGAGATCAGGGTCGACGAGCACATCCCCGAAGCTCCCGTGATGGTCACGAACGTGGCTGCGCCGGTAAGTTTCGAACGACTGGAAGATGACATATCCCGAGAACCAGGTTCCCAAGAATATGTTGAGACGTTTATTCTTGGCTAGTGTTCCATGCGCGGCTTCGTGTAGGAGTGTCGCGAGTGCGCGTTGGCGGATACCGATTGCAGGTAGCGCTAGTGCCAAATACGCGGGCCACCAAAGCCATCCCGAGAATTGCTCACATAGAGCGATCATGAGGATGATAATGAGCCAGTCGCCGACCAAGGCTGCCGGCCCGTGCCAGTTATCCAGCTTGCGAAGTGCTCTTACCTCGTTCTCGATATCTGAATCGAATTTGTATCGTGGGACTCGACCGGGGAGGACGATGGAGCGGTCCCCTTGTTTTTCACCAACTACCATGATGTTCCTAAATCTTCCGAGAGTGGCTCAGTTTCGCAAAGCTGTTGGATGAGCGTATGGCCACAGGTTCATGCCTCTCGCATTCCCGAAAAGGACGGATGGTGACAGCATCTATAGAACCTGTACAGCGCTTACGAGAGATCCTTGCCCGGTTCCAAAAATGTCATGACCCTCCCCTTCCGACGCACGCTGACCGCGACTTGGAATGATCACAAGCCACGGTTGCACACCATAAGGCGCCTCCCGGTGCCACGTAAGTGTGAAGCGCCTATTGGCAATCTACCAATACTGTCGGCTCATGCTCGGCTGAGCGGTTTCGGATTGCTAACCCGATCGTGGTTTCCACTGGTAGGTACGGCAGACAGTTGGCCGCTGGGGCTCCACGGGCGGAAAGGTCTGTGGCCCAGCATCTTCTGTGGTCTCGAATGTGGTTCTGGCAGCGGGACCAGAGGGCGGTGCCGCAGTTCAGATAGGGCAGCTGATCTCGGAAGTGCTGGCTACGAACGCCTTTGGCCTGAGACGCCGCGGTTGGCGATTCGCAACTGAGCGCCCGGTTGTCGGAGGCCGACGGCCGACCGTGAACGGCAAGGTCAGCTTCCACCGACTACCCAGAACTGCTCCCCCACGAACCCAGTGGACTCGGTTCTCGATCCCCAGTGCCCCGCAACCACGCAGCGATCAGCTCCGCCGAGGCATCGGCGACGGTCAAAGTAGTGATCGCGTAAGTGATTTCAGTGCTGCGCGCCCCGGTCATGCGGTCGGTGCGCCTTCGGGCTGTCCGCAAGACTTGCTCGGCACCAGGAAAGCCGATCCCGGCATCAATCGCGGTGGTCTCAACATGCGGCGCTCACGCCGACCATCCCCTTTGCCCATGCTGACGTCAGCGACGGGTACCTGTCTCCAGAGCAGTGTTTTCAACCGTGACCGCAGCAGTGGCTGGTTGTTTTTTCACGGTCAAGATGTATTGGGCGCCGGCGGTGGTGATCGTTTGCGCTGTTTCTCGGCAGCAGTGCGCAGCATCAGCGGTGATCACCGCGTCAGCGATATCGAGTGTGGCCAACAGGGTCCGCAGGCCGGGGACCTCGCTGGTCTTCGCGACGATGCTGATTTGGACCAGGACCATGCCGTTGGATTGACACGGCCCTGCCAGCAGGGAGGCCATGCTGCCGGTGCGATCGCGTGCCGCGCGCAGGGCTTTGCCGTCGATAGCGATCACTCGCTGGCCCGTGATCGCACTGGGGCGCAACCACATCCAGGTTCCGATCACGGCATCGAGGTTGTCACCATCGACAGCGGAAAGGCAGACGTCGGATGGCGGGTTCGGACGGAGCGGTCCGTGCTCCTAGACCGGCCAGCACCGCAGTCGGGGCGTCAGCGCCCAGTGAGCGATCGTAGCGAACGAGCAAGCTCCGTCCGATGTTGCCGCGAGTCCGACCGCGAGTACTGCGGCCAGGCCATAGCGGCGACCGCGTTGCTTCCTCGGATCAGCCACGGCGGCACGGGCTTCCAGCAAAACTCGTATCAACGATAGCTTCGTGGGATGACTCGGGGGTGTTCGACGATTGCGACCCCGTGGTGACGGTCCAGTCGTGGACACGCGATGATGAGATTGTGGTCACGGCAACGGCTTTCGACGATCAGGTGCAGGAACCACGATCATCTCGGGGTTGTGGCTGTGCCCGCGCCAGCGACACGCACCGATGTTGCAGGTCAGCTAGGAAACTGCCTTCCTGCCAGTTGCGTCGCAGTCGGCATCTCGGCCTGAATCACCAAGCCCTGCAAACTGGTTCTGCGACAACCGGACGATCGCGATCGAAGCATCCAGCAATATCAAGGCCGCCCTGCAACTTTGACAGACATCGGCTGTTTCTGTACGGTTTCCCGGCGGCACGAAAATACGTTTCCGCTGGGGTGGCTAGGATGATTTATGCCTAGCCGATCATTGGGTTGAAGGGCGGGCAAGTTGACTTTGGTGTCTAAGTTGGCTTCGGTGTCTAAAGTGACTTCGGTGTCGTCGGGAAATTTGTTGGAAGTAGGCGTACTTCTATTGTTGTCCGATCATCCCGATCACGGATATTCGATACTCCATCGGCTTATCGACCTAGGTATCGATTTTACTGATGATCCGGGTACTCTGTACCGACGGCTCCGTGTGCTCGAGGAGCGTGGGCTGGTTGATCATCGAATGCAACGTTCGAACAAGGGGCCTGCGCGGAAAGTGTATAGCATTGGGCCTTCTGGGCATGAAGCTCTGGACGCGCGGATTCCGGATTTGTATTGTGTTATCCAAACCACACGGCGATGCCTCGATCTGTATTCGCAAACAAAGGGCGCAGCAACGCCGGGAGTAACAGCATAATGGACTGCTCTAATATACATCATGTAGCTTATCTTCCACTCGACCTGGAACTGACAGGAGCTGACTCCGACTATTCCTGCGCAGTTGAGGCGTTGATGAAATCCGACGCCAAGGTGAGTTTCGACAGGCGCGAGCGGATGCCTGCCCTGTTCGATCCTATTGGAGGTAACGAGGGGTCAAACCATCTGCATAGCAAGGGATCCCTGCCCGAACAGCGGGAATTCGGCACCACGGTCACAGTCTGTGCCGCGGTTTCCGCGTGCTGGTATAAATGCGTTCGGGACGTGTCTTGTGCCGGGTGGCCCATAGGTGAGACGGTTGCGATTCCCGGCGCGGACAATTACGCACTCCATAAAGTGCGCGTGGTGAACACGACTGATCAACAAGTCTCGTCGATAGAGATCGAGCAATCGGTCTACGGTGGCGAGCACGCTCCCATGAAGTCGCTGGTGGATTTTCCGATATGAACGCTGAGGTGATCGAAGGCAAACCTGCCAGATTGGTGCTAGCACTGGCGCTGGTTTCGCTGGTCATCGGCGCGACGCAGACGGTGCTACTTCCGATCATGCCTGTTGTTGCCGGGCATTTTGGTTCCACCGAAGCCGTCATGGCCTGGGGAATCACGGCACCGCTCTTGGTCGCTGCTGTGGCAACACCGTTGATAACGCGATATCGGGACCTCAACGGGGGACGCAGCGGTGCGGTATTGTCCGCGCTTGCCCTTGCTATAGGGTCCGTAATCAGCGCGATGGCGTCGTCGGTTCCACAGTTTATTGTTGGACGGGCACTCACGGGCGCAAGCTCGGCGCTGCTCGCGGTCGTGTTCACGATCATCAGTACAGACGTCGATTCGAGAAATGCGCCGAAGGCGTTTACCCTCGTGAGTACGGGATTCACTCTTGGTACCGCATGCGGGTTCGCTATACCAGGTTTGACCTCATTCTGGGCAGTTGGCTTTCGGATGCCGCTCATTATCGTCGCTCTAGGGTGCTTTGTCGCGCTCGCGGCCATCCTAAAATGTGTACCGAAGCCTGCTCGTAGAGCGTTGCGAGAGTCGAGGCGGCTGAAGGATCCAGCAGGTGTCGTGCTGCTTGCTGCGGGTATGCCTCTGCTGATTCTGGGACTGACTATCTACGACGTAGCGGGGATCATAATGTTGGTCTCAGGATGCGCGGTGATTGCCGCATGGATCGCTGTTGAACTGAGACACGGCGATCCGCTCGTCCCACTCAGAGTGGTTGCGGTTCGCGATGCGCTACCGGCGCACGCTGCGGCATTTGTGACAACCTTTGCGTTGTATGTCACGACTCTGTCCGTCTCATCTGTCCTTCAGGCGCCAACTGTGGATGGGGGGTTCGGCTGGAGTATGGGAGCGGCGGGTTGGATCGTGGATTGCGTGACTATCGGCGGTTTGGTGCTATGGCCCTTCCTTCCTTACTTCTTCCGAAGGTTGGGGCCGCACGCGGTGCTTTCGTTCGGCCTTGGAATGGGAATGATTGGTGCAATCATGTGTTTGGGGTCGATGGCGTCAATATTGAATGTCTTCATGCTTCTACTGGGAATATCCGCGGTAGGAATTGGGATGACTGTAACCTATGCAGCGATGCCTCCGATCCTGTTCAATGCAGTTCCGCCGGAATCCATTGGTGCGGCGAGTGGAATAAGCACGGTAATTCGCGCTGTTTCAGGCGCGGCCGGCAGCGCAGTGACGGCCGCAGTGCTGAACTATTTTCCGTTGAGGAGCGCCTACATCGGTCTCTTGGCGCTCACTGCGGGATTGAGCGGAGGCGTGGCGATCTTCGTACTCGGCCGCGCACCCCGTTGGACGGGGTCAGTACGGAGCGCATCGACCAAATGAGGTTCGGCGGACGGATAGAGGAATGCCCACTTGCCGGAAGCAGTGGTTCGCGAAATGGCTTGTGTTGCAACATGTTTGAACAAATGTTAACGTAATCCCGCCAGGGCGGGGGTCTTCACTGCGCAGTTCGTTTCGTATGAATCTGTTTTGCCGCGGCCCGTCAACACCCTGTTAACTCCTGGACATCAATCGCGGAATGAATGCGGCCAGGTTTGGAACCGATGGTTCGATCCGGTGGATTGAGCTGATAGAAAGTAGCGCGAAAAATGGCTGAGAAAATAGTGCTCGCGAGTGTCGCAGACTCGGGGAGGTCTTCGACCACATCCGGAAGAGGTGGCACTGCGCAGCGGGATGGAAACCTTGCGATTATCGAGTTCGATGGCGAGGGGCACAACACCTTCTCGACTGAAAAAATGAATAACATCACGGATCTCGTTTGGGAACTGGGTGACGATCAAAATGTCGATGCGATCGTTATGTACGCGGGCGATGGCCGGTCGTTCGGCGTGGGAGGTGACTTCAATGAGGTAAAGGACTTCACTGGTGGGAGTGAAGTCAATCGGTGGATCGACGCGTGCGTCGACATGTACCGGGCTGTACTCTCGGTCCCTAAACCAACGGTCGTAGTCATTGACAAGTTCTGTATTGGTATCGCACTGCAGCTCGCATTGTGTGCCGATTGGCGTATTGGCACCTCCGCAGCTGATCTGCGAATGCCCGAGTTGAAGTTGGGCATTTCGTGCATTCTCGGGGCACCATTGCTTCAGCACCGGGTAGGTCCGGCGGTAGCGAACCGCATGATCATTGGCTGTGACGCCTGGGTCGGGGAGACGGCTTTCGCCGACGGCTTGATCGATGAACTTGTGCCAGCGGCGGCGCCGCTCGAGGCTGGCACTTCGCGGGCGCTAGCCCTCGCCAAATACGAGGCCGTGCCGTTCGCTCGGACGAAGTCATTCGTCAACCACGAAATCCTGCTTGCCATGGAGGAAGCTAGGATCGCGGCCATCGCGGGCCATCGAGCTGGATTTGCCGCCGGTAACGCCGCGCAGAGTAAGATGCGCGGGATCGTCGGAGCCGGCCGTTGAGCCGCGGCGACTCAGGCTGGGTTGTCTCCGCAGTCGATGGCGCGCTGCAGGTTGACGCCGGAGTGGACGCCCCGCTTCTCCGCCGCGTAGAGGGCGGTGTCACCGTCACCGTGCCCCTCTATGGAGAGAGCCGGGTCTTTATGCTTCAGATAGAGCCTCGTGTGTGGGCTGTCGGCTCAGGTCTGGCGCTGACAGAGGCCGCGGTACCCAGTTCGCAGGGCAGAAAGGCCGTTGCACTACGGCCTGGAACTGTTGCGACTGCGACTGCTCAGGGAGAACTCCGGATACATCTGGGAAACCCAACCATCTTATCGTTGGTCACACTGACTGACTGTCAGCTCGACCAGGCCACGGCATGGCTCGATCACGGTCTGCGGAGGGCGTGTGCGGCGATTGCTGCAACGAAGCGTCCCGTGCGGCTTCTGTTGTCGGGCGGCGTCGATTCCGGCCTCCTCGCTTCATACCTGTGGGAGACGGGAGCCGATGTTTCTGCGCTGACACTTCGGACGCCGTGGGGTGACGAGGTGAAGGGCGCGACGCGCACCGCACAGCATGTGGGTCTGCCGTTGGAAGTCGTCGATTTGACGGCAGAGCAGATTGTTGCTGCGATTCCTCGATGCATGCAGCTCATGCAATCCGCAGATGCGGAAAGCGTCGCTGTGCATCTCCTTGTTACGGCGGCGTTCGAACTAGCAGCCCGCGACGGTGCTGATCTGATTACAGGTCTTGGAAGTGATCTGCTCAACGCGTCCAGCGAGCTCGGGATGAGCGGGGTTAGCGCTGATCTCATCGCAAGAATCGGCGACGTTAGTGCTTCTGGCCTGATGGTGACCGACGAATTCACCGAGGGTAGTCGACTTCGGCATCCGTACTGGGAGCCCGATGTGATGCACCTGCAGTTGGCGGTCCCGTCAGCACTGAAAACTGTAGAGGGGGTGGACAAGTTCTATGTACGTCAGCTTGCCGGCGATCGCCTTCCTCCCGCGACTGCCTCCGGAAAGAAGATCGCGATCCACGAAGGCTCCGGCCTGGTTGCAGGAGTCGAGGCGACACTCGGTGAGACGCTGTCGAGTTACTGCGCGCGGACATGGAATGCGATGGCAGAAGAGGTGATTCTCGTGGGCAATGCTGGTGACCTAACGGAAGGTGCTTCGCTATGACGGAAACGTCGCGTCTTGGACGTTCGCCTAGATTGTTGGCAAAGGAATTGACAAAGGCTGCGGCTCGTGACGGGTTCGCGTTGCTGCGGGATGTCGATCTGACCCGCGACGAATTCGGCACATTCGTCCATAGCATCGGCGAGCTGTCGTCCCACCGGTTCGGGAGTGGTGAAGCGGGACTGCTGGAGTTGGATGCGAGCCCGCGACCGGATCGAATCGTGACGGGACGCAGTGCCCTGCCGCTGCATACCGATGGGACTTTGGTTGGCGCATCGCCCAAATTCATTGTGCTGTACTGCTATGCGGTAGACCAGATGCCGGGGTCAGGGTGCACTGAGATTTGCCTGCAGTCAGAATTGCTCGGCGAAAGGACGCCCCCCGAGTTCAAGGAGCTGGTCGCTGGAGAGTGGGAGTACTTCGTCACTGACACATCTCATTTCCCGGATGTTGCTAACCGTTGGCTGTCGATCCCGACAACAATGACCGCGGCTGACGAGAGCGTGAGGTTGAACATCGCCTTACCGTTCGACGCGGCCGACAAGACAACAGGATGGCAAGTGCGCCTTCCCGGTTTGACAGATGATGACAGTCGGCCAGTACTGTCACGCCTCGACAGGTATCTACGCCAGAGCCCAAGCTATTACGCCCACGAATGGACCCAGGGCGATCTGCTTGTCCTCGATAACGAACTTGTGCTGCATGGACGCACTCGCATCGAGCCCAACAGCGTCCGACACCTGCTACGGGGGCAGATCAGTGGCTGAGCTCAGCAGCTTCCTTGGCGTCATCACACAACTACACGATCCAGATCGCACCGCGCTCCAATGTGGAGATGCGGCATGCACTTTTGGGGAGCTGGCCGACGCTGCCAGGGCGTGGTGTCATATCCTCTCGGCCGTGGTCTCGGAGGGCGATGTTGTCATCGTTGACTACGAAGAGTCTGCTATTGATCACACCGCCATGCTCCTGGGTGTCATGGCGGCCGGTGGCGTGCACATGACTACCCGAACACCGCGTCGTGCCTGGAATAGGCTCGCAGACAGCGGACGACGCTGGCATGCAGTTACCCGCAGTGGGATCGACACAGCTCTGACTGGATTGTGTAGTGTCGTTGACCGAACCGCTCAGGTTCCGTTGGCGGTAGCGACACCCGGTGCACCGCCGCCCCCTGCGGTAAGTACCACCTCGCGCGGCCGGATCCTTGAAACCTCAGGTTCGAGCGGAGAGCCGAAGTGGGTGTATTGGGCAGAGGATGACCTCCTGGCCGACCGATTCGACTGGTGTGAGCAGGTGGGACTGACCTCGGCTGATATTGCAGTCAATATCCATCCGCTGGATTTCGCGCACGGAATTGACGTACATGTTCTCGCCACGCTTTGTGTCGGCGCGCAGACCGTCCATGTCGGCGCTGGCGCTACGATGTCGACGATCGTCCGCACGATACGTGACGTTTCGGCGACATATATGAGTGCCCTACCTGCCCATTACGACTCGCTTGCTCGTACATGTGAGGCGTCAGCAAACATCGGTGAGCACCTTACTATTGCTCTGACCGGTGGTGCGTTGCTAACGCCGGCCACAGCGGAACTTGTAGCTGACCGTTGTGGAGTCCGCCTACGTCGGCTCTACGGCGCAACCGAGGCTGGCATCATGTGCGCGGATCTCCGGCCCGAGCTGCAGGTGACACCGGAACTGAGTCCCCTGACGGGCGTGCAAATGCGCATTCGGAGCATTCCCGGAATAGATCTCGACGTCCATCGGGTGGGTGAGCCCGTCTTCCACCGCGCTTACCAGGCACGTGGCTACTGGGGCGACCCGGAGCGCACCGCCCAAGCCTTCTCCGACGGCTGGTATCGCAGCGGTGATGCCGTACGTCTCGCTGATGACGGCACAGTCAGCGTCTTGGGCCGATCCGACGACGTGTGGGTCAACGAGCGCGGCACATTGTGCTCGTCAGGTGCTTTGGTCGACGAGATTTCACGTATCGATGATGTCGAGGAGGTCGTCGTGTTCGCCCCCGGAGTCGACCCAGGTGGGCGGACGGTTGTGCTCTGTCGTCTCTCGTGGTCCGGGGCGGCTCTGCAGGACATTCGCGACAAAGTTGAGGCAACGCTAACGAGTTGCGGACTCGTTGGCAGAATCTACCTATTGTCAGACTGGCCCAAGACGTCGGTGGGAAAGCCTAATCGCCGCTGCCTACTTGCATGGGCCAGGACAGAGTGAATGTTTAACCATCAGCACCCAACGTTCAGGAGTACCCGTGACTACACCGTCACCCGCAGGATTTCGTTCATGGACAGCCCACTTAGGGCTGGCCGATGGGATGCGCGAAGACTTCGCCATGGTGATCTCTGAGACTCCCTGTACCTCGTCGGTGGTCTTCACCAAGTCGCTGTTTGCAGGCGCTTGTGTCAGTCTCGGCCGTGAATCGCTTCAGCGCAGCCATCCTCGTGGTGTCGCCATCCTGGCCAAGAACGCCAACGTCGCTACTGGCGCCGAAGGTATGAAGAACGCTCAGGAGATCCGGGCGATCGTTGCCCGCGCGGGGGGCGTCGATCCGGATGAAGTCGTCATGGCATCTACGGGAGTCATTGGGGTCCAGTACCCGATGCCGACGATCCGCCGAAGCCTCGCCGATCTCGGCGCTTCGACGGCCCTAGACCCGGAAGCTGTGGCGACTGCGATCATGACCACTGATACCCGGCCCAAAGTTTCGGTCCGGATGGTCGGGAATGCCAAAATCCTGGGCGTAGCGAAGGGTGTCGGGATGATCGAACCCGACATGGCTACCATGCTTTCGTTTGTCTTCACCGATGCTCAGATTGCTCAGACAGATCTAGATCGAGTCTTTCGGGCAACAGTCGAACGCACCTACAACTCCGTCTCGATTGACACGGATACCTCGACTAGCGACACTGCCGCGGTATTCGCCAACGGGGAGGCTGGCCCAGTAGAGCTCGACGCCTTCGCCGATGCCCTCACAGCGGTCTGTACAGACTTGGTGAAGATGATCGCCAGCGACGGGGAAGGAGCATCGAAGCTGATCACGGTGTCGGTGACCGGTGCATCCAGTGATCGACAGGCTCGTACCATCGGGAAGGCGATCGTCAACTCGCCGCTCGTGAAAACTATGGTCCACGGTGAAGACCCCAACTGGGGGCGGATCCTGATGGCGATCGGCAAGTGCAGTAATGAGCCTGATATCGAGCCCGAGTCAGTGCGTGTGTCATTTGGCGACACCGTCGTGTACCCGGAGCCCTCCGATGGAGGGCAGGGTGCGAATGTGGACACAGAGGCGGTTCGCCGCCACCTTGCGAGGGAAACGGTCGAGATCAACGTCGACCTGGGGGCTGGTCGTAGTGCGTGGACGGTGTATGGGTGCGACCTAACCGACGGCTACATCAGAATCAACGCCGACTACACGACGTAGTGTTCAAGGCAAGACGCCCGGCAGCCAGTGTATGGGTACGGGGCTGCTGCACGGATCGGTGACATCTGATCTGTGGTGCCGACCCTGCGTGTCAGGGTGAGCTGAGTACCGGTGGACTCAACTCACCCTGGCACGCAGGGGTATCGACGAGTTCATTCCATGCATCTGCCACTTGCCCGGCCCATTGCCTTACTTCGGCAAAATACCTTTCAGTACTGTGGGACTCGAAGGAGGGCCTTGTCCTCGGATACTGGACACGGGGATATGTGATTACGCGGCAAGCCCCAACGTAGCGGACGCGTAGGCGATCTCGTAATCGGCGGGACTGCGATATTGGCAGTAGGAATGCCTTCGTCGGGTGTTGTAGCTGGTGATCCACCGGAACACCGCCAACCGTGCAGCGCGGGGTGATTCACACCGGGCCGCGCCCTCCAACGTCTCCCGTTTCAAGCTCGCGTTGAACGATTCCGCGAGGGCATTATCGGCGCTCGTGCCCACCGCGCCCATCGATTGAGTAACACCCAGCCGACCGCACAGAGCCGCGAAATCCTTTGCAGTGTGCTGACTTCGGTGACAAGAAGGAAGGATCGCCCCGTCGAGGCCACCGCGGGTAAACGCAGCCGCATCGAGGGCGTTTTTGACGAGTTCGGTGCGCATGTGATCAGCGATCGACCACCCGACCAGACGGCGGGATAACAGTCGATCACCGTGGCCAAGTAGAAGAACTTGCCGTCTCCGCAGGGCAGATAGGTGATGTCACCGACGTACTTGGTGTTGGGCTGCGCCGCGGTGAAATCACGGCGCAGCAGGTCTTGGGACGGGGTATCGGCAGGCTCGGCGATGGTGGTTCGGTGTCGGCGGCGTAGCCGCAAACCCTCGATGTTGTTCTCGCGCATGACTCTTCCGATGCGTTTGTGGTTGATCCGCTGATCTGCGGGTGCGCCGTCGTTGAGCTCAGCGGTGATCCTGGGTCGCCCGCAGGTGTTGTCGGTGTCGTGGACGGCACGGATCTTGGCAGCGAGCTGCGCGTCGGCGTCAGCACGGGCGGCGCGTTTGTCAGCAGCGTTGTTCCACGCGTAGAACGAGGAGCGGGCGATATCGATGACCTGACATAACCGCTTCACCGGGTAGGTGTCGGAGTGGTCGCCAACAAACTGGAAGCGGTTCACCAATTCGTCTCGCCGGCGAAATATTTTGCCGCCGATCGAAGGATGTCTCGTTCGGTCTCGAGCTTGGCTTTCTCGGCTTTGACCTGGGCGAGTTCGGCGCGTAGGCGGGCAGCTTCTTGCTCGGGAGTCTCCCGGTCGGCGGGCTTGGGCGGCGGGGTCGATCGGGCTTGCCGGATCGGTACACCCGCGTTTTTGAGCGGTCAGCGAGCCGTGGGAGATCCCCAGGTCGGTCCGATCCCGGCTATGGTCGCGCCGTCGGTATCGCGGTAGAGCTCGACCGCACCGCGGCGGAAATCGTCGCTGTAGCTCTTCTTTGCCATCGGGTAGATCTTCTCGCTTTCCCTGGCCTGAGACCAAGTTCAAGCGTGTCCATCACCCGGGGTCAAGGCCCGAAACGTTGTGCCGACTTTATGAGCGATCGAGAATGGTCGCAGCTGGTCACCGGACATCTGCGGCCGAAGCCGACCTGCGCCGGAGACCGCCGTCCGTAGCTGGTTATCGGCCGATTCCGGTCGAAATTGACTCGCCCGACGGCTTGATTGCTCGTACGTCAGGCATCTACCGTTCGATGTGATCGAACACATCAATCCAGCAGATGTGCGTGATCGAGGGGTTCAAGTCCCCCCTCGATCACAGATTTGCTCCACAGGTGCCGTTTTCGGGGTTTTGGGTGTTCGAGTGCACTCGCACACCTAGGAGTGTCACCGCGCACGACCCTGACCTGCATGTTCACGATCCGCGTCTGGCAGCTGTGCCAGTTTTCGGCGGCGATCGCCTTCTTCTGAACTGGCGAGCCTGCCAGATTTTCGAACGCGAGTAGCACTCTCGCTCCCACGGGTGACGACCTGTTCCGCGAGCACTCAGTGAGTGTCAGACGCTCCTGAACTGCGCAAACCCGACTTCCGAGTGGTAGCCCGTACCGCTTGCGGTCTTGCCGAGCGACGGGGTTGGGCCGCTTGCCGATACGCTCGCAAGGTGGGGAAAGAACTACGAGTCGCCGCATACGCCATATGCGTTCGGGAATCTTCCGGCGCGATTGAGATCCTGCTCGCCAGGTGGGTGTCGCCTGACGGCGGCAAGCAGTGAGCCTTTTTCATCCTGCCGCTGAACCACGTTGCCCCGCAGGCTGATTGGCGCTCACTCGGCGTGCGAACTGGCGAAGCCCCTGGTAAGAG
>NZ_JBHXRG010000057.1:0-12552 GCF_042716995.1 Nocardia sp. NPDC058640
ACCACCTCCGTTGGGCAGCATCACCGGTCACCGGCCACGGATCAACCCGCCACCCCGAGCGGTTACCGCATCAACCTTTCCGGACGCGGCACTAGCCCCAGCAGTACCGCGATGATGACGAGAAGGATCCGATGGTTCGCATGCTTGTCCATGGCTACAGTCCCTACAGCTGATGGTGACACTCGGATAATGGGCGGAACTATACTGGACATCTTAGACAAGGGAGGTGGGTATGACTCGTCGTGCTGTTCCTATAGACCCGGCGCTCGGGCCTCTTGCTGCACTTGCTCGGGATCTGCGTACTCTGCGGGCGGATATGGGTGCCAACGCGCCCTCTGTCGACCAGATCAGTGCTGAGGAAGGGCTGCCCCGATCTACCTTGTACGCCGCGCTTAGGGGTGACCGGATTCCGAGCGAGAAGGTTGTGGCAACGCTGGTGCGGGCGTGGGGGGGTGACGAGAGCCACTGGCTCAGAAGGCGATCAGATCTGCAGGATGCCCTGGGCGGTCGTAGTCAACCACGACCGACGCAATCGCTTCGGGACGGGAGCGCGTGGCTGACATTTCCGATCACTCGCACCGTGCTCGGCGTGGTGACCAGTGTTGCCTCGTTGCGGCGACTCCTGAGTGTTGTGGCCCTGTTCGAGACCGACTTCAGGGTTCAGACAGCGTTCACCATCAATCCGACATCAGCGTTGACGCAGGGGCTATCGGATCTCCTAGCTGACTTAGGCATCGTTGAAGTTCCTTGGCATGAAGCGGTCACTCGCCGCTTTGACGTGGTGCTGAGCATGAATATGCGCTTTTGCCGCGAACTCGCCGGGCCGTTCTTTGCGTTTGCCTCGGATGTCGCCGCGCCACCAGACTTGGAGAGATTCAACGGTTGGATCGGAGTAACCGATGAAGCTGAACTACTGCGTGTCCGAGCGGCCGTGCCAGCGTCCGACGGCAAGATCGCCGTGGTGGGCGACCCCTATTTCGACCAGATGATAGTCAGCCGGTACCTCCGCGGAAACTACAGGCGGAGCATCGGCGTAAATCAGGGCGAGAAGCTTGTGGTGGTGTCCTCAAGTTGGGGTCGGACGTCGTTTCTTGGACAACGTCCTGATTTACCGACTACGTTGCTTGACGCCTTCCCTGCTCGCGAATTTCGAGTTGCGTTAGTGCTTCACCCGAACGTATGGGTAGCCCATGGACATCGGCAGGTCATCGCATGGATGAGCGATGCAGTTGACCGCGGTGTGTTGCTGATTCCGCCGAGTGCCGACGAGCGTGCGGTCTTGCTCGCTGCCGATGTCGTTGTCGGCGATCGCAGCTCCGTCACTTCTTATGGAATGGCGATGGGACTGCCGACCTTGATCGTTAATGAAAGCGATGACCGCTGGGTTCCTGTGGTCGACAACACCTCACCGGCCTACAAATTGGATCTGGACGGCGATATTAGATCTCAGTTCGAGAAAGCGATCACCGCGCGGCAGGCCAAGGAAATACCTACGACTGAGGTTGGATCGCTGCAACGGATTGCAGACCACGCTCGGACGCTGCAAAGTATCTTGTACGATCTTCTCGAAATTGAGCAACCGTCCGCACCGCAGCGTTTCAGGCCAGTAGAAGAAATTCGAGTGGCAATCGTGCCGCATGGTACTGGTTTTGATAAGGAACCAGGATCGAATGCTGCGTCGCCCTTGAGTTCGGCCGCCGTGCTGCACAATTGAGCTATGTCACGGACTCTGCCTGAGGGCGATTCGGTTCGCTTCTAGTCCGCATCGACTCACCGACGACGCAGCGTGGCCCAGGTCGTTGCGGCGGTCATCGCGTTTTACGACGAAGACGCAGAGGCAGGGCTGGCGTCGGTCGATGACGTGACTTTCGACGGTCTGACACCCGCTGAGCTGGCTGATCTGGTCGGGCGGACAGGCGTATTATTCATCGCCGATAGCGCCACGTTGTCCGCCCCCAGCATCCGCTGCTGGCCGTCGATACCGGCGACGAGGACGTCCGAGGCGACGGTTGACCCGACCTTCCGATCACACCGACAGCGATGGCCGGAGTCGAGGTGAATCTCTTCCTCGCCAACATGGAATTCGAGGATTTCGCCGACAGCGTGGGCTCACTGCGGTGATCGCGGCGTGCCGAGCTGCCGCCGAACCTGGCCTTCCTGAACGGTGGGCTATGTCCAGATCTCGGCTTTTCGGCAGTAGTCCATTGGCTCGGGCGGTTGTAGCGCTGGCAGCGCGATGTTCCAGTTCATACTTGCCTGCGGGGGTCTGCAAACCTGTCAAATAGCGCCGTGAAGAACTCGGTGAGTAGCGGTTTCGCGGTTTCAGGGCTGGTCAGCTCGGCACCACCGAAGCGGAAGACCTCATAGCCGCGCATCCGGAGGTTCCTGTCGATTCGAGTGTTGCGTGCATAGACCTGCGGTGAGGCGTTGCCATCTTGGTCGGTGTAGTGGGATTTGCCGTCGACTTCGAGAACGACACGGTGCCCGCCAGGGTGCAGGAGTAGGAAGTCCATTCGTTGGTTGAGCAGCGCTTGCGTGCCGCGTTGGCGCACGGTCTGGTGGTCCCAGTGCAGCCACACTTCGGGTAGCAGCGCTGGGAGGTCCCATACACGCTGCCCGTGAATCTCGTGGTAAAGGCGGTACAGCAGGCGCTGTGGTGGTGAGGACTCGGGCAAGTTGGTTCTATACGTGAATCACGAGGTCGTTGATCGGTGAATCTCGACACCAGCCCGCGGTCGGAAGGGGTTGGTATCCACGAATTTTGGCAACACCTGACGGGTTGCGATGGCAAGATCATCCTGCTATCAGTCAGCGACGGCCCATAGGAGTGGACCCGTGGTGGCGAACCAATCCAAGGCGCAGCTGTACGCGGCGATCCGCCGGGACTCGCGAGCGGGCATGTCGGGCCGGGAACTGCAGCGCAAGTACAACGTCGGCTACGTCACGGTCAACGCGGCACTGACCTCGGCGTTCCCGGAGAAACGCAAGGACTATCCGGAGCGGGCATCGAAGCTGGACCCGTTCAAACCAGTCATCGACGAGATGCTGCGAGCGGATCTGGACGCGCCCCGCAAGCAGCGGCACACGATCAAACGGATCTACGCGCGGCTGATCGACGAGCACGGCATGGAAGACGTGTCGTATCAGCGGGTCCGCGACTACGTGTCGACGCGGAAACCACAGATCAGGATCGCCGCGGGCCGCGAACCACCGCAGGTGTTCATCCCGCAGAGCCACCATCCGGGCGAGGAAGCTGAGGTCGATTTCGGCGAGGTGACCGTGTTGCTGCGGGGCGAGCAGGTCGTGCTCTACCTGTTCTCGCTGCGGATGTCGTTTTCGGGCCGGTCGGTGCAGCGGGTGTTCGCCTCGGGTGGACAGGAAGCGTTCCTGGAAGGGCACGTGCATGCGTTCACGGCGTTGGGTGGTGTCCCTCACGGCAAGATTCGCGACGACAATCTGAAGGCCGCGGTCGCGAAGGTTCTCGGGTTGAGCAGGGCCAGAACCGAATCGGAACGGTGGACCGTGTTCCGCAGCCACTATGGCATTGACGACCCGTTCTACTGCATTCCAGGTGTCGAGGGAGCGCACGAGAAGGGCGGCGTCGAAGGCCAGATCGGGTTCTACCGGCGCAACCACTTCGTCCCCGTTCCGCAGGTCCAGTCGCTGGAGGAGCTCAATGCGCGTGTCGATCAGTGGGATAGCCAGGATCTGGGTCGGCGGATCGGCGCGCGGGCGCGCACGATCGGTGAACACTTCGACCTCGAGGCACCGACGCTGAAACGGCTGCCCGATGAGGAGTTCGAGACCGGGTCATGGCTGGTCACACGGGTGGATCGGTATTCGATGGTTGCGGCGCGGACCAACAAATACAGTGTCCCGATCCGGTTCATCGGTCGGCCGGTCAGGATCTTGCTGCACGCTTCGTGGCTGGTCGTCTATGACGGCCGCACCGAGATCGCCCGCCACGAACGGCTGATCGGCAAGGCGCTGACCCGTGTCGAGCTCGACCACTACCTCGAAGCGCTGGTCCGCAAGCCCGGCGCGATGGCCGGCGCGACCGCCCTCGAACAAGCCCGCCAGAGCGGGAAATTCACCAAAAGCCACGATGCCTGGTGGGCCGCGGTCCGCAAAGCCCACGGCGAGCGCAACGGCACGCGCGCGATGATCGAAGTGCTTCTGCTACACCGCAACATGCCCCGCGACCAGGTCGTCGCGGGCCTGGACGCCGCGTTGCGGGCCGGAGCGCTGACCGCCGACGCAGTCGCTCTCGAGGCCCGCAAAGCAGCCGAAGCGGCACCCAGACTGCTCGACGTGGTCGACCTCGACCAGATCGACCCGGAGCCGGACGCAGTGGCGTCGCTGACAGTGCGCCGCCTCGCTCAACTGCCCCCGGACACCCGGCCTCTGCCGTCGGTCGCCATCTACGACCAACTGCTCCGCATCACCAAACCGAGAACCGCAGAAGGGAATTCCTGATGACCAGCTCACTCCCGCACCGCCACGGCCTGACCGACCAAGCAGCCGACGCCGCCGTTGACCAGGCATGCCGGATGCTGCGACTGCCCAGCATCCGCTCCCAGTTCAACGACATCGTCGAAACCGCCACTCGCGACCAGATGTCCTACCGGGCATTCCTGGCCGAGCTGCTGCTCGTCGAGTGCGACGATCGGGCCCGCCGCCGCTCCGAACGCCGCATCCGCGCCGCGGGCTTCCCTCGCGACAAGTCGTTGCGGGCGTTCGACTTCGACGCCAACCCCAATATCGATCCGGCCGTGGTCAACACCCTCGCCAACTGCGACTGGGTCAAGAAGGGCACACCGCTCTGCCTGATCGGTGACTCCGGCACCGGCAAGAGCCACTTGCTGATCGCGTTGGGCACCGAGGCCGCGATGCGGGGCTACCGCGTGAAATACACGTTGGCAACGAAACTGGTGAACGAACTGGTCGAAGCCGCCGACGAGAAGCAGCTGTCCAAGACGATCGCCCGCTATGGCCGGGTCGATCTTCTCTGCATCGATGAACTCGGCTACATGGAGCTCGACCGCCGCGGCGCGGAACTGTTGTTCCAGGTTTTGACCGAACGCGAGGAAAAGAACTCTGTCGCGATCGCCTCCAACGAGGCCTTTTCGGGCTGGTCGAAGACGTTTTCCGAGCCACGACTCTGCGCCGCGATCGTCGACCGCCTCACCTTCGGTGGGCAGATCATCGAAACCGGCACCGACAGTTACCGACTCACCCGCACCGCCCTCAATCACGCCGCCAGCACCACTACAACACACATTCCCGCACCGCAGCCACCGGAGTCCGCCGACACGTCACAGACACTGGAAATCGTGTCCTGACCAGCAGTCTATCGGTGAATTCCAACACCGTCGGGCGCCCGAACACACGACCGGGCTCGGGCCGTCTCGGCGGCGGTCGCTGCGGGCCCGGCCGGTGTCCGGTGACACTGAATTCAAGCTCCGGATGTTCGCTACTTGATTGAACTATCGAACTTCGGCAGCGAGTTTGATGCCGAGCCCGATCAGGATCGTCGCGGTGACGCGGTCGAGCCAGCGCCGTACGTGCGGTCTCTGCAGCCAGGTTCGCGCCTTGGCCGCCGACCAGATCAGTGTCGGATACCAGATGAATGTCACCGCGAGGTGGATGGCGACCAGAAGCATTCCCCACCGCAGGGAATTCGGTCCGACCGGGAGGAACTGCGGCAGCAGGCTGATGTAGAAGACGCCGACCTTTGGGTTGAGGAGATTGGTCAGCGCCCCGGCTCGCAGTGCGGCGAATCCGCCAGACGAGGTCGGTGCCGTAGACGTATCCGATTCCGCGACGCCACGTGATCTGCTGTGGAACAGCGTCTTCCGTAGCGCGGAGTAGCCGAGCCACATCAGGTAGGCAGCGCCGGCGACACGGACTGCGTTGTAGGCCAACGTCGAGGCTGCCAGCAACGCAGTCAGACCCGCGAGACTTGCAATCGCCCACACGAGGCATCCGAGACTGATGCCGATCAAGACGATGAATCCTTCTCGTCGACCGCCGAGCGCGGTATGCCGAAGCACCAGCAGGGTGTCGATTCCCGGAGTCACCACACCTACTAAAGCCACCAGTGCCCAGCCCAGCAGCGCCGCACTCGACATACAACCTCCCCAGATTTGCGTCGAACCCTCACATCCATGACACCACAGGCCCGCCGACGGCAGCTCAGATTGAGTGACACCGGGCACCGAACCATGCCAAGACCTCGACCGATTCGTCAACCTGCTCAGCAGCCTCGGAATCCCGGTTCGACAACCTCCACTGCGCACTCTTCTGACACGCCCGACGATCGGACACACCGACCGAGGTGACGCCGAAATTCGCGGATAGAACTGCCCTGGATCGGCCCGCATTGACGTCAGAATTCACCGATAAGTGGTCTCAGAATTCGCACTTACGGCCAGGCAAGTATTGGCCGAGTCGCTGGTAGAGCTGGCTCTTTGCAGTGTCGCTGTTCATGGTTGGGTGTCGGTCGCACCACCAGCGGTGTAGATCACGCCAGCGCAAGCCGTCCGAACCGATTGGGCGGTCGTAGATCAGGGCATCCGCGCCGTTGTCGATGATCTCGAGGCGGTTGTCGGGCACGCTGCTGAGTCGGATGTCGGGCTTGAATTTGCCGCTGAAGACCAGTGTTTTCGGTGGCATCGCCGCGACGCCCGTTGTTGATATGCGGAAGACTGGGTAGCCGGCGTGAGTGCCGTCCTCGCGCAGTGCGAGGTGGTCTCTGCGTAGGTGATTGTTGATCGTGTCCACCAGCCTGCGTTGCTTGGGTTCGTCGAGCACAACCGTTGGGGAGACTAGGTCTTCCAGAAACCCCGCGAATCGTGGATTCGGGGCCTCGAATGCTTTGAGTTGGGTGAACAAGTCTGTCACCGACCAGTCACCCGGGTTGCGGAAGACATGGCGAATCACCTTTTCGCGCAAGGTTTGTCCGTCGATGAAGAGGCCGTCGAATCGGTCGAGGTCCCACCACCGGCCGAGCATGTCGAAGAAACGCTGCGCGTCGAGGCCGACTACTTCCTCGATATCGAGCGCATCCGCGAGTTCGCGGCGCGTGCGTTCGACGATCGCCGGACCGGATCCGGCCCAGAGCGTGTCCTGGATGGTGATGCCGTCGCTGTGCGTCACCATCGACTCGGCCATCATCTGTTCTGCGATCCGCGGAAGCTCGCTTGCTGGAATGGCTTCCATGACGGCAGTAACCCGTTCTCGTTTGGTGCCTTCTACGTCGTACCGGGTCAGCCCCAGTCGTTCGAATCGAGCGCTCAGCTCATTGTGAGTCTCGTGTGCGAAGGGTGCGTGCAGCAGGCTCCGCAGCTTCTCAAGTCCTTGATCATCCATCGATCGAGATTGTCTCTGATGAGGCTGACATGGGCGCAGTAATACGCGACGGTCCACAGCCACCGGATCGACGGCCGCAGCTGCCTCGGCCTCGAAATGCTGGCACGATTCGAAAGCCTCGCCGGTCCCGACGATGGGCAGAAGGACGGGAGTGGGAGTGTCGGTTCAGAGGAGCTTGCGAGTGGGCCGCCGTGTTGGCGAGTACCCGGGGGCCCAGACCCGCTCTGCGCGGGTGAGTACGCGTTGTGAGAACGGAGCAGGCCGCAGGCGACTAGGGACAAGGCTGCAATGTTGGACGGGCTGCTCTGGGAGAACGTGAAGCTCATGCGCGCGAACGTGATCAGAAGCGTTAATAGGTAGTCTGCCCGTCGGTTCCTTGGCTCGGCGAGCCGTTTGCTGCCTGGCCGAGACTGCAGTCTGATGTTCGATTGAAGGGAGCAATCCATGGCTCATAATCCGGACAAGGCCACCCGGACCAACCTCCAAGCATTCCAGGACGCGATCGGTGTAAACATCGCCGACGTGGTCGAGTGGGTGTTTCCCATGCTTGCGTCGGTGTGGTTGTGGACGGTAATCGCAACCGGCCGACTCGAGCTGACGCCTGTCCGCTGGTGTGGGGAGGTCCTCGCCAGTCTCGGTGTCGGAGACCAGTGGGCGCGGACGGCCGATGTCTGGCTGGCGACGCGTCCAGCGCTGTTCCCGGTCCTGATCCTGTGCGCGGCGTTGCTGTCCGGTCTGGCGGCGCGGGGACGGCTGGCCCTGAATAACCTCGTGACGATCGTCCTGTTCTCGGCGATGAGCATGCATTCCGGCGTCGTCGCGCTACGTTGGTTCGTGGCTGCGACGCTCGGCGCGTGCGCAATCGCGATCGCCCTCGACTATGTGCGTCAACGGCTAGCGGGGGCGGAGAAGTACTCCTGGCAACCGAGGCTGTCATTCGAGATGTGGTGTTGGGGCGCTGGACGGCTGATCGCAACGTGGCTTTTCGGCCCGCTACGCTTGCTGTACGAGTTGATCAAGAACTACCGGGTGCCCGCTGTCGAGATCGATGATCGTCGTCCGAGCTTCCGCGCCGCTGCCGAACAGCTGCCGAATGTCCCACTGACCGAGGTTCCCGCAGACGATGCGCTGGCGTTTCTCGCGCACGCGATCCTCGTAGCTGGCGATGCCGACCAGCGAAGAACGGCATTGCGTGGATTGGCTCTCCGCAGCCAAGGCGCTGTCATCGGATCACCGGAACGTTACTGGCCCCAACTCGCCGAGGCAGACCGCTTGAGAGCCGGGAAGCAGGAGTGGCGAGTCAAGCAATAGACCACCGATGCGGCGTAGGCTCGCCGCTCGTGTGGTGCAGGGGAAGGGTTTCGTGGCCGCCCAGCAGCACGGGTGGCGTACTGGCGTGGTTCCGGGTTGGTCGGGATGTTTCAGGATTCGACCACTTTGGCGGGTACGTGCCGTTGTGCGAGGAAGTCGCGGACGGTGTCGATCGTGACCTCGGGGAGCGAGAGGACCAGGAGGCCGCCTGGCAGACTCGCGCACCACATCGCCGCGAAAAGTCCGGCCATCGTGACGGCAGCCAAAACCCAGAAGACCACGCGAAAGCCGTTACTGGTCGAGAACTTTCGTGGTGTCGGCGACGCCGGTGCCGGTGCGTAGTAGGCCATGTTCACAGACGATAGCGACGGCTGGGCGTTGCCAGGCGGGGATCACCACGCGGTCGAGCTGAGTAGTTCTACCTGGCTGGCGACTGCTTCGCCGACGGCGTTTGCCCCGCGGCTAAACCGGCCCGCTTTCCACGGACGACGGCGCTGAGCGATCTACGAGAACCTGCTCAGTCTGGTTGAGTGAAGGCGTGACTACGAGCACCGACATCCGCGTTCGCACTCTCGATGGCCTGTACCTTTCCGCCACGCTCGTGACCGCGTACCGGCCGTCGGGGCTCGCTGTCGTGATGGTGCACGGTGGCGGCGTCACCCGAGAGGAAGGCGGGTTCTTCACGCGGCTCGCGGCTGGTCTTGCCAGCGCTGGCATTGCCTCGCTGCGTTTCGATCTTCGTGGGCACGGCGACAGCGAAGGTCGTCAGGAAGAGCTGACCTTGTCCACGATCCTCAACGACATCCGCGCCACCCTCGCCGCAGTCAAAGAGGCCACGGGTGCCGATGACCTGGCACTGCTCGGTGCCAGTTTCGGTGGCGGCATCTGCGCGTACTACGCCGCGAAACGGCCCGCGGATCTCAGTCGGCTGGTCCTGCTGAATCCGCAGGTGGACTACAAGAAGCGCACCATCGACTCCCGCGACTACTGGACGAACGACGCGATCAACGACGAAAAGGCCGACGAGCTCAACGCAACTGGAGCGGTCCAGTTCACCCCCACGCTGCGGCATGGTCGGCCACTGCTCAACGAAGTCTTCTGGCTGAAGCCGAACGAAGTGCTCGGCGAGATCGAAGCGGACACGCTCATCGTGCACGGCGACGCCGACACATTGGTTCCGATCGGAGGGTCTCGCGCCGCGGTCGACCAGTTCACCGCGCCCGTTGAGCTGATCGAGATCGAGGGAGCTCAGCACGGATTCGCGGTCCACGATGATCCGCGATACCTGAACCCGAAGAGTCAGTCGTACCAGGGTGACGTGATTCGCATGGTCGCGCGCTGGTTGAGAGGTTAGCTCGACACTTTCACTGCATCGCGGAGTTGTCGCACGCCTGGCCGGTGGTCCCAAGGGGACAGCGTCCGCAGGACGTCGACCACGACCTTGATCGTTCGCTCCGACTGGGTATCGAGCCCTACCTCGACCGACTTGGTCGCTACGGCAGCGGCTTCGTCGGGTTCACCGCTGAGTGCGAGCGCTTTGGCCTGTCGTGCGCCGAAGAAGCCAGCATCGCGCCGGGACAGTCCGCCAGCCGTCAGAACCTGTCCGAACAGTTCGGTCGCGCGCTGCGGCTTGCCCGCCTCGGTGTAGCAGACCGCCGCGCGAACGCGAAGCGTGTTCTCGTCGAAGTTGCTGACCAGTCCACGGTCATCGGTATCGTCGGCCTGTGCGAGGAGCTGTTCTGCCCGCCCGATGCACTCCTCGACCGCTGCGACCGTTTCACCAGTCATGGCCAGTCCCAGCGCTTCTTGCTGCGCCGCTTGCGCTTGCACTCGATGGGGGAGCTGCCACGGTCCGTCCTTGGCGGCTCGAGCCAGTCCGAGCAACGTCCCCGCGTCGCGTGAGTCGTACGCCATCTCCGACCTTTTGAGCAGCACGTAGCCCTGCATGGGCAGGCTGCCCGCCTCTTGCGCCCACTCCATGGAACGGTCGTACAGGAACGTCGCCGTCACGGGATCATCGAGATCGCGGTACAGCCAGCCCGCGAATTCCGCGCCGTCGGATCCAATCGCCAGCAACTGCGGACGCAGTTCGGTCGCAACATCGTTGCTGTGCCGTCGAATTGCACCGATCACAGCGAGCGTCAGCGGCAAAGCTTCGGCCGGTCCGAGCGAACCATCATCGGCTTTGCACCGCTCGAGCTGGGAACGGAAGAACTCGAGAATGGAGCCATCGAAGTAGCGGTAAGCGCAGTCGAGCGCCGAGCTCACTCGTTCCAGGTCGTCGCTGCGGCTGATCGGCGCGACGCCGGTACCGTCGCTGGCCAACCACCTTGCCAGCGCCAGAGCATCAACGGCTTTGGGCGATGGCGTGACTCGCTTGGGCGGCAGATGGCGGGTCCTCCACGCATCCTCGCCTTCGGCCACGATCTCATTGAACCGCACCCGATCGTCGGGGGTCGCGTGGAGCAGGAAGACCGTGTCCAGGATCGCCTGCTTCTCGGTGCGGGGCTTCACCCTGCTCAACCCCGAGCGCCAGTTGCTGACCGTGGTTGTCTCGACGCCGAGTAATGCGGCGAACTCGCGGATCGACTTTCGCATCGCTTCCTGAAGCGCCGCCGCCTCAAAGCCTGTCCAGCCCCGCCCTCGTATCATCGCCGCTTCCTGGGTTTTCGAGCATCTGACCTGGTCAATGCACGTGAAACATCAACGGTACCCGACCATTACGCGGTTCAGGCCGATGTCGCCGAACAGGCACGATGGCAACGGGAACCCGCAATCGGTGCCCCCCGAATTCAATAGTCGCGGCCCCAGCACCGCGCGGCGCAAGCGAAGTCCTCGACACCCGACGCGCAGCGCCGATTCCAACAACCGTACGGAGAGACGCGTCCACCGAAATCGTTCTCGCTCTGACTTCGGCTAACGTGGCATCGATGTCTGACTCGCCCGTCACGGCAGGTCCCGAAACTCGGCCTGGATCTCCGCGTTGTTCGATGTCTGGCGGATGAAATGGAGCGGACTCTTCGGACCGAAGTACGTGTGCATCGTCGCCCGCGTGGGGTCCGCCCCATGTGCGCGAAGTACTCGTATCGTCGAGACCGGATCGCCTCCCGCGGCGACCGCTGCCCAGTAGATCGCCGGGAATCCCCTGTCTGTCAATGCGTGCACGTCGCCGCCCGCGTCGAGGAGCGCTTCCACCGCTCTCGCGTGCCCGCCTTGTGCGGCGAAGTGCAGAGGTGTCCAGTCTTCGGCGTCAGTCGCGTTCACGTCCTCGCTGCCCCGCAGTCTGGCGATCGCCGCGACATCGCCGTCTCGGGCGGCGTAGTGGATTGGCTTGCGTCCCCATTCATCCCGGTCTGTCACCTACTTCTGTCCCTTCTGAAACTCCAAACAGGGAGTGGCACTTCATGGCTGATGTGAGCTTCACAGCCCCTCAACATGCGCGCAATGGTTAGGGCCTGGCTACATCGAAGATCAGCTCAGCTAGTGATTCAGATATCGCCAGCGGCGAGGATCGGCGATGATGAGGGCCAGCGTGACCGATCGAGGGGATTCGAGATGCCGACAGCCGTCTTCGTACACGGAACGGGTGTGCGGCGCGCATCCTTCGATGATTCGTTCGCGGCGTTGCGCGAGGGGCTGGCCCGGATCAGGCCATCGCTTACGGTCGAGCCCTGTTACTGGGGAGACGAGTTCGGGTCACGCCTGCGGGCCGAGGGTGCCTCGATTCCTGGCACGCGCGCCGGTACTCGTAGCCCGAACGATTCAGAAGCGCTCGTGTCAGCGGACATGGAATAGTCCCCAATCGCGGTCTCGAAGCATCCCCAATCGCGGACATGAAAGCTCCCCGGTGATGGACATCTAAGTTCCCCA
>NZ_JBHXRG010000058.1:0-9228 GCF_042716995.1 Nocardia sp. NPDC058640
AGCAGCAGCCTCAAGCAACGGTGGCAAACTCGCGGCCCCTCAGGGGCCGCGCTCGAGCGCGCCAGCGCTCCAAAAACACAGCCTCAAACCCCCCACGCCCACTCAACCCCCGAGGCTCTGCCACACAAACGTCCCACGCCCACTCAACCCCTGAAGCTCTGCCACACAAAACAGTCCCGCACCCACCCAAACAAAAAGTCCGGCACCGAAACCGGCACCGGACTTTTCGACTACTACTTCACATCAAGCCAGAACATCATGCCGAACAATCGTCTGATCACGACCCGGCCCGACACCGATGCACGAGATCCGCGCACCCGAAAGCTCTTCCAACCGAAGCACATACGCCTGCGCGTTGGCGGGCAACTCCTCGAAGGTGCGGGCCTGGGAGATGTCCTCCCACCAACCCGGCATCTCCTCGTAGATCGGCTTCGCGTGGTGGAAGCCGGTCTGCGTGGTCGGCATCTGTTCGACGCGTTCGCCGTCGATTTCGTACGCGACGCAGATCGGGACGGTGTCCAGGCCCGACAGCACGTCCAGTTTCGTCAGGAAGTAGTCGGTGACGCCGTTGACGCGGGTGGCGTACCGGCTGATGACCGCGTCGAACCAGCCACAACGACGGGCGCGACCGGTGGTGACGCCGACCTCGCCGCCGTTCTTGGCCAGGAATTCACCGAAGTTGTCGAACAGCTCGGTCGGGAACGGGCCGGAGCCGACGCGGGTGGTGTAGCACTTGAGGATGCCCAGCACCGTGTCGATCTTGTTCGGGCCGATGCCCGAACCCACCGCCGCGCCGCCCGCGGTCGGGTTGGACGAGGTGACGAACGGGTAGGTGCCGTGGTCGACGTCGAGCAGGGTGCCCTGCGAGCCTTCCAGCAGCACGGTCTCGCCACGCTCGAGCGCCATGTTCAGCTCGAGGCGGGTGTCGGAGATGCGGTGCTTGAACGCTTCGGCCTTCTCGAGCACCTCGTCGACAACCTGCTGCGGGTCCAGCGCGCGGCGGTTGTAGATCTTGACCAGCACCTGGTTCTTGAATTCCAGTGCGGCCTCGACCTTCTGGGTGAGGATCTTCTCGTCGAGCACGTCGGCCACGCGGACGCCGACACGGGCGACCTTGTCCTGGTAGCAGGGGCCGATGCCGCGACCGGTGGTGCCGATCTTGCGGTTGCCCAGGAAGCGTTCGGTGACCTTATCGATGGCCACGTGGTACGGCATGATCAGGTGCGCGTCGGCGGAGAGCAGCAGGCCGGAGGTGTCGACTCCGCGCTCTTCCAGGCCCGCGAGCTCGTCGAGCAGCACGCCGGGATCGACCACGACACCGTTGCCGATGACGTTCTTGACGCCGGGGGTGAGAATGCCCGACGGGATCAGATGCAGCGCGAACTTGTCACCGTTGGGCAGCACCACCGTGTGACCGGCGTTGTTGCCGCCCTGGTATCGAACGACCCACTGCAACCGCTCACCGAGCAGGTCGGTAGCTTTGCCCTTACCCTCGTCGCCCCACTGGGCACCGATGAGCACGATTGCCGGCATTTCGCAGTCTCCTACAGATCGACGGCAGCACCTGGTGCTGCAGCTACCTGCCGAACTGAGGCGGTGGCCGGGGACACAGTCTAGCGCACGCCTGATCAGGTCCTGTCGACCTGCCCCCGCCGGGCCCGGTCGGATCGGTTACGGTTACCAGTCGGCAGTGATGTATGTGTGACCGAGGAGGGTGTACCGCAGTTTGAGTACCCACGTTCTCCGATGCGGTGACATGCCGGTCCCGATCGCGCTCGCCTCGCTCCCCAACACCCAGACCGCGATCGTGCCCGATGTCGCGGTGATCGACGAATTGCTGCCCGTGCTCGCGGCCGACAGTCTGCCGCGCCTGATCGTGTTGGGCGCCGACGCGTCGCTGGCCGCGGTACTGACCCATCTGATGCGAACCGATCGACTGCACGTCGAAGTCGGGTTCGTGCCCGTCGACACCACCTACGGCTCGCGGGTCTATCAGACCGGCACCGGCAACGCCGCCGCCAAGCGCGCGGTCGAGGGCCGCGCGATCGAGACACCGCTGATCCGCGACGACACCGGCACCGTGCTGGTCGGGCGCGCGAGCATCACCGGCGTCGACGGCGCGAAGCTGGAGGGCGAAGCCTATGTCGACGACACGCTGCTGTTCACCGGCACGGTCACCACGATGCTGATCTCCCCGACCATGACCATGCCCGGTGTGCGCGCGCGTGTGCGCAAGGGTTTGCGCAAGCGCTCCTGGGTCGCCGGGCGCGCCGCGCAACTGGGCAGCCCCGGCGCGGTGGTCACCCGCGACGGAGTCACCGCGCAGCGCACGGTCCCCCGATCCACGTTCTATCGGTTCGAACAACCCTGGTTATTGGTGCGATGACTTACTCTTTCCCCTCGGATCGACGGACCGGCCACGTGCGGCCGAGCCCGGTTTTCCTGCTCATCGTGCTGATCACCGCCGCGGGCGGTGCGCTGGCATGGGACGCCGACATCGACTCGACGCAGGCCAAGGTCGGCGTTTTCCTGCTGGTGGTGTTCGGCTGGATCATCAGCTTGTGCCTGCATGAGTTCTCGCACGCGTATGTGGCGTGGCGGGCGGGCGATCACGAGGTGGAAGTGCGTGGGTATCTCACGTTGAATCCGCTGAAGTACAGCCATCCGGTGCTCTCGATCGGGCTGCCGCTGGTGTTCATCGCGCTGGGCGGGATCGGGCTGCCCGGTGGGGCGGTGTACGTGGACACCACGCGGTTCAAGACCAGTGTGCAACGCCTGGTCAGTGCGGTCGGGCCCGCGTCCAACGCACTGTGCGCGATCGTGTTGTTGCTGGTGATCCGGGCTTTCGGGTCGATGGCCGAACATCCCGCGTTCTGGTGTGGGCTCAGCTTTCTGGCGTTTCTGCAGATCACGGCGTTTCTGTTGAACGCTCTTCCGGTGCCGGGCCTGGATGGTTACGGGGTCATCGAGCCGTCGCTGAGCTACCAGACGCGACGGTCGCTGGACCAGTTCAAGCCGTACGGCATGTTGATTCTGTTCGCCGTCATCTTCTTCACGCCGTTGAGTGACGTGTTCTTCAACGGGGTCTACGCCCTGTTCGGACTGTCCGGGGTGCCTGAAGTGTGGGCCGCGTACGGCAGCCAGTTGACGCGTTTCTGGAGCTGACTCACTCCTCCGGCGTCACATACGGATTGGGCACGGTAGGCGGGAGCAGGGCGATCGCCGAGATGCGCTGCAAACCGCACACCACCATCAGGTCCACCACGATCGACCGGATCTGCGCGAACACCACATGCGCCGACAGGCCCGCGCCCGCGACCAGCTCGGGGCGGGCGTCTCTGGCCACGCTGCGCAGGGCGCGGGTGGCTTCGGCCTGATCGGGTTGCTCGCCGGGGTCGGCCAGCATCATCTTGCGCACCACATCGGTGGCGTGACCCAGTTGGTCGACCAGGTCGATCAGGCGCGGGTCGAGGACCTCGTCGTCGCGGACCAGCGTCAGCGAACGGCGAAGCAGGACACGGGTATTGCGCACCGCGTTGTCGAGTGGGTCCGAAGCGTTGTGGATGCGTTCCAAACGTTTTCGGGAATTCCAGTACAGCGGTGATATTCGGCTGATCTCCCGGCCGCCCTCCAACGCGTCACGCAACGCGTCGATCTGGGGTTGGGTGGCGCGCACCGCGGCCAGCGCGTCGGCCACCTTGGTCGAGTTCTGTTCGAGCAGGCCCTCGGCGCAGGAGATCATCGACTTGCTCATCGCCGACAGCACGTCGGCGGCGTGTTCGCGGGCACGGCGCACCGGGTGCAGCGGGATCAGCGCGACCATCAGCACACCGACAAGTCCGCCGATCAAGGCGTCGATCATGCGGTTGGGGCCCGCGCCCGGCGCCTGGTGCAACGTCGAGACCAGCACCGCCGAACCCGCCGCCTGGATCGTCATCAGCACGCCGCTGCCGAGGAACACCGACACCGCCATGGCACCCGCGACCACCAGCGCCACCTGCCACACACCGGTACCCACCTGGGCGATGAACAGGTCGCCGATGCCGATGCCGACCGCGACACCCACCACCAACTCCACCGAACGACGCACCCGCGCGCCGAACGAGATGCCGATCGAGACCACCGCGGCGGTCGGGGCGAAGAACGGCTCAGGGTGGTGGACGACGTCGTGCGCGATGAACCACGCCAGCGCCGCACCCAGCGCACACTGGATGATCGGGATCGCCGACAGACGCAAGCGCTCGACCGACGCCCGATACCGGCCGACGGTACTTACCTTGGCCGCCGCGACAACCGGAGTGGCCACGGCGACGAAGGGCTTGTGCTCGCTCACCTATGACTCGGACCCGGCCGGTGACTTCAGTCCAAACCGAGCTCGGTCGCGGCCCGCGGGTCGCAATCCTCGAGCAGGTCCAGGCAGCGCGCGTACTCCTCGGTCTCGCCGATCGTCTTCGCCGCGGCGGCCAACGCGCCAACGCTGCGCAGGAAACCCTGGTTCGGTTCGTGGTTCCACGGGACCGGGCCGAAACCCTTCCAGCCGTTGCGGCGCAGCAGGTCCAAGCCACGGTGGTAGCCGGTGCGGGCGAACGCGTACGCGGCCACGGTGTCGTGGTTGACCTCGCCGCCGGCGCGTTTCAGCGCGGCCTCGGCGAGCTGGGCCCAGGCGATCGAGGCGGCCGGAAACTGTGCGGCGACCTCGACGGGGTCGGTGCCGGTGGCGATGGCGTCTTCGGCGTCGGTCAGTTCAGGGAGGAGGACCGGCTGCGGTCCGAGCAGGTCACCGAAGGAAGTCATGGGATTCATTGTGCACTGTGCCGCCTCTCCGCGTATTCAGCGTGCCGTCCGGAGCCTCGACTGTGTGTTGTCGGGCGAGCGTTTTGCGCGGGTGGGGTGGGAGGTGGTTGGGGAGTTACCCATGTTCTTGCGTGATCAGTGGGTTGCGTTGCCGTGCGCGAGTTCGGAAACGCTTCGCGCGCAGCGCCGACTAGTCTGATCCCAGAGTGCAACGTTCGAGCCTGAGCGAGGGGTACAGAGGTGTCCGACCCGACCGACGAGAACAACCCGGCAGCAGAGTCTGCCGGTCCCGGTGCGCCCGGGCGGCGCGATGAGACGTCGGCGTCTCCTCCCGGTGGGCCCGGGTCGGTGACGGAGCCGGATCGGGCGACGCCCGGTAGTGCCGAGACCGTGGTGATTCGGCGTGGGGATCTGCCGGGTCGACCTGGTGGGAACGCTGCGGGGTCCGGTACGCCGGGTTCGCCTGCGGGGCAAACGCCTTCGGGGCCGGGTGCGCAGCAGTCGTGGGGGCGGCCCGGGTTTACGCCCGGTGGGGTGCGGCCCGCGGGTGGTCCCGGTGCGGGTCAGCCGGGCAATGTCGCTGGGGGGCAACAGAGTTCGGGGCGGCCGGATCAGGCGTCGGGCGCGCCGCAGTCTCCCGGTGGGCAACAGGGTTCGGGGCCGGGTGGGCGGCCGATCGGTCCTGATCGTGGGCCGGGTTCGCGGCAGGCCGGGGGGCCTCGCGTTGGTGGCGGGCCTGCGCAGCGGCCTGGTGGGCCGGGGAATGCGAGTGGTCGACCGGGTAGCGGAGCCGGCGGCGAATCGCCGCTGGCGGGTTTGTCGCAAGGGCTGCCGGGTGCGGGGCGAGCGGATGGTGCCGATCCTCGTGCGGAGCGGGGCCCTGAACGGGCGGCCCCCAGTGGGCGTGCGGGGCGGGGTGCTGATGTGGCTGGGCCGGATGCGCCGACGACCGCGATGTCGATTCCGGGGCGGAATTCCGGTGCGGGGCACGGGAGTTCGGCTGATGACCAGACGGTGAAGTTCGGCGGGAAGTCGAAGGCAGATCAGGCCGAGGTGCCGACCCATGCGATGAGCAGGGCCGATCTCACCGTCGATGAGGCGGATGTGACGTCCGGGTCGACGTCGGGCGAGGGTGGCGGAGTCGGGCGCGGGGCGACTGCAGGTAGTGCAGCAGGAGCTGCGGCTGCGGCGGCTGGAGCTGCGGCGGGGTCTGTCACAACCGGGAAAACCGGTGGGGCTGAGACGAACTCCGACTCCCTCGCCGATGGCGGGTCCGGTGCCGGCGCGGAAGACGCGGGTGCGGCGAGCGCTTCGGGGGCGGCCGGGGGCGGCGACGCGGCGCGCGGATCGAACGCGAATGTTGTTGGTGGGTCCGGTTTCGACAAGGACGATCTGCGCGCTCGAGACGGTGTCGAGTCGATGAAGGCAGCGGACGCTGTTGTGGCCGAGAATGATTCGGCCGCTCGGCCTGCAGCGGGCGCTGACGGCACAGGGTCCGAGAAGGATTCGGCTACCCGGTCCGCGGCAGGTGCTCACGACACGGCCTCCGAGAAAGATTCGACTGCTCGGTCCGCAGCAGACGTCGCGACCGAGAAGGATTCGGGTGCCGGTGCGGCGGGGAAGGGCGGGGCGCGCGGCGGTAAGCCTGTCGATGCCGATGCGACGGAGAACTTCAAGACCGGTTCGCCGAAGGGGGTTGGTCCGGGTTCGGAGGATCAGACCGTGGCGATGCGGATCGTGAATTCGGCGGATGCGCCGACGACCGCGGTCCCGGTGCAGCGAGCGCAGGCCGCTGGTGCTGGTGCGACGGATCGGGTGAAGCCTGCGGGTGGGCGGCCCGTGATGACGCCGCCGCCGAATACGCCGCGTCGGCCGGGTGGGCCGCGGCAAGCTGGTCAGCAGGGGCCCGGTGGTCCGGGTCAGCAGGGGCCTAGCGGTCCCGGCCAGCAAGGACCCGGTGGTCCGGGTCAACAGGGACCCGGCATGCGAGGACCCGGTGGTCCGGGTCAACAGGGACCCGGCGGTCAAAGCCAGCAAGGACCCGGCGGTCAAGGTCAGCGTCCCGGCGGTCCGGGACAGCATGGAGTCGGCGCGCTCGGGCAGCAGGGACCTTCCGCAGGTGGTCGACAAGGGCCCGGTCAGCAGGGCGTTGGACCGAACAGGTCGGGCGGTCCCGGCCAGCAAAGCTCCGGTCAGCAGGGCCCCGGTCAGCAGGGACCCGGCCCGCAGGGTTCCGGACAACAGGGTTCCGGACAACAGGGGCACGGGCAGCAAGGTCTTTCCGGGCCGGGCAGGCCTGGGTCTGACGCTTCGAAACAGCAGGCACCCGGTGTCGGCAATCAAGGGCCTTCGGCATTCGCGAAGCAGGGACCCGGCAACCCGGGGCCCGTCGGCTCCAAGCAGTTCGATCCGCCGGCTGCCAGGCTGGGAGCTGCGGGGATGCAGGCTGCCGGTGCGGACAAGGACGTCGAGGAGACGCAGCCTTCGCCGCCGCGTGGGCCGGGTGCCCCGCAGCGTGCGGGTGGGTCGGCGCCTTCGCCTGCCGATATTCAGCCGACTCGGCCCGCGAATCAGTTGGCCGAGGGGCCTCGGCAGGTGGCGCCGCCGCAGCGGGTCGGGGCGGAGCAGGGTGAGCCTGGGAAGGCCGGGGGTAAGTCCAAGAAGTTGTTGTTGATGGCCGGTGCGGGCGTGGTGCTCGTTGTCGCCTTGATCGCGGGTGCTTTCGCGGTGATGGGTGGTACGGATTCCTCGCCCGAGGGGCAGGTGCGGGCGGTGATCGGGGATTACACCGATGCGCTGCAGTCCGGTGATCTCGAGGAGTTGCGGGCCAGCACGTGCGGGCAGCTGCACGACTTCTACCAGGGGATCGAGCCGGACAAGTTCGACGGCGTGCACAAGGCGTCGACCGAACGCGGGTCGATTCCGGTGGTCGACAGTGTGGACGCGGTGCGGATCACCGGCGATACGGCGTTGGCGCAGGCCACGGTGTACACCTCGGCGGATCCGTCGAAGCGGACCGCGCGCACGTTCGACCTGCAGCGCACCGACGGCAGCTGGAAGGTGTGCGACCCCGCCGGAACTCCCTGATCGGTGTCGACCCGTCGTAGCGGACACTTGTGCCTGCTATGACGGGTCACACATAACTGGTGATCCAGATGGGTAAACAAGTAAAGTTTTCCGGATCATGAGCACGGAACAGACAGTGGAGCAGCCGGACATCGACGCTGTGGTCCCGGATGCGACGCTGGTTGGTCAGCGCTTCGGCTTCCGTGACCACTACGAAGTGGGCCGCGAGAAGATCCGAGAATTCGCCAGGGCCGTGCAGAACCTGCACCCCGCCCACCAGCACGAAGTCGACGCGCGCAAGCTCGGCTACGACGGCGTGATCGCCCCGCCGACCTTCGCGTCGGTGATCGGCATGAGCGCCACCCGCGCCCTGCTCGACAGCGTGCTCACCGAGTACGACCTGTCGCAGGTGCTGCAGACCGACCAGGTGTTCGAGCTGTTCCACCCGATGCTGGCGGGCGACCGGATCAGCACCGAGATCGAGATCGAGTCGATCCGCCAGTTCGGCGACAACGACTTCATCAACGTCGGCTTCAAGCTGGTGAACCAGCACGACCAGGTCGCGGTGCAGGGCACCACCACCATCGTGGCCCGCCGCGGCATGGACGTGGACCCCAATATCGTCGAGGCCGTCGAGAACATCAGCATGCACCCGCGCCCCGACACTGTCGCCGGTGTCGGCACGCACGACCTGCTGATCCGCCGCACCGGCCCCGCCCGCGCGCTGCCCCCGCACGAGGCCGCGCCCGTCAACACCACCCCCGAATTCGACACCCTCACCAAGGGCACCGAACTTCCCCCCGCCACCGCCCGCCTCACCCGCGGCGACCTGGCCAACTACGCGGGCGTGTCCGGCGACCCCAACCCCATCCACTTCAGCGACCGCGCCGCCGAATTGGCAGGTCTACCAACGGTTGTCGCGCACGGCCTGCTCACCATGGGCCTGGCCGCGCAGTACCTCACCGACTGGCTGGGCGACCCGACCGCCATCGAAAAGCTCAGCGTCCGCTTCTCCGGTTTCGTCCCAGTTCCCCCCACCGACGCAGGCGTGATCGAGTTCTCCGGCAAGGTCAAGTCGGTAGACCCCGACCGCCGCGCGGCAACGGTCCTGCTGAGCGGAATCTCCGAGGGCCGCAAGCTCTTCGGCCGCGCCGCAGCCGAAATCCGCCTGACCTGAACCCCACACCGCACACCCCGAAGCGCCCCACACCGCACACCCCAACCACACACCTCGCCCCAAACCCGCCACCTACCGCACTCCCAGCCCCGCACCTGCGACCCATAGGGAGCAGCGGCCACGCAGTGGCCGTAGCGGCCCGGCCGCGAGTTAGCCGCCGTTGCGTCCGAGGCGCAGCCTCAAGCAACCGT
>NZ_JBHXRG010000059.1:0-6785 GCF_042716995.1 Nocardia sp. NPDC058640
GAGTTAGCCACCGTTGCTGGAGGCTTCGCCTCGGACGCAACGGCGGCTAACTCGCGGCCGGGCCGCTACGCCGCTGCGCGGCGGACCCTCCCAATGGGTCGGGTGTGCGGGCTGGGAGTGCGGTCATGGCCGATTTGGGGTGTGCAGGGTGGTGGGGTTAGTGGGGGAAGAGGTCTGTTATTGCCTCGTCGAGGGTGGGGTACTGGAAGGTGAAGCCTGCTTTGTGGAGGACTTCGGAGGTGGCGTGGCGGCCCGTTAGACCGAGTGCTGGGTCGGTGCGCAGGGCTACTGCGCCGATGGTGAGCACGGCCTTTGGGGTGGGTGGTGATGGGGGGCGGTGCAGGGTTGTGCGGAGGGTGGACATGAGTTCGGTGTTGCGGACCGGGAATTCGGTGGCGGCTACGAGGATGCCGTTGGGCAGGGTGACGTCGGGGTCCATGCCCAGGGTGGCTCGGACTATGGCCAGCCAGTCTTCGATGTGGATCCAGCTGAACCATTGATTGCCCGGGCCTACTCGGCCGCCCAGGCCTGCCCTGGTGAGTTGGGCCAGGCGTTTGAGGGCGGGGGCGTCGGGGTCCAGGACGATGGACGTGCGCAGGATCGTCCAGTGGTCGGCGCGGGCGGGGTCGAAGGCTGCTTCCCAGGGTTGGGCTACGCCGGTCATCTGGGGTAGGCCGACCGGGATGGGTGTTGTTTCGGTGCAACGGGTTTCGCCCGCGTCGGACCAGATGGCGGTGGTGCTGGCCTGGACCCAGTAGTCGACGGGGGTGTCGCGCAGGCTCGCCGCTGCTACCAGGGCGGTGGTGGAATCGACTCGGCTGGAACGGAGTTCGGCCACATTGCGTTCGGTCGGTCGGCAGTCGACCAACTTCCCGGCGAGGTTGATCACGGCCAGGCGGCCGGGTTCGCGCAGTTCGGCGGACCAGGCGCCGATCGAACGGCCGTCCCATTCTGTTTGGCGGAACGGCAGTTTCGGGTTGCGGCGGCGGGTCAGCAGAGTGACGCGTTGGCCTCGGCAGGTCAGGTCGGCGGCGATCTGCAGGCCGAGTGCGCCGGTGCCGCCCGCGATCACGACGTTGAGGGCATCGTCGGCGGGGGCCAGGCCTGCCAGGCGGGCCAGGCGCGAGAAGTTCACGCGCGCATCGGTTTCGATGAAGGGGCGAACGACGGTGCGGGCCGCGGTGGCGGACGGGCCGGTGAAGCGCAGGGCCTGGGTGATCTCCGTGCCGCCGTCGCGGGGCGCCAGTCGCCAGGACAGGTGCATGGTGCCCGCGGGTTCGGGCTGCTCGATGGCGAGCTCACGATGAGGTTCGAAAGTGCTGACGGTGAACGGCTTTCCGAAACGCCCGTGGATTCGCGCCGAGAAATCCCCGTTGGGCACGTAATCGCCGGTGGCACCGACCGCGACCGGTCCGTGCATCCGCACCGACCGCACTCCGGGATTCCACTCGGACCACCGCTCGAGATCCCCGAGCACCTCCCACACCAATTCCGGTGAGAGGTCGATGAACTGCGTGTACTTCGTCGTACCAGCCATAGCTGAAACGCTAGACCCGCCCACCTCGCAGCGGAAGGGTGCTGCTGGTCACCCGAGCATCAATCGCGCTGGGAGCCCAAGCTGATGCCGCGGGTGGCCAACCACGGGACCGGGTCGATCTTGTCGGTGCCGTTCAGCCACACCTCGAAGTGCACGTGCGGGCCGGTGGAGAAGCCGCGGTTGCCCATGGTGGCGATCTGGTCGCCTGCCATGACCCGTTCGCCTTCGGAGACCGTCGCGGTGTCGATGTGGCCGTAGATGGTGATGGTGCCGTCGTCGTGCAGCACGCGGACCCACATGCCGAAACCCGACGCGGGGCCCGCTTCGACGATGGTGCCGTCGGCGACCGCGTAGATCGGGGTGCCGATCGGGCCCGCGACGTCGATGCCCAAGTGCTGGACACCCCAGCGGGCGCCGAAACCGGACGTGTAGTTGCCCGCGGAGAACTTGGCGAACAGGGGACGCAGCTTGGCGGATTCCTGGGCGGCGAGATCTTCGGCGAACTGGGCGCCCTTGGCGAGGATGTCGTCGAAATGGCTCTTGTCGGCGATCGCCGTGGCCTCGAGCACCTGGGGGGCGGCACCGGTGCCGGATTCGTCGGTGTTCATCGACTGCGCGGCGATCTCGTGGACCTGGCCCGCGGCTTCGTAATCGAGACCGCTGGCCGGCTGGCCCGGATCGGCCATGGCGGCCTGCCCGGCGGCGACGACGGCACCGGCGGCAACCGCGATGACCGCGGCACGGCCCTTCAGCGCGGCGGGCGGTGCGGGGACGCGGTGTGCGCCACCACGACGTTCGGCGCGGCGGGGGCGCTGCTCGGAGGTGGTCTCCTCGGCGGTGGCGGGTGCCCAGTCGGTGCTGAAAGTGCCGGTGTCATAGGACTCGTCGGCGGTCCACTCGTCTTCGGCGGGCGTCCATGCCGTGTCGTCGGACCACGTGTTCTGGTTGTGCCAAGCGTTATCGGTCTGCGGCCACGCGCGATCGGTCTGGGGACGTGCGTGATCGGTCTGCGGCCACGCGGTGTCGGCCGGTGCTCGACGGGCTTGCGGATGCGACGTGTACTCGTCGGCATACCGGTAACGGTGCCCGGAGCTGGTCCGATTCTCATCGGAGCTGGTGCGATTGTCGACTGGAAGGGTGGAGCGGTGGTTCATCGTATGAAGTACCTCACGCTATGTCGTCCTCCTCAGTCCTGACTTGCCAGTCGTGACCTGGTTGTCGTGACCTGGTTGTGACTTCGACCGCATTGACGGTAACGAAGCGATTGCGTAGTGGCAAGCGCTGGTCGGAAACCTACCCGTGCGTGTGACGTTCATCACCGTAACGCGGCGGAATATCTCACCGGATTCCGATGCCTCGGGTGAGGTCTGTCGACGACATAACGTAGTAGATGGCGGGGTGCCCTCGCTTTACGTGGCCCTACCTGCCAAGGCATCGAAAATCGCCCGAAAACTACTCGCCAGTAGCGTCAGCCAGCGGTTTTTCGGACCTCCCCTAAATCGCCGTGACCTGCGCCACTTACTATGAACGTGGTCGTTTACCCCTCCCCGTGACTAGTTACAGTCCGACCGACCCGCAAGCTGACCATTGCGAGCGACCCGCAAACAGTCGCTACGGCCTGTCGGTCCTCCAACCAAGTCGTTGTCATAGCAACGCAGACGAGACGGTGAGTACATGGATCTCTTCGAATATCAGGCGAAGGAGCTCTTCGTTAAGCACGGAGTGCCTTCGTCCGAGGGTCGTGTTTGCGACACGGCCGAAGAAGCACGCGCCATTGCCGAGGAAATCGGCAAGCCCGTGATGGTCAAGGCGCAGGTCAAGGTGGGCGGCCGCGGCAAGGCCGGCGGCGTGAAGTACGCAGCCACCCCCGAAGACGCGTTCACCCACGCGCAGAACATCCTCGGCCTGGACATCAAGGGCCACATCGTCAAGAAGCTCCTGGTCGCCGAGGCCAAGGACATCGCGGAGGAGTACTACATCTCCTTCCTGCTCGATCGTTCCAACCGCACCTACCTGGCCATGTGCTCGGTCGAGGGCGGCATGGAGATCGAAGAGGTCGCCGAGAAGACCCCCGAGCGTCTGGCCAAGATCCCCGTGGACGCCGTCAAGGGTGTCGACCTGGCCTTCGCGCGTGAGATCGCCGAAAAGGGCCACCTGCCCGCCGACGTGCTCGACGCCGCCGCGGTGACCATCCAGAAGCTGTGGGAGGTCTTCGTCAACGAGGACACCACCCTGGTCGAGGTCAACCCGCTGGTGCGCACGCCCAACGACGAGATCCTCGCGCTGGACGGCAAGGTCACCCTCGACGAGAACGCCGAGTACCGCCACCCCGACCACCTCGAGTTCGCCGACGTCGACGCGACGGATCCGCTCGAGCTCAAGGCCAAGGAAAACGACCTCAACTACGTCAAGCTCGACGGTGAGGTCGGCATCATCGGCAACGGCGCCGGTCTGGTCATGTCGACCCTGGACGTCGTCGCGTACGCGGGCGAGAACCACGGCGGCGTGAAGCCGGCCAACTTCCTCGACATCGGCGGCGGCGCTTCGGCTTCCGTGATGGCCGCGGGTCTGGACGTCATCCTGGGTGACGCGCAGGTCAAGAGCGTGTTCGTGAACGTCTTCGGTGGCATCACCGCCTGTGACGCGGTCGCCAACGGCATCGTCGGCGCGCTCGAGGTGCTCGGTGCCGCGGCCACCAAGCCGCTGGTCGTCCGACTGGACGGCAACAATGTCGAAGAGGGTCGCCGCATCCTCGCCGAGGCCAACCACCCGCTGGTGACGCTGGCCCAGACCATGGACGAGGGCGCCGACAAGGCCGCCGAACTCGCCTTCAGCGCCAAGTAAGGAACGCGAACATGTCCATCTTCCTGAACAAGGACAACAAGGTCATCGTCCAGGGCATCACCGGCGGCGAGGGCACCAAGCACACCGCGCTGATGCTGAAGGCGGGCACCAACGTCGTCGGCGGCGTGAACGCGCGCAAGGCCGGCACCACGGTCAAGCACACCGACAAAGACGGCAACGAAGTCGAGCTGCCCGTGTTCGCTTCCGTGGCCGAGGCCATGGAGAAGACCGGCGCCGACACCTCGATCGCCTTTGTGCCCCCGGCCTTCTCGAAGGACGCCATCATCGAGGCCATCGACGCGGAGATCCCGCTGCTCGTGGTCATCACCGAGGGCATCCCGGTGCAGGACTCCGCTTACGCGTGGGCCTACAACGTCGAAAAGGGCGAGAAGACCCGCATCATCGGCCCGAACTGCCCCGGCATCATCACCCCGGGCGAGGCGCTGGTCGGCATCACCCCGAACAACATCACCGGTAAGGGTCCGATCGGCCTGGTGTCGAAGTCGGGCACCCTGACCTACCAGATGATGTACGAGCTGCGCGATTTCGGTTTCTCGACCGCGATCGGCATCGGCGGCGACCCGGTCATCGGCACCACCCACATCGACGCGATCGCGGCGTTCGAGAAGGACCCCGAGACCAAGATCATCGTGATGATCGGCGAAATCGGTGGCGACGCCGAAGAGCGTGCGGCGGCCTACATCAAGGCCAACGTGACCAAGCCGGTCGTGGGCTACGTCGCCGGTTTCACCGCGCCCGAGGGCAAGACGATGGGCCACGCCGGCGCCATCGTGTCCTCCGGTGGTGGCACCGCGCAGGCCAAGCAGGACGCGCTCGAAGCCGCTGGTGTGAAGGTCGGCAAGACGCCGTCCGCCACCGCCGCCCTGGCGCGCGAGATCCTGGAGAAGGCGTCCATCGCTTCTGCCTGATCACTTTTGAACTGTCGAAGGCCGCCTTCAGGTTTCACCTGGGCGGCCTTCGTCGACTTATCCACAAGGTAGCGGTTTATCCACAGGCTGGATCGCTAGGTGATGACCGTGAGGCCGACGTGCAGTAGCGTCAGTGAACGGATCACCGCACCAGTCAGATCGACGCGACCGATGCGCACGACTCGACAAGGAGACGACGAGACATGTCATACCCGACCGGGGGCTCCGGGTACAACGGACCCGCGACACCCGCCGCGCCTCAGGGCCCCAGCACCGGAGCCGCCGCGGCTGCGCCATCGACCGCGGACGGTACGGAAGGCTCGCAAGGTAAAGGGCTGCCGTTCATCTTGACCGCGGCCGCCGCCGGACTCGGCGTCATCACCTTCCTGCTCGGCTTCGCGCCCTACTACGGTGTCAGCATCACGCGTGAGACCTCCACCGGCAGCATGTTCGAGTCCAACGGCGCCTCGGCCGCGACGTTGATTCTGGCCGCCGCGGTGTTGGCCGGGCTGTCGCTGCTGCCCAAGCAGAACGTCCTCGGTGTCGCCGCGGCACTGAGCATCGCCGGGTTCGCGGGCGTGGTCGTGTCGTTGATCAGCATGGGCGAGGGCATCGAAATGCAGTGGGGCGCGTTCGTCGTCGCCGCGTTCTCGTTCGTGGTCGCCGTGCTGTTGGTGCTGGCCTTCCTGTTCGGCCTCGGCATCATCAAGGCGCCGGCACCGAAACCGGCTGCGCCGCAACAGCAGCAGAACCAGTACGGCCAGTACGGTCAGCAGGGTTACGGCCAGCAGGGCTACGGCCAGGGCCAGCAGTCCTATGGGCAGCCCGGCTACGGCCAGGGTTCCACCGGTGGGCAGTACCCGACGCAGTCGCCGTCGCCGTACGGTCAGCAGAGCTCGCCGTCGATTCCGCAGGCGCAGCAGCCGTCCTACGGTGCGCCGGGTCAGACCGGCCAGCCGGGTCAGCAGGGCTACGGCCAGCCCGCTCAGTCGCCCTACGGCCAGCAGTACGGGACGCCGCAGCAGCAGCCCACCCCGTACGGTGCGGCACCGCAGGCGCAGCCGCGTCCCGACGAGAGCGCTACGCAGACGTTCGGTGGCCAGCAGGGCCAGCCGTTCGGTGCGCCGACCTACGGTGGCGCACAGCCGTCTTCGTCGGCCGCACCGCAGCCGTTCGGCGGCGAACAGACCGCCGATCCGGCCGCGGACGCGACCACCGCGTTCCGTCCCAGCGACGACAACAAGTAAAAAACACCCGGCATGATCGGTCAGCGCTCGGAGGCGGTAGCGAAGCGTGACCACGCAGAGCGCCCGATCATGCCTAATGGATACGGCCTGCCGCGTGTAGTTCAGGGTCGTTCGCGAGCCCACAGGTACGCCTGTGGGCGCGCGGCGCGCCGGACCCCCGGCCCCCCGGGGCGGGGCCACCCCGAAACCAGTGGCGAATAAACAAAAGAAGGAGGCCACAGAAATATT
>NZ_JBHXRG010000060.1:0-6739 GCF_042716995.1 Nocardia sp. NPDC058640
CGCCGGACTCGATCGTGAGGCAGTACATCGAGCAACAGCAACGGCCGCCCCGCGCCCCAGGAAGGCCGAAGTTGATGCGCTAACCCGGCCCTGAATGTCCGGGCTTGCGCGCTACGTTTCCTGGTCATCGCGACGACCCCCCGATCTCGGTGCGCCACACAACTGTTCGCAATACGTTGATGACAACCCTCCCCGTCGAAAACCTGCCGGACTCTATCATCGAGAAGGGCGGTTGCGCGAAATAGTCTCAGTGGGGTCGCTGCCAGCGCAACGTGTATCGCCACATCAAACGACGCCGGATCTCCGCACCGGGCAGGTGTTCCGCAGCCGCCGAACGGATCTCGGCCATGGTTTCCCGTGGTTCGCGCAAGGCGACGTCGGGCCCGCCGAGCGAGCGATGCCGCCATCGATCCATGCCCCAGATCGCGGGCAGCAGCGGCAGATAGTGGAAGTCGGTGCGCGGGTGCATCTTCCACAAGCCCACCACAGCCAGGGTTCCACCGGGGGCGACCAGGTGGCGCAGTGCGGTGATGCCTTCCCGGATCGGGACATGGTGCAGCGTGGCGACGGCGGTGACCACGTCGAAAGTCTGGTCGAGGTCACGGAAATCGGCACGCTCGAGATGGACGTTCGGTGCGTCGGGCGCATCGGCGATGACCTGGTCGTCGATGTCGACCCCGAGAACCGCGTCGCATCGGGTGGCCAACTTGCGCGCGAGCAAGCCGTCACCGCAGCCGATATCCAATGCGGTGCGGGCATTGTCGGGTACCTGATCGAGTACCCACGGGTGGTAGTGCGTGTTGTGGTTCCAGTAGGGGTCGGTCGGCATGACCGGTCAACGCGCCGGCTTCCAGATCAGTTCCGGAACCAGGCTGTCTCACAAGCTGTTTCGCGAACTAACGGTCCGCTTGCTCGGCCAACCAGCCCGCGAACTGAGTGAGATCGTCGAGCACCACATCGGCCCCCGCCGCCCACAACCCCTCCGCGTCATAGGGCCCCGTCGTCACCCCGACAGCCACCACACCCGCCGCTTTGGCACCCCGCATGTCACCCGCATGATCGCCGACAAAAACCTGCGCCGACTCCTCCCGCAACACATCGGCCTTCCCCGTCGCCCACAGATCCCCGGCAACCCGATCGACCTGCCACCCGAGATGCTCGACATGCAGTCGCGCATGAGGCTCGAACTTCCCGGTAACAACCAACGTCCGCCCACCACCCGCCCGCACCGCAGCCAACGCATCATCGGCCCCCGGCAACGCACCGATCCGGTCGATGACACCCGGATACAACTCCCGATACCGCGCAACCAGATGCGGAATCAGATCATCGGGCGCCCCCGCCTCCCCGAGCAACGTGGCCAACGGCGGCCCGAGATGCTCCGCGAAACGCGCCCCCTCCATCGGCAGATCGAACTCCCGAGCCAACGCATCGATCGCCAACGCCACACCCGGACGCGAGTCGATCAGCGTCATATCCAGATCGAAACCGACAGTGAAAGTCACGTCGGCGAGCCTAACGCCAACCCCCTCCCCAACCTGCTACGCCGCGCTTACCGTCCCTGAACTGCACTGATTCACGTGGAACCCCCGCTGCACTCGCTGCCGAAAACGGTTGGGGGAGTGCGGTTACGCGAGGCACGCTGTGCGTCATAGCATTTCGGGCCGACCGGTCGGTAACCAGCAGAACCGCAGGTCGCATCATGGTCGAGGATTGGCGAAAGGTGTTGTGCCGCCCGGTAGCACGCGGCCTAGCGCGGAGCGCAAACATGCAGGCGCTGCAACCACGATCAGCGCCGGCGGAATGCCTGTGCCAGGTTCGCGTCCACAAAGGCCACCGGCACAACACCGTCGACACTGAACCGATACAGCGCCGTCTGATAGATCCCCGACAGTGCGGACACCACCACGGCACCGACGATCAGGCACACGGAGCCCAGGAACAGAACCGCCAACGCCGCAACCACATTCGAGGCGAGCAGCGAGAGACTGGCGACGATCAGCAGCACGCCAGGGATGGCGATCACGATCCCGAAGATGCCGAGACCAGCGTTACCGACCACGTTCTCACCCCAGGTCCGCTTCATCGCCGCCGCCGAATCCTTCACCGCATCAACCACTCCACGGTCATCGAGCACCATCTTGGGCAGCACGAGATACGACACGACCTGCCAGGCGGTCCCCGCGACCGCGGCCAGGATCGTCCCGAGGAACCCCACCCTGTCCTGCAGAATCCGCAGCAACTGCGACACCGTCGCCGAAATGGCCGCCCACACCAGGATTCGTGGCCACTTCCCCGCCGCGGCACTGATCCCGCCGGCCACACTGGGATCGCCTCCACGCAACGCGATGTCGGCCTGCGAAATGAGCGCGGCGTTGAAGAACACCGTGACGAAAGCCGTAGCCAGATACATCAATCCGAACAACACGTACGTCGCCACCGAGGACGTATCCCACAGATCCGTCGCCACGATCGGCACGATGAACGTAGCGGTCACCACCATGCTCGCCACGCCGGATATCACCGGAAAGACCGCCAGCTCCCTGCGCGATTTCAGCACCGCGGCCGAAGTTTTGAACATCTGCCACGAATTCGCGAACGCCACTGGAGATCCCCCTCATTCAACAATCGAACAACGCGGCCAGCGTATCCGGTCGACCTGTCCCGTCAACTCGACGAGGATCAGGCCCACCAAGGGCAGTCGTGGTCCGACCAGTTGCCCGGCCCATTCGGGGTTGATAGCCTTCGCCCGACATCAACTAGGCGGACCGTCAGTGGCAGCACACGGTCGAGCGGATCGGCGGGGGACGATGGCGGGGGTACTGAGTAAGCGGTGGCATGGACTCGTCGTCGTTGTGGGGGCTGCGCTCGTCATCAGCGCTTGCGGGCCGGATTCTCCGCCCGAACAGCCCACCAATACGTCTCCGACCTTCGCGGCTGGCGTGCCGACCGGCTTCGATCCGTGCACTCAGATCCCTGTCGAGGTGTTCGAGTCCGAGAACCTGCGCCCGGACCGCAACCCTGTGTCCAACCTCGACGCGCCGAACGGGGTGAAGTGGCGTGGATGTGGGTGGGGGTACAAGAACGGTGACGGGTACGGAACCAAGATCAGGACCACGAACCTCACGCTGGAGATGATCCGGGCACGGAACTTCACCGACGCCGAGGAGTTTGCGACTGGAGGACGACAAGCAATCGTCTCGCGTCAACAGGACGCCGCTGTGCCCGGGCCAGGCCACGTCTGCACCGCGAATGTCGACATCCGGGACGGCAGTCTCGACATCTTCATCAGCAACCCGGAATACGTTCCCGCCACCGGGCACATACCGGCCTGCACGATTGCCCGAACGTTGGCAGAGAAGATCGCACCGAGCATCCCCGCCGGTGCTTGAACAACACACTGAATCGCTCCGGGGAGGGAACCCTGATGACCGGCACCACACCGCTGACCTCGCTGATCACCGAAGCCAAGAACGGCAATCTGACGGTTCGGATGGATCCGGAGGAGTTCGCCAAGATCGAATACGAGTGCCAAGCGTTCAAGACGACGATCGTGGCGATCCAAGCGAACATCGATGATGTCGCCAAGATCCAGACCTGGGGATTCGGCGATCACGGAGGTTCGATCCTGACCTCAGCCCAGACGATGGCCGATCGGTTCCGCAAGATCGCCAACGGCAGTCAGGGCGGCAACGACTTCCACACCGTGCTCAAGGAACATTGGGAAGCAGTGGAAGACATTCGCCTGCTTCACGTCGCGGTCCGCGACCGGTTCATCGCCGAGGACGAAGCATTCGCCACTCGCTTCAACGCCGAAACCGCACGTCTGGACCAGATCCCCGGCGGTCGTTGATGGCCGGAACCGAGAACCCGAAGATCCCGCCCCGCACGGAACGTCCGCAGGACCTGTCCCACTCCAAGATCATCGAAAGCTTCGAACCGGTCGGTGTCGATCAGGCTTTCGCCGCCACGTCTGTGTTCTGGCAGGCGAAAACGGATTGGGCGGTCGGGTTGCATACATTCCGGCAGCGGATGCACGCGGCGATCGCCGAGGCGTGGGAAGGTAACGCCGCCGAGGCCTCGAAGAGCGCGATATCGGCGTATACCAAAAAGGCTGAGGAGCTCACTCCGGCATTCGAGACAGTCGCCCGATTGATCTCCTCGTCGGCTACGTCTTCTTCTGACACAAAGTCGTCGATCCCGCCCCGCAAGGACGATCCCGACCTCTGGGATATCAAGGATCGTTGGCTCGACAACGACGAGTTCGAAGACGGCCGCAATGACGATGAAGAAGAAGCCCGCGCCATCATGAATGCCAAGTACGTCGAGGCCTTCAAAGCGGTAGATGCAGGCCTGCCCGTGCTCGACCACCCGACCAGCCTGGTCACCGAATCTTTCATCCCCGGTGGCCGCGGCGATGGAGATGGGGATGGCAAGGGTGATGGTGACGGCGGGGGCAGTGAGAACGAAGACGAGGACAACGGCCCCGGAGACGAGCCGGACACCGACGACGGCAACACCGAGGATGACGACACCAACGGTGACGACACCGAAGACGACGACACGTCCGAGGACGACACGACCGAAGACAACGCCAAGGACGACACAGCTTCCGAGGACGACACCGCAGCAGCCGCCGCGGAATCACCCGTGACTACGCCGGGCACCGCCACCCCGAACACGCCGGGATCACCTGGTAGTCCGAGCAGCCCGTCCGGTGGTTCCCCTTCGGCAGGCGTCCCCGGCGCTGCCGTGCCTACACCGGGCCGCGCAATACCCGGTCTCCCCGCAGCGGCCGGTCTCCCCGCAGCGGCAGCGGCCGCCTCTGCGGCAGGTGCCGCGGGACGCGGAATGGCAGGCGCCCCAGGCATGATGGGCGCCGGCGCGGGCCGTGGTGGCGGGCAAGATGACGAGAACACTCACGAAACCCCCGACTACTTGATCAACGAAGCCAACACCCGAGAACTGCTCGGCGAGACCGCAAAGGCCACACCGCAAGCGATCGGCTCCCAGTTTCTCGCCGCGCAAACTCGCCCCGTCGAGCCAGAAGGCGAGTCGCAGTGACCGAATGGACCTTCGACCCCGACGAGTTCGCGATCCACTGGTACAGCGACGCGGTCGACCGCTTCCCCCGCCCCCTGCGCTACACCTCCCGGTTCCCATACCAAGAAGAGTTCGACAACTACAGCGCGAAACTTCTCGCCGCCTACGACCGCGACGAACTCATCATGATCCGCCGCGCGATCGACACCGCCACCAGCGCAACGTTCCGCATCCAAATATCAGGCAGTACAACCAAAACCCGCGATAACACCACGGCCGCATATCGAGTCCATGCCACCCGCACCGACTTCCAGGCCGTCGTGATCAGCCAGATCAACCGCGACGGCAACGACGGCCCCATCACCGTAAACTTCGGCCGCCCCGAAGACCTACCCCGCAACCTGATCACCTGCCTCCCCAAAGCAAGCCCCGGAACCCACCCGCCAGCCACGTTTCACACCCGCGATCTCAATCCCCAACGGGACAGCTACTTCGAGGACGTCGCCCACAACTCACCGTCGGAACGCGCCCGCCGATTCTTCAACCGTCCCACCGACGGCCGCGGCGGTGCAGCCCTCTATCTCGGCGGCATACTCGACCGCCCGAAAGCACAACACAGCACCGAATGGCACGACTTCACAGACGACGGCCGTTACACCATCACCCGCAACTGCGACGACCTGAACGTCAACCCTGCCACGCCGCAAGGCCAGGCAAGCCAGCTCAGCCAATGGATCGATGCCGCCGTTCGCATCAACCAACCTGATCTGGATGAAACATACGACGATCCCTGGTGACTATTCGGACGCTGACGAACTATCCGTGACACCGGTCAGCGATTCGTTGGGCCAAGTTACTAATGGCAAGGAGTAATCGAATGAGGTGCACCCAAATTCACCTGAAGAGTCCGGCACGGCTGTTGTCCGTAGCCGTAGCCGTAGCCGTAGTCGCAGCAACCGTCGCTGGATGTTCCGGAGACAGCGACCCGAAACCTTCTGCAGAAACGAGTACCACATCCGCAGGGGCCACAAGTACAGCGGCTCCTTCGGAGTGGTATCAGCCGCCCGTCGCTTTCGAGGGGTTGGACCCGTGTTCGCTAGCCACGCCCTCCGAAGTGTCCGGCATCGTAGGCAAAACCGGTTTGTCGCCGTCGCGCAACGAAGGCTTGCAACCAGATATGACCATCGTCGGGAAAATCGACACATGTAGTTGGATGCAGGATCGCCGAGATCCGGTGGCAGTTTCGCTCGGCATTGGGACCCCCCAAGGCGGTGTAAAGCAAGGCCATGACTCTGAATCCCTATGGATGGCAGAACAACTCGGCCATCCAGCCGAGTTGACTTTCGGCAAGAATCCCTCCCAGTTGGGCGTGGAGGACTGCGTTGCGTTTGTCGGATACAGCAACGATCGTTCGGTAAGCGTCCTGCTTCGGTTGCCCGCAGCATCTTCCACCCCGGCACCCACTGACACCGACAACCTATGCGTCAAGAATCGGACGGTACTCCGCGACATCTTCGCTCGCGTGCTATGGAATTGAGTCGGAACTGGCTTAGCCTTTCCGTAGAAATCGCAACAATCCTGTAAAATATTTGGAGAGAGAGAATGAGGATTATTCACGAGGCCCGCCAGAAATGCAGTCCGATAACTGCCGAAACTGTTTCAGCGAAGGTGTTGAATGGGCGCCGGTAGTCGGTGT
>NZ_JBHXRG010000061.1:0-6518 GCF_042716995.1 Nocardia sp. NPDC058640
TGTCAGCGGACATGGAATAGTCCCCAATCGCGGTCTCGAAGCATCCCCAATCGCGGACATGAAAGCTCCCCGGTGATGGACATCTAAGTTCCCCACCCAGTCATGAGCAGCCGTCCAGCTACTTGGAAAATGGCCGCTCGTGAAGACGAATGAGGAGATCATGGAGATTCTGGCTGCCTACGATTTGACGGGCAGTTACCGCAAAGCCGCCGAGTTGGCCGGCTGCGATCACCACACCGTCCGACGCTACGTGCAGCTGCGCGGGACCGGGATCGATCCCGCGGTCCGGCTCCCACGCACGAAACTGATCGACGCGTACATGCCCAAGGTCGAGGAACTGATCGAGGCCTCTCACGGGCGAATCGGTGCCGACCAGGTCCACAAGAAGCTGGTCGCGATGGGATTCACCGGCACTGCCCGCACGACCAGGCGCGCGGTCGCCGCGGCGAAAGAGTCGTTCCGAGGAGGCCACCGCCGAGTCCACCGGCCCTGGGTGACTTCTCTGAACTAGCCGTCGAGCCGGATTTCAGTAAGAAGATCGCTGTTCAGGGTCGATTTCCCGGTTGAGCGTTGGTGGTTCGCCCAGCAAGTTCCCGGTAGCTGGGGATCCCGAGAGTGACTGCGGTGGTGTGTCGAGTGAGGGTTTTGTCGATCTGAGTGAGTTTGTCCCTGGCGGCGGCGAGGCTGACGCGGAGTCCTTCCGCTTCGCCGAACCAACCTTCGCGTTCAGCCTCGGCGATGCGGGCGACGAGGTTGTCGCGAATGTCAGTGAGTCGTTGCCGCTGAACGGGGTCGACCCGCAGTAGCGGGCAGCGGACGCAGCTGTGTTCGTGGATGCAACTGGTTCCCCATGCTCTGCCGCAGTCGCCGAGAGCGACGCGGCGGCGTTCGAAATGGCCGAGAAATTCGTCCCATTCGGCCTCGGTCGGTTGCCGGTATTCTTCGCTGGGGCGCAAGCCGCGGCGGCGGGCGATGAAGGCCCGATGGCCGTTGATCGCTTCCTCCGGGTAGACGGCTTTGTATCCCATCGTGGTGTTGATGTCCTTGTGCCCCAACAGAATTTGCGCGATATGTGGCGGCATTCCGTTCATGATCGCCTCCGTGGTGAATACCCTGCGGAAGTCGTGCGGGGCCCATGTCAGCGGTTTGCCGCTAGCGTCGGTGATTCCGCTTCGGGTCAGGGCACCGGTCAGCAGTTCGCGGATGCCGCTGATGGGGATCGGGCGGGCTTCGAGGCTGACGGCGCGTTGGAACAATAGCGGCATCGACGGGTTCCAGATCTTCTCGTGGTGGTCGTAGGCGACGACGAGCGGGACACTGCCGTCGTCGTTGCGGACGCGACAAATGATCGCTGAGAGGACGTCGGCCAGCTCGGGCGCGATGACCAGTAGCCGTTCCTCATCGGTCTTCGATGGCGGAATCTGAAGCAGCGGAACAAGTTCACCGGTTTTCGGAGTCCGGTATTGGACCAGGCTGTGGTGGGTCAGCTCGGTCAGTTCCTCGACCCGGATCCCGGTCATGCGCAGCACCTCGACCGCAGCCCAAGCCCAGAACGCGTTGTCTTCCTCGCGGGTCAGGTCCCGGCGGCGACCGGTGGCGGGATCGTCAGCCCAGACGCGGCGGGAGTGTCGGCCCATGACCGCGCGGTGCAGGGTGAGCCCGTCGACGGTGAAGGGCTCGCCAGGCTCTGCGTTGGCCGCGCATTCCAATCGGGCTGCGGCATTGACGCGTTCGCGGTCGACGGCTGCGACCAGGGCGGGCAGCATCGGCAAGCGTTCGCGGGTGCGCTGGTCCATGCGCGCCTTCTGCCGCGATTTCATCTTCTTGTGCTGGACGTCGCCGGCTTTGATCGGGCATGGCACTGCCCACGGCCCCCAGCGAGCGGGGTCGTCGAGCGCCCATTGCGACAGGTCGAGATAGAAGCTGCGAACCGTCATCAGCACGTCGTCGGCACCGGCGCGGTCCGTCGTGGTCTCCGCGACATTGCCGTGCTCGTCGGTGATGCGGACGACCCTGGTCCGGATCCGCTGCTTCCAACCGGCAGCGGTCTCAGCTGTCAGCTGCAGCGAACCGATGCCTGGGTGATGACGTTCGAGGTCTTTCCAAAACCACAACGCCAATGCGGTGGCCAGGCTGGTCAACGTGTTGTAGTCGATTCCCGGTTGCCGTTCCCGCAGATAGTCCACCAGTAGATCTCGGACCGGCCGACAGGACACGTGATAGCGGTCGACCAGCTGCTCGACTGTTGCCCGGCCCGCGAACACCGGGCTGAACATGCGAATCGTGGCCGGGGCGTCGGCAGCGAAATACCCGAGAGAGTGCAGCAATTGATAGAAGACCGGGCTGTGTCGGCTCGAACGCGTCGGCCCCGGGAACACCTTCCTGCTGATTTGCATCGTTTCCAGGCAGTCGCCGACGGCGACATCACCGACCACGCCGCCCTTGGCGGCCATGATCAGCGCGATCTTCTCGATCGCGGGCAGCATAGTGGCATCGCCGACCGTGTTGGCCAGCCGAGCGGCCCGCAATTCAGCGAGGCCGTTGGGATCGCGGACCTTGGCCATCTCGTTGGCGATTCGAACCGGTGACCTCGTTGCCATCAGCCAGCCCAGCGGCGGCCGAACGTAGTCGGCGCCGATGAGCTGAATCATGCCCATCCCCAAAACGTTTCGGACGTAGTCCCGGCGACGATCCAGCAGCCCTGCTGCGTCGAGATCGGCAATGAGCTTGGCCCGCCAGTCGCTGTGACCGTCACTCCCAATACCGGTGGCATTCCATCGCTGCTGCCAGGAGGCGCCGGGATAGAGCTCGAGCCAGTCCAGAACTGTCTCGAGCGATATCTTCCGGTGGCAGCGGATCGACGAATCGTCGACGCGGAATGGTGGCCGAGCCAGCCGGTATTCGACCGCTTCGCGTGTCTGCCGTGATCTGGGCCAACTGATCGGGACCGGTCGCGGCGGAAACTTCTCCAGCAGGGAGCGGGCCTCGCTACTGATCTGCCAGGTCCGCGCCGCAGTCGGCGGCGGAACCGTCGTCATGGACGTCATGGCCTCCTCCGTCCGAACAGCACGTCCAGGCTTTCCTGCCGATACCGCAATGTCGTTTCCTCGGTGGGTTGTTGGGGTTGGGTTCGGCGCTGGTGGTGAGCCAGCACCGAGTCGACGACATCGGCTGCGGTCGGGGTCGTATAGATCTGCGTGGTGGTCAGTGAGGCGTGACCGAGCACCCATTGGACGTCGGTGATTGGCATGTCGGGATCGCGAGCGAGCCGATAGGCCGCGGTGTGTCGCAGTTCGTGCAGCGAATGGTTCGACCCGAGTAAGTTGTTGGCGCGCACGAACATCGCCCGGGCGGCGTGGTAGTTCAGCGGCCGGAACGGCCGCCTCAGCGTCCACCAAACCGGATCGTCTGGCCCGGTGGGCACCAAGCCGTGAATCTGTTGCTGGTACAGCCGCAGCCACACGAACGCATCCGGCGAGGCCGGTAGCTGCTGCAACGCGCGAGATCCCTTGCGCACCACCGTGATCAGCTGCTGCCCAGGGTCGGCTCCGCCGTTCAGCACTCCCAGCAGTTCCGCAGCTCGCGCACCGGTCGACACCCAGAAGGCCACCAGTGCGCGGTCACGGTCGCTGGACAGGCGGGTGAACAGGTCGTTGAACACCTCGTCGGCGATCTGGCGGGGGATCCGTTTCGGTTGCCGCGGCCGATAAAGACCGCTGCGTTGCGGCTCGAACCGGTCCATCGGGTTGTGATGGGCATGTGCCCGCCGGGCCCGCGCCAGCGGGAACGGGTTGACCAGTGGCCCGGTCCCGGCTTCCAGGTGAAAGGCATAGAAGCTGCGCAGCACCGTCTCGCAATGCGCGATCGTCGAGGGCGCATAGACACGCCCAGGCGGACGTTTGCCCGTCACCGGGTTCGTCGGTTTCGGCCGCACCACCGCAGGCTTGTCCGGCGAACGCCAATGCGGGCGAGCAGGTTTCGTCGTGATCTGGATCCACCGCGAGAAGTCGCGGGCCTCGTCCCGGGACGCTCGCTGCCATTCGACCTCGACCGACCACAGAAACCGGAACCACCGCAGCAGATCCATCCCATACGAGCGCTGCGTCGCTGCCGACCGACCCGCGGCCTGCAGCTCGCCGAAGAACGCCGCGACAGACACCACCACCTCACCCGACGCGGTGAGCAGCTGATGCGGCTCCCATGGATCACCCGTCGCGGCCAACCGACCCATCCGCGCCACACTCAGCGCCGTCAAATCCCGTGGAGCATCCTGTGATTCAGACACGGGACCGAACCCAACCACAGCCCGGAGCTCCAAGTCCGCCGAATCATCACCGAACGCCGGGTAGTTCAGTCAACACACCCGAACCTGGTTTATGGATGCAGTGGGATTGGGGTGAGGGCCCCAAACTCGGTGATCAGCGAACCTCGTTGTGGTGCGCGTGGTTGTCGTGGTCGCGGTTCCGCGTCGTTATCGCGGTGCAGGACAAGACAATTCCCACGATCGCCGCGTGTTTGGACCAAACGTTTCGCGCGTTCGGCGGGGTCCCGACCTATTGCTTGACCGATAACGAGAAGACCGTGACCACCACCCATATCGCGAAAATCGCGGTCCGCAATCCCGATATCGTCCCGATCGGACGGTTCTACGGAACAGTGATCCGCACGTGCATGCCCGCTGATCCAGCGTCGAAGGGCGGGGTGGAGAACGCGGTCAAGATCGCCAAACGCGACCTCGTCCCGACCGCGACAAACCTTCGCCCGGCCTATAACTCTTTCGCTGAGATCGAACAGGCCTGCGACGAGTTCATGGCCGAGGTCAACGGCCGGGTTCACCGCGAGACCCGCCGGGCGCCGATCGAGATGCTGGGCGAGGAACGGTTCCGACTGCACCAGCTACCCGAACACCCCTACACCGCGGCCCTGGGCCTGACCCGGCAGGTTCACCCGAAAGACTCCACGATCCAGGTCGAACAGGTCCGTTACTCGGTGCCCCATTCCCACGCGGGGCGACAGGTGTTCATTCGTTGGCACGGTGATCAGCTGGTCGTGACCGCGATCATCGACGGTGTTCCAGTCCAGATCGCCCGCCACCAGCGATCAACACCAGGCAATCCGGTGATCTTGGACGAGCACTACCCCGACGCACCTCGCGGGCTGCGTGTTCCGAAACCGCAGACAGCGGCTGAGGAAGCGTTCCTGCAGATCGGGCCGGGCGCGGCGGCGTGGTTGGAAGAGGCCGCCGCTGAGGGCACGCGCGGGATCGCCTCGAAGATGGCCGAGGCGGTCGCGTTGGCGAAGCTACGCGGCACGACCGCGGTCGATCGAGCGTTGGGCACCGCCGCCATGGCGGGCCGGTTCACCGACGGTGACCTGCGCTCGATTATGGACCACCAACAATTCAATGACGGACCTGCCGAAACCTCGCGCGCGGGCGAGGACCACAGCCTGCAACCAGGCACCGGCGGCTGGTCCGGCTTCGGCCGCCGCGCCGCTGATGACACCCACCCCGACCTTCGTTGATCACCGAATTGAGGACACTGATGACAACTCTTGAAGCCCCCGCGCCAGCGCGGTTGAAAGCTCCCGCGACCGCGACCGCCGCGACGTTGGGTTCCTCGGCGTTCGACGAAGCGATCGCGTTGACGAAAACGTTGAAACTGCCCCATATTCGGCGAGCGATGACCGAGGTCATCCCTACCGCGAAAGCCCAACGATGGGACCCCGCCGAAGTGATGCGGGTGCTGTTGGCCGAAGAAGCCGCAGGGCGGGCGGCCTCGAATCTGCGGACTCGCCGCCAACGGGCCCAATTCCCGACCGGGAAGACGTTCCATATCTGGAACGAGGGCGCGTCCTCGATCCCGGTCCCGACGCAGTCGTCGTTGCGGACGTTGGAATGGATCGGCAGACGCGAAAACCTTTGTGTCTGTGGGCCTTCGGGCACTGGGAAGAGTCATTTCACCGAGGCGTTGGGCCAAGCAGCGATCGATGCCGGCATGACGGTGGCGTGGTTCACCATCGAAGACCTGGGCGGGCTTGTTCGTCGTCACCGCGTCGATGACTCGGTCAGCAAGGCCTTCGCGCGGCTGACCCGCACCGATCTCGTGATCGTTGACGACATCGGGCTTTTGCCGGTCTCGGCGGACGCGGCCGAGGGCTTCTATCGGCTCGTCGACGCCGCTTACGAGCGCAAGAGCCTGGCTGTTTCATCGAACCTGCATCCTTCGGGTTTCGACGAGATCATGCCCAAGACCTTGGCCACGGCGACCGTTGATCGTCTCCTTCACCACGCACACGTCGTGGTCACCGACGGCGACAGCCACCGGCTTTCCGAAGCTGTCTCGGGCAACGGAGTCGTCGCGCTCACCTGAGCGAAACACCCGTCCTGCCGGGTCGTGTTCACGGGGAGATCTCATGACCGCGGTCAATGGAATTCCCCACTCGCTGGGGAGTTTTAGTGTCCGCGAATGTGTCATGTTTCGTGACCGCGAGCGGGGAGACCTACATGGCCATTGACA
>NZ_JBHXRG010000062.1:0-3482 GCF_042716995.1 Nocardia sp. NPDC058640
CCGCCGTTGCGTCCGAGGCGCAGCCTCCAGCAACGGTGGCTAACTCGCGGCCCCTCAGGGGCCGCGCTCGAGCGCGCCAGCGCTCCAAAACACAGCCCGTACAGCCTGGGACCACCAAAACCCTGAATCCCGCCCGGAATCCCCCCGAACCTCCCACCACCAACCGCACCCGAACGGGTAACCCATAAACTCTGCCCGTGTCGACCGCCACCCCGCCGAGAACCGAGCAGCCCGTCGCGCGCCGTGACCGATCCCGGTTCGCGCGCCGCGCCACCCTGCGTCGCTCGCTTCGCCTGCTCACCAGCTTCCGCTTCGAGCAGTCCGACCCGGCCCGCTTCTACGGCGGCATCGCCACCGACAGCGCCGAGCTGATCAGCGACTTCTACGCCGACATCACCGGCCGCGACCTCACCGGCACCGTGGTCCTGGACGTCGGCGGCGGCCCCGGATACTTCGCCGACGAGTTCACCGCCGTGGGCGCGCGGTATGTCTCGGTGGAGCCGGACCCGTCGGAGATGCACGCGGCGGGGCTGCGGGTGTCGGGTTCGGTGCGCGGGTCGGGCATGGCATTGCCGTTCCGGGACAACGCTTTCGACGTGTGCTTCTCGTCCAACGTCGCCGAGCACGTGCCGCAGCCGTGGCTCATGGCCGACGAGATGGTGCGGGTGACCAGGCCCGGCGGCCTCATCGTGTACTCGTACACGGTGTGGCACGGGCCTTTCGGCGGGCACGAGACCGGCCTGTGGCACTACCTCGGTGGCGAGTTCGCCGCGCGACGGTACCGACGCAAGCACGGACGCGAACCCAAGAACAGGTTCGGCAGGTCACTGTTCGCGGTGACGGCGGAAGACGGACTGCGCTGGGCGGCAACGACTTCCGCCGACGTGCGCACTATCTTTCCCCGTTACCACCCGAAGTGGGCCTGGTGGCTGGTCCGAATTCCGTTGGTCCGAGAGCTATTGGTGAGCAACCTGGTAGTGGTCGCTACCAAAGCTTGATCACGCCAGCCAGCTCAACCGCCGGGTCCGCCGAATCGGCTCGGGTAATACCCTGTCCCACGGCGATTCCTGAATCGCCAGGCCGACGGTCTCCAACGTGGTCAGGCCGACCTGATCGGCGAGCGCGCCGACCATCGCAACCGCCTCAGCGGCCTGGATAGCGGCAGTCGCCTGCTCGATCGTGAGTGTGCGGCCCGGCAGGAATGAGACAACCCATCCGCCACTGCCCACACTTTTCGCTTGATGGTCGGTCTGATCGCTGGTCATCAACGATCGGCCGATCACTTGCACAGCCATGAGTCGGTCTCCCCAATTCGCTGTTAATGTCCGATGAATCGAGCGAGCTGATCAGTAGCTAAAGCATCCCCTTTTCATCACCGGAACGCAATAGTGCGTTTCCCCGAATAGCGAACCGGCAGGTCGGAATTCGCAATCTTCACAGTCGTTGCGGCACAGCGAATTAGAACAGGTTGCAGACAATTCGACCGCACAACTGTAACGTGTTCTCATGCACTACGACAGTCTGTTCATCGGCGGTAAGTGGACCACCCCGGCCGGTAGTGACCGCATTTCGGTGATCTCCCCGGCAACAGAGGAGACCGTCGGCAGCGTGCCCGCGGTAACGAATGCCGATGTCGACGCGGCGGTGGCCGCGGCGCGCGACGCGTTCGACAGCGGGCCGTGGCCATCCACGCCCCCATTGGAACGAGCCGAGGTACTCACCAAGGTCGCCCGGCTGATCGAGCAGCGTTCGCCGGAATTGCTCGCCGCGCTCACCGCGGAGATGGGCGCGCCGACGTTAGCGGCCTTGACACTCAACCAGATTCCCGCCGTCGCGGCCTTGGACGCACTCGCCGAACTCGCGAAAACCTTCGCCTGGAACGAGACTCGAGTCGGCCTGTTCGGAACTTCGCGCGTATCACGGGAACCGCGCGGCGTCGTCGCCGCGATCACCGCCTGGAATGTCCCGTTGTTCCTCGCCGCGAACAAGCTCGGACCCGCGCTGTTGGCCGGCTGTACCGTGGTGCTCAAGCCGTCACCGCTCACGCCGTTGACCGCGAACATCCTCGCCGACATCTTCACCGAGGCCGGTCTGCCCGACGGCGTGCTCTCCGTGCTGCCCGCCGAGGCCGAGGCCAGTGAGTACCTCGCGGGCCATCCGGGCGTCGACAAGGTGACCTTCACCGGCAGCACGCCGGTCGGCCGGAAGCTGGCCGCGATCGCCGGCGAGCAGCTCAAGACCGTCTCGCTCGAGCTCGGCGGCAAGTCGGCCGCGATCGTGCTGCCCGATGTCGACCTGGCCGCCGGCATTCCCGTGCTCGCGTTCTCCGCGCTGATGAACAGTGGACAGGGTTGCGTCGCGCAGACGCGAATTCTCGCGCCGCGCAGTCGCTATGACGAGATCGTCGACGCATTGGTCGCGCATGTGAAGACCATGCAGACCGGCGATCCGACCGATCCCGCCACCCAGCTCGGGCCGCTGATCAGCGAAAAGCAGCGCGACCGCGTAGAGGGCTACATCGCCAAGGGCAAAGCAGAGGGCGCGCGACTGGTACTCGGCGGCGGCAGGCCCGCGGGTCTGGAGCGCGGCTGGTTCGTCGAGCCGACGATCTTCGCCGACGTCGACAACGCGAGCACCATCGCCCAGGAGGAGATCTTCGGCCCGGTGCTCTCGGTGATCCCGTACGAGACCGAGGACGAGGCCATCGCGATCGCCAACGACTCCGACTACGGCCTCGCCGGTTCGGTGTGGACCACCGATATCGACCACGGCGTCGAGGTCGCGGCACGAATCCGCACCGGCACCTTCGCGATCAACTGGTACGCCTTCGACCCGACCGCACCGTTCGGCGGCTACAAGAATTCGGGCATCGGCCGCGAAAACGGCCCGGAAGGACTCGACGCCTTCTGCGAACAGAAATCAGTCCTGATGCCGATGGGCTGGACCGAATAGCAGTCCTACGCGTGCACCCGCACTGACGCGTGCACATCATTCTGCTGGACCGGCTAGGGCATCAGTACCCGCAGCACCGGCTGCGCGGCCACCTCGCCCCGGGCGGGCAGGTCGACGACCTCGACCCGCCAGCCCGGCGGCAGAACCCGCTCCAGCTTGCCCGCCACCCGCTGCAGGGGCGTGCTCGAATAGGTGTCGGACTCGAATCCGGTCACCAGATCGGTCATGCGGCAAACCACCTCTCAGCGTCGATCTCGTCGGGATCATCCCCGCCGCCGCGGGGAGAACGTTGACCGCGTGGCGGTCCAGGAGTCTCGCAGGGGTTCAGCTCGAGAGGAATATAGGCGACAGTTCCGCTGTACGTTCCAGCGACTCTCTGACTTCGATAGATATACCCATAAAGAGTTCGCGGAAATCGTCCGACGCACAAAACGAAACCGCCCGTACCGAAAGGCGGGTTCACGCGGTCGTCGCAACACTCTCGATTGAGAGGTTGCGACGACCGTGTCGTTTTCAGAGGATATGGAACA
>NZ_JBHXRG010000063.1:0-3288 GCF_042716995.1 Nocardia sp. NPDC058640
ACCTCGCCAAAGAATTTACCGACCGGCTCAAGGGTGTTCTTACGCACGGCCTCGAAGACTTTTTGCACCGTGTCCCAGTTACCGACAATCAACGTCACAACGCCGATCAACGCCGCAATCCCCAACGCGATCATACCCAACGGGGACTTCATCATCGAAGCGTTGATCTTGCCGTGCGCACCGATCCACGACTTGGTAGCACCTTGCACACTCTTCCCGGCAGTCGACGAATTCTTCATCGCCTTAGTGAGATTCGCGAGCCCCTTCGGCGCCTTCGCCCACCCCGCAACCATTTTCGCGTGGGCGGCGCCGTGGTCGAGCATCGCCTTGAGGCTATCCTTCAGCGCCGCTGACTTACCTTTCAGCGCCGTAACTTTTGCCTTTATCTCCTTGATCGCCGCGCCGGATTTGCCGGTGTTCGATTTGCCTTTATCGCCGGGCGGTTTTTGTTTTCCACCAAGGCCGGGTTTGCGGGTGTCCACTTTCCCGTTTGCGCCTTGTGCACGCTTATCTGCCGTCTCGGGATCGTATTTCCGATTCGTCTTGGGGTCCGTCTTGTCGAAGCTATCGATAATCGACTGATGCAATCTGTCACCGGAGAGTCCGGCCTTCTCTCGGCGCCGCACCATCCCATCGAAGGTCGGACCATCCTTGTTGCGATACTTCCGCAAATCTCTGAATTGAAGCCAGCGAACACCCAGCCGGCTCTTCATCATATCGCGAGAGTCGAGGCGCGCTCGATGGCGAACCTCTTGCAGTCTTCTAGCACGTTCTTCTAACGAAACTCCGGCATCTTCCCACGCTTTATCAAGTGGCGAAGCCTTCCTGAGCTCGGCGTTATACCACTGTCTGGCGCCCTTGAAACTCAATGAGCGATCAGCGGGGCGGTCAGCACCGCTTTCCTCGTCCGAATCCATGGTTGTCACAACGACACTCCCTATGTGACCTCATCGCCGCGTTTCACATCCGACAACAATGCGGACCGTCACAAGGCGTAGAAAAGCAGTCGGAGAGCGATCCGAAAGACCGCTCTCCGACTGCTGGAGGTGTAAGATTTAGTTAGATTTATGCACAGTGGTCGCGAATGTACCGGGAAATATCCTCGATATCACTCTCAGAGCCGGCCACTCGACCTCCTTCATCGGGCCACCAGCTGAATCTGAGAATGCTCTTTCCGCGTTTCAGGTGAGTGCGGTTGTAGTCGATACCCGCATCGGGGCCATCGTATCCGTATACGACACGCCACCCGTTCTCGATGTAGGCGTCGAGTACCTGGCTATAGCATTTCGTCGGAATATACGACTCGGTGGGAAGTCGGCGAATTCGTTCCGCGCGATCAAAACATGAAGCCTGCACCATGTTATAGAGCGTCTTGAACTCCATATCCATCCTTAATTCCAGAGTCGTAGCAATTCTGACCTTGCACTGAGGATATCAACGCCGAACTGCGGCGTAGGTCAGTGCCTTTCGGGCGGCCAGCGCGGTGTCGTGCGTATGCGCGTGACCAGACGTCGGCGCACTGATGTTGACCGCGAGTGAGCGGTCGAGTCGATCGCCGCTCGGCGCGATCGGGCTGGCGATCGCCAGTTGGGGGCGGTCGGCTCGGGCCAGCGCCCGGGCTTGGGCGCCAGCGGTCACCGGCAATGATCGCGCGGTGGCCGCGTAGCCCGACCCGGTGGTCGACCTGGATTCGTTGTTGATCGCCTCGAGCACACCCCGGTGCTTGGCGGTGGCAGCCGCGTTGACGACGAACTCACCGTTGGACATCATCACCGGGACGGCGTCCTCGCGCGGTCCGCCTGGTCCACGGACCACACCACCATCGCGCATCTTGGTCGACCATTCGACCAGGGTGTCGCCGATCTTGGCCAGGCCGAGGTTCTTGCCGCCGACGACAGGCACCCAACTGGGAATGGTGAAGTCGAGCTTCTTCAGTACCTCGCCGACAGCTTTGAGCACGATCGCGCACGCCTTCTTGAGGGCGGTGAAAACATTGCCGATGATATCGCCGACGGAGTTGAACGCTCCCGAGACCACCTGCACGGTCTTCTTGAAGGCCGGGACAACCGTTTGGCTCCACACCTTCTCGAAGAAGTTGATGACCGGTTTGAGCGCCTTCTCGAATGCCTTGACCAGTGCGTCTTTGAGCTTGTTCAGCCAGTTCATGATCTTGTCGATCCACGGCTTCAGGTCGTCGACGATCTTCATGATCGTGCCGAGACCGCCCTCGCTCAGGGCCTTGTCCAGCTCGCCTTGCTGTTTCTCGTGCTCGCCGTGGTCCTTCGCGGCGTTCTTGTGCTCACCGCTCGACTGCTTGACTGCGGCGGCGAGGGGCGACATGCGGGTTGCGGCGGCCTTCGCCGCGTCGACCAGCTTCTTCGTCGCCGTGGCGTGCGGGGCCTCGAGGACGTCGGCGGCCTGCTGCGCGACGCCGAGTTCCTGCTGCGCGGTCACCAGCGCCTTGGCATCGTCGCCCTGGCCTTTGCCTTCACCCTCAGGGCCGCCCGTGCCGGGAGGCTTCTTCGCGCCCTGCGGTTTGCCGGCTCCGGCCTGCGGTTTTCTGACGGGCCGCTTGCTCCCCGGTGCCGGACGCGCACCACGCGGTTTCCCACCCGTCTGAGCGGGTGTGGCCGCGCCCCCTGGAGACTTCTGCTGACGCGCCGGCACACCCATCGGCGCCGCCGCGGCAAGCGCCGCGGCACCGGCGACGCCACCAGCCGCCGCACCGCCGACCTCGGCTGCGGCGTCGCCGTCGTCATCGAGTTCGTCTTCCTCGGGATCGAGATCGTCGAGTTCTTCTTCGTCTGGGTCGAGGTCGTCGTCCTCATGCAGGGATCGGGCCATCGTCTACTCCTTGGTCATGCGTCGCCGCGGTTTACCGCCGTCCGGCCGCGTAGGTGAGATCCCGTTGCGTAGCAACAGCTTTCGTGCGCAGGTAGGCGCTGTCGTGCTGGGTAGTCGTGAGGTTGATCGTGGTCGACCGATCGAATCGGTGCGTGGTCGCCACATCGGGCAACGCCTGGGCTGGTTTGACGCGCGAAAGACCCAGCGAGGCAACAACTTGCGCGTCCCGACCGCCGACATTGAGGGTGTCTTTGTTGATCGATTCCAACAGTGGCCCGTAGCGCGCCGTCGCCGCGGCGTTGACGACGAACTCGCCGTTGGACGCCAGCACCGGCACCCGGTCCTCGCGCGGACCACCCGGACCCCGCACCACGCCGCCATCAGCCATCCGTGCCGACTGCGCCCACGAGGTCATCGCCCCACCGAGTCCGGCCAGGCTGAGCG
>NZ_JBHXRG010000064.1:0-2910 GCF_042716995.1 Nocardia sp. NPDC058640
CACTACTGGTTGCCCGAAAGCTGCTGATCAGCAGCTTTCAACCAATCCGAAACCGCTCAGGCCGGGCCGACCGCCTGGCGAAAAATTGAGGCTAGTGCAGAGACGTCCACATTGGTGTACTTGCGTGAGATCACGTTCTTCAACCAGGCGTAGGCATCCTTGACTGCCTGTCCTGCCGTATCACTCACCCCTTCCACCGAACCTGCTGCGATCGCCGAAACTACCAGTGCCGTCACAGGATCCATTCCACAATCTTGCCAGTAAGACAAGCTGACCGCACCTGAATCTCGACCCTTTCGGACCGTTGGTGGCCGACTGCAGGGCCCCTGGTCGGTCGCCGAGCACACGGGACGGGCCGCCTGGAGATCTGGATGTCCTGAACTCGACACTCCTCCAGCACTATTCGGCGAGCCGTACCAGATGGCCCGATTGCGGCTACGGGGTCGGTACCCACTACTGACGTGCCGGGGATAGCCCTTGGGCGCAAGGGGAATTCGTGCGTCGAGGCAAGCGACCTTCCTCCTCTGGAAGAGTGGCCTACTATGTGGGAGGGCAGAGTACGCGGGCGGGATCACGAACGGGGGAATTAGTGTGGAACCATTGCTCGCGGTTGTCGTCACGGCCATATCGGTGGGGGCCAAGGCTGGATTAACCGCCTCGGCGCAAGGTGCCGTCGCTGACGCGTACACGAACCTGAAGCAGTTGATAGATCGCCGATACAACGTCGACCTCGATCCAGTCGAAGGGAACCCGGGCGCAATCGAGGTTCGAGATCGCCTGGCCGAAGACCTGTCTGCCGCGGGCGCAGGTGGTGACCGCCAGTTGCTGGAGGTGGCCAGGGCTCTCATCGATGCAACCGATGAACACGGATTGGGCGGAGCCGTCGAGGAATTGCTGGCCTCTGCTGATTCGCAGGAGGCGCGGGAATTCGTGGCCGTGCGAATCAAACGAGTATATGCCGAGTCGTTGCGGATCTGTGGCGTGGACTCTGCAGGTGCGGGAGTCCGGGTATCGGAGGCGTCGTTTGTAGGAGCCATCGATATCTCGGATGTGAAAGTCGGTAGGTCGCCGGTCCCTTTCGTGGTGCGGCCGTAGCCGCCGACCCAGCCGCGCCGCCGATGGCATCGCCAGAATTTCGTGCCGACCTCCACTCCGTATCTGGAGGCCGGGACGTCACGATCCGTCAAGACGTGACGATCCACCAGTACCCTGCAGGTCCTGGCATGTCAGCAACGCTCCCGCATCCGGAGGAACTCGTCGAGTTTTTTCCGGCTGGCGATTTTCCAATCGTAGGCAAACTGGACCCTTATGTGCTCGGTGCCACTTCGACAGCATACGGCCGCGTCGGCCAATGCGGGCAGAGCGATCCTTACCTGCCCCGTACCGGTGATCAGGTTGACTCCAGACTGGAATCGGCGCTGGCACTGGGCCAGTTGGTTCTCCTCGTTGGCCCATCGAAGGCGGGCAAGACTCGCACGATGTTCGAGGTCGTTCGCCGTGGACTGTCCGACGCGCGCGTGGTGGTTCCGCTTCCTGGCGCAATAGTGCAGTTGGCGAAGCATCCACGAATCAGTGATTCCTCCGATCCGCTCGTTATATGGCTTGATGACCTGCAGCGTTTCGTGACGCATGACGCCCCTCTGACTCCGAAACTATTGCGACGACTTCTGTCCAGGAAAGGCAGAACCGTGGTGGTTTCGACACTGCGCACCACCGAACGAGACCGCTTGCGCGCTGATGCCGGTGAGCTAAACCGGGAAACCCGACTGCTGCTGGAGCAGTCGTGTGAGATATCTCTTGATCACAGCAGTGCCGATGAAACCGAGCGCTCAAATGCGGCCGCCTTGTACCCGGAAGAGCGGCTCGCCGTGCACGGCATCGGCGAGGTCCTCGCCGGCGCCCGTGAACTGCTGCAGCGCTACGACGACGCGCGAGATTCCGACGGTGTCGTTCAACATGCCGTGATCCGGACGGTGATCGACTGGGCGCGTGTGGGTCGGCCAGAGCCGATTCCGGAATCCCTACTAGCGGAGCTTGTCCCGCGGACGCTGCTCGAGATTCGGCCCGACCTGGACGTCACCGACAATGACGTAGTTGCCGCAATCATGGCCGCGCGGAAGCCACCTGCTGGGGTTGGCCGTATCGCACCGATTCTGCGTAGCGCGACCGGCGACGCTCGTGGCTACCGGCCATTCGATTACTTGCTTGCTGCGGATGATGGCCAGTCAAGGAAGCCTCGCTCGATCTCGGACTTCATGTGGCAGGTCGCGGTCCAGAGTGAAGATTCCGGCACGGTGCTTGCCGTGGGGATCACGGCGTATCAACGCGGAAACACCTCTGCTTCGGCACAAGCTATCCGACGCGCCGCGGATCTGGGGCTTCCGCTCGCGATCAACAACCTCGGTGCGATATCGGAACAGGCCGGAGAAGTCGGCGAGGCCGAGCAGTATTACCGCGACGCCGCTGCCACGGGCTTGCATTTAGCGATGAACAATCTCGCCTCGCTGCTCCTTCGACGAGGCGACACAGATGAAGCCATGCGTTGGTATCGGAGCGCGGCCGATTGTGGCGACCCACTCGCCGCAACAACGCTCGGCGGTCTAGCGGAAACTCGCGGCGACCTCATTGAAGCCGCAGAGTGGTATCAACGCGCAGCTGATGGTGACTACCCGCCCGCTATCAATGCCATTGGCTCCCTACTCGACGTCACTGGAGACGGGCACCAAGCGGAGGAGTATTTTCGCCAGGCGGCAAGCGCCGGAAATCTGGCGGCGATATGCAATCTTGCACTCATGCACGAACGTCGCAAGGAACCAGTGCCGCGTCAAGCAACGTTGGGTAGGTAATCCGGGCGCCGGATCTTCGAGCCGACCGCGAAGTCCCGGATAGGTCCGGCATGCTGGTTACGCC
>NZ_JBHXRG010000065.1:0-1674 GCF_042716995.1 Nocardia sp. NPDC058640
AGCCTCAATTTTTCGCCAGGCGGTCGGCCCGGCCTGAGCGGTTTCGGATTGGTTGAAAGCTGCTGATCAGCAGCTTTCGGGCAACCAGTAGTGCCCCGGTCAGCGGGTTCGCTGCCGGGTCCACGGCCCGGAGGATTTGTCCTTTCAAGGGGTTGTAGGAATGATTTGCGCTGGTCAGTCGGGTTTCAACCGGTCCAGCGCGGTCGTCAACAATCCGGTATGGGGTGCATGAGCGGACAGTCGTAGATGTGTTCGGCGGGCATGCCGCGCCAACCGGCCGGGTAACGAAAACAGGTGTAGCCGTAGTGTTTTCGGCTCCCACCGCCGAGCGTGATGGTCATGAAGGGCGATGGTTTGCAACCATGCGGTCAGATCCAACGCGAGTTCGACCACGGCCAGCCAAATCTGGTTGGCGGCAAAGGATTTGAAGGGCAGATTGCGGGCCCCGGTATCCTTCGCGGCGCGGATGCGGTCTTCGCAACGAGCCCGATGACGGTGCCGTAACTCCAGGTCAGGGACCTGACCGCGAGTAGCGTTGGTGACGAACGCGGTCAACCGCAAACCATCGACGTCGGTGAACCGTAACTGTGCACCGGGGTGCGGGCGTTCTTTTCGCACCACCAACCGCATGCCCTTGGGCCAGCTCGACAGGTCCGTCAGGCCGGTGATTTCGGCGACCCACGCGCCTTTACGGACTCCGCCGTCGGCGTCGTAGGCCGGGGTCCACACGTTGTTGGGGACCTTGGCGATCGCTTCGACGAGGGTGTCGGTCAGGGTGAACCCGAGGGAATATTGCAGGTGCCGGGCGGTGCAATAGGCGGCGAATTCGTGGGTGCCGCCACCGCCGTCGGTGCGGACCAACACCTTTCGGCCGACTCGATATCCGGGCCGGAACGGGAGTTGTTTCAAGGCGGCGGCGAGCACGGTCTTGTGGTCAGCGGCGGTGTTCGCGCCGGCGTTTCCTGGGCGCAACAAGGCCGCGGCGGGTTCGCCGGTGCCGGTGGTGCCGTGGTCGATGAACGCGAGCAATGGGTGGAACCCGAATCCCTTTTTGTAGGTCGGGGCCGCGTGTTGTTTGTCGGAGTGGGCGGTGAGCAGGGTGGCGTCCAGGTCGATGACCAGCGGAGCGGTGTCATCGATGCCGTGGTCGGGGGCGTGGGCGCCTGCGGTTTTCCATGCGACCGCACGGGCATCGGCGCGAGCAGAAGCGATAGCTTTCAACGCGTTCGGGGCGTCAGCGGCCAGTGTCGCGATCAGGCGTGACACGGTCGGGTCCGAGGCCACGGACCCGAAAACGCCGGGCTCGCAACGCAATGCTGACAGGTCCGAGGCGCAGTCGCCGCCGATCGCGATCGACACCGCCAGGTCGAGCACGATCTTTCCGGGATCGTGGCAGGTCAGGGGCTTGGACCATCGCGCGAACTGTTCGCCTAATGCCCGGTCCAGCCCGACCGCTGACGCTGTCGCGAGCAATCCGACTGCGCCTGCGTGGGAGATGATTCCGGTTCCTTGCCCGTCAACTTTCAGCGACGGGTACCACGACGTAGACTGCTTCACCAGAAGGGTGCTCCCGAACTCGATTTTTCTTCCCTAGACAAGAAGAATTATCGCAGGTCAGAGCACCTTTCGCCATTTCTGGTGCAGGTCAGACCCTATTTCCATGACCGGTCGAGG
>NZ_JBHXRG010000066.1:0-1537 GCF_042716995.1 Nocardia sp. NPDC058640
TGCTCCTTAGAAAGGAGGTGATCCAGCCGCACCTTCCGGTACGGCTACCTTGTTACGACTTCGTCCCAATCGCCGATCCCACCTTCGACGGCTCCCTCCCACAAGGGGTTAGGCCACCGGCTTCGGGTGTTACCGACTTTCATGACGTGACGGGCGGTGTGTACAAGGCCCGGGAACGTATTCACCGCAGCGTTGCTGATCTGCGATTACTAGCGACTCCAACTTCACGGGGTCGAGTTGCAGACCCCGATCCGAACTGAGACCGGCTTTAAGGGATTCGCTCCACCTCACGGTCTCGCAGCCCTCTGTACCGGCCATTGTAGCATGTGTGAAGCCCTGGACATAAGGGGCATGATGACTTGACGTCGTCCCCACCTTCCTCCGAGTTGACCCCGGCAGTCTCTCACGAGTCCCCGCCATTACGCGCTGGCAACATAAGATAAGGGTTGCGCTCGTTGCGGGACTTAACCCAACATCTCACGACACGAGCTGACGACAGCCATGCACCACCTGTACACCGACCACAAGGGGGGCCATATCTCTATGGCTTTCCGGTGTATGTCAAACCCAGGTAAGGTTCTTCGCGTTGCATCGAATTAATCCACATGCTCCGCCGCTTGTGCGGGCCCCCGTCAATTTCTTTGAGTTTTAGCCTTGCGGCCGTACTCCCCAGGCGGGGTACTTAATGCGTTAGCTACGGCACGGAGTCCGTGGAAGGAGCCCCACACCTAGTACCCACCGTTTACGGCATGGACTACCAGGGTATCTAATCCTGTTTGCTACCCATGCTTTCGCTTCTCAGCGTCAGTTACTTCCCAGAGACCCGCCTTCGCCACCGGTGTTCCTCCTGATATCTGCGCATTTCACCGCTACACCAGGAATTCCAGTCTCCCCTGAAGTACTCTAGTCCGCCCGTATCGCCTGCAAGCTTAAGGTTGAGCCCCAAGTTTTCACAAACGACGCGACGAACCGCCTACAAGCTCTTTACGCCCAGTAATTCCGGACAACGCTCGGACCCTACGTATTACCGCGGCTGCTGGCACGTAGTTGGCCGGTCCTTATTCTACAGGTACAGTCACTTTCGCTTCGTCCCTGTCAAAAGCGGTTTACAACCCGAAGGCCGTCATCCCGCACGCGGCGTCGCTGCATCAGGCTTTCGCCCATTGTGCAATATTCCCCACTGCTGCCTCCCGTAGGAGTCTGGGCCGTGTCTCAGTCCCAGTGTGGCCGGTCACCCTCTCAGGTCGGCTACCCGTCGTCGCCTTGGTGAGCCGTTACCTCACCAACAAGCTGATAGGCCGCGGGCCCATCTCGCACCGATAAATCTTTCCACCACAAACCATGCGATTCGTGGTCATATCCGGTATTAGACCCAGTTTCCCAGGCTTATCCCGAAGTGCGAGGCAGATCACCCACGTGTTACTCACCCGTTCGCCGCTCGTGTACCCCGAAGGGCCTTACCGCTCGACTTGCATGTGTTAAGCACGCCGCTAGCGTTCGTCCTGAGCCAGAATCAAACTCTCCGTTGAAGACTCTC
>NZ_JBHXRG010000067.1:0-1079 GCF_042716995.1 Nocardia sp. NPDC058640
GGCGAAGCTGAGAATTTAAGCCCCGGTAAACGGCGGTGGTAACTATAACCATCCTAAGGTAGCGAAATTCCTTGTCGGGTAAGTTCCGACCTGCACGAATGGCGTAACGACTTCTCTGCTGTCTCAACCACAGACTCGGCGAAATTGCATTACGAGTAAAGATGCTCGTTACGCGCGGCAGGACGAAAAGACCCCGGGACCTTCACTATAGCTTGGTATTGGTGTTCGGTACGGTTTGTGTAGGATAGGTGGGAGACTGTGAAGCTGGCACGCTAGTGTTGGTGGAGTCGTCGTTGAAATACCACTCTGATCGTATTGGACTTCTAACCTCGGACCATGATCTGGTTCAGGGACAGTGCCTGGTGGGTAGTTTAACTGGGGCGGTTGCCTCCCAAAATGTAACGGAGGCGCCCAAAGGTTCCCTCAGCCTGGTTGGCAATCAGGTGTTGAGTGCAAGTGCACAAGGGAGCTTGACTGTGAGACTGACAGGTCGAGCAGGGACGAAAGTCGGGACTAGTGATCCGGCACCGGCAAGTGGAAGCGGTGTCGCTCAACGGATAAAAGGTACCCCGGGGATAACAGGCTGATCTTCCCCAAGAGTCCATATCGACGGGATGGTTTGGCACCTCGATGTCGGCTCGTCGCATCCTGGGGCTGGAGTAGGTCCCAAGGGTTGGGCTGTTCGCCCATTAAAGCGGCACGCGAGCTGGGTTTAGAACGTCGTGAGACAGTTCGGTCTCTATCCGCCGCGCGCGTAAGAAACTTGAGGAAGGCTGTCCCTAGTACGAGAGGACCGGGACGGACGAACCTCTGGTGTGCCAGTTGTTCCGCCAGGAGCACTGCTGGTTGGCTACGTTCGGAAGGGATAACCGCTGAAAGCATCTAAGCGGGAAGCCTGTTCCAAGATGAGGTTTCTCTCCCACTTGATGGGTTAAGGCCCCCTACAGACCATGGGGTTGATAGGCCAGAATTGGAAGCCAGGTAACTGGTGTAGGTGACTGGTACTAATAGGCCGAGGGCTTACAACGAAGATGTTACGCGTCCACTGTGCGGTTTCTGAAACAACAGACACTGCAGCA
>NZ_JBHXRG010000068.1:0-1009 GCF_042716995.1 Nocardia sp. NPDC058640
GCCGATATTTCGTGACGAAGACCAAATGGACATGCATGGCGGAAACAACACTGCGCCCACGCCTATAATCGTCGGTAGAAATCATAGGCCAATACAGTACATTCGATCTTGTGCAGCTCCGGTACAACTACCGCGTGTATCCAACGCCGGGCCAACAGGATTCGTTGGCTCGGGTGTTCGGTTGCGCACGCGTGGTGTACAACGATGCACTACGCGCCCGCCGCGATGCTTACGCCGCAGGGCTGCCCTACATCAAGGACTCGGCGTTGCAAACCAGGGTGATCACCGACGCCAAGCGGACACCGGAACGGGCGTGGCTGGCCGAAGTGTCCTCGGTGGCGCTGGTTCAAGCGTTGGGCGACCTGCACGTCGCCTTCCGTAACTTCTTCGCCTCCGTGGCTGGGAAGCGCAAGGGCGGCAGGATCGCGGCTCCCAGGTTCCGGTCCCGCAAGGACAACCGGCAGGCGGTCCGGTTCACCCGCAACGGTTTCTCGCTGCGCCCGAACCGGCGACTGTATATCGCCAAGGTCGGCGAACTGAAGGTCGCGTGGTCGCGGGAACTTCCCGCCGACCCGTCGTCGGTCACGATCGTCGGGGATGCCGCGGGCCGGTATTTCGCGTCGTTCGTTGTCGAAGTGAACGCGCAGCCGTTGCCGCCGGTGGACTCCGAGGTCGGAATCGATCTCGGCTTGACGACGTTCGCGGTCCTGTCGAACGGCAAAACCATCGCCTCGCCGAAGTTCTTCCGCCGCGCCGAACGAACACTCCGCAAGGCACAGAAAGCGTTGTCCCGCAAGGACAAAGGCTCGAAGAACCGGGCGAAAGCCCGGATCAAGGTCGCTGCTGCTCATGCGAGGGTGGCCGACACGCGCCGGGATTGGGCGCACAAACAGTCCACGACGATCATCCGCGAAAACCAAGCGGTTTACGTCGAGGACCTGTGTGTGAAGGGCTTGGCCCGGACCCGGTTGGCGAAGTCGGTGCACGACGCCGGGTGGGGCATGTTCAC